>JAWKQN010000007.1 GCA_041390125.1 Gemmatimonadota bacterium | reverse complement strand
GGTGCTCTGGTGGCCCAGGAGCTCCTGGATGACACGCAGGTTGGTGCCTCCCTCCAGCAGGTGCGTCGCGAAGCTGTGCCGCAGGGTGTGGGTGGTCACGTTCTTGATGATGCCGGCGGCGCGCGCCGATTGCTTGACGATCCGCTGCACCGAGCGGGTGGTGAGGTGACGGTCTCGCCGGTCCCCGGGGAAGAGCCACGGGCCGGTGGGATACGCATCCGTGTACATCCGCACCGCGTCGACGGCGCGGCGGGCCAGCAGGGTGTAGCGGTCCTTCCGGCCCTTCGCTCTCCGCACCCGCACCAGCCCCCGGTCGAGGTCCAGGTCCTCGGGCTTCAGGCGCACGACCTCGCTCACCCGCAGGCCGGCCGAGTAGAGCAGCATCAGCAAGGCACGATGCTTCGGATTCCTCGTGCGCTTGAGCAGGCGGGACACCTCCTCCATGCTGAGCACGCTGGGGAGGGGACGGTCCCTCTTCGGTCTGGGGATGCGGAGCGCGAGCGTGGGCTGTCCCAGCACCGACTCGCACAGGAACCGCAGCGCGCTCACCGCCTGGCTCTGGTAGCTCCGCGACACCCCGCGATCCTCCACCAGGGACAGCAGGTACGCCTGCCCCTTCCCGGCAGGGTCATCCGGCAGGCGGGCGATCCCGTTCCCGCACCAGGTCAGGAAGCGCCGCAAGTGGCCGAGGTAGACCTTCACCGTCGTCCGCCCATACCCGCGCAGGACGAGGGCCTGCCGCACGCGATCGAGCAGGTCCTCCGCTTCGGGGAGATCGCCGTGGCGAACCGGGAGATGCGGTGGCGGGCCGGCCGGGCGGCCGTGTCTCGTCGGCGGGGGCGCACCGGCCGGAGCGGGTCGGTCTCCTGGAGGAGAGAGGGCGTCCGGTCGCTGCGACGGAGACCAGCCTCGCCGTGGGGCCGAGCGTTCCGGTACCTCCGATCGATCCCGCGGACCGGAGGGGACGTGGGGTCGCTCCCACGGTCGCGTCCCCGCCGCCACGGAGGGCTGGACCGGCTGGGGGCCGTCGGGGCCCCTGGCGCGCGCGCCGGTTCCCTCTTCCGTCACCACGACGACCCCGTCTTCGCCGAAGGCCGCCCTCAGGGCGCGCAGCGCCGCCTCGGCTCCCGGAGCCTGCCAGACCTTGCGCTCCGCAACGTACGTGCGGCCCGGCAGCGCGCGGACCGTCGCGAGGTCCGCCGCGCTGAATCCGCGGAGCAGCGTGATCTCGATCCGGTCGTCGGCCCGGATCCGGACGCGGGCGATGGGGCGTCTCTCCATCGACCAACGGAGGCGCGGCCCGGGCGGCGCGGCCATGGCGGGATGGGTCGGGCTTCGCCGGGCGGCCTCCGCCGCGGGTGCGTGGGTACGGCCGACCCGCAGTCCCGGCCACCGCGGAGGGACGCTACCGCCGGGGCCGCTTCGTGCCGCCCGCTGGGCCCTTCGTCCCCGCGGCCCGCTTGGCCTTCCGGGCCTCGTCCTCCCTGGCCTTCCGGGCCTCGTCCTTCTTGGCCGTCCGGGCCTCGTCCTTCCTCGCCTTCCTGTTTCGCCCTTCTTCGCCTTCCTGGCCTCGTCCTTCTTCCCCGCGGGCCTCTTCCCCCTCCGGGCCTCGCCCTACTTCGCCTTCCTGGCGTCGTCCTTCCTCGCCTTCTTCTCCTCGTTCTCCGCCACCCGGAAACGCACGATCCGCTGCACCAGATCGAGCGGCAGCGGCTCGGTGTGGGGAAACTGGACGGAGCCCTTCGCGTGCGTGTATCCCTCGAGCTCGTGCGCGAACGCCTCGATGCCGCTCGGTGTGGGATAGAACCCGACGTGGTTCGCGAACGCGGCGAAGTGGACCAACGAGCCGTGATGCTCGAAGGTCGGGATGCGGTAGCTGATCTTCTCCGACGCATCCGGCGCGGCTGCGCGGATGGTTGCGCGCAGCTCGTGCAGGCGCCCGCGCACCGCGGCGGGCTGGGCCTCGATGTAGCCGTCGATGCTGTCGGGCTCCACGTCCCCTCCGGAACCGGTCAGTCCATCGCCGGACGCGCGCTCAGGTATTCGAGCGCCAGTCCCGCCAGGGCGCGCATGCCGATCGGCAACGCGCGCTCGTCCGCGTAGAACAACGGGGAGTGGTTCGGCGCGCCCATCTCGGGGTTCTCCGGTGGGGTCACGCCCAGGCCGATGAACAGGCCCGGCACCTCGTTGGCGAAGTAGGAGAAATCCTCGGCCCCCATGATGGGCGGCGATTCGACGAGTCCCTGCGTGCCCACCACGCCGCGCAGGGTCTCCGTCATGCGGTCGGTCAGGGCCGCGTCGTTCGCAGTGACGGGATAGCCGATGTCGATCGTGACCTCGGCCTCGGCCCCCTGGGACGCCGCGATCGACTCGGCGGTGCGGCGGATGCGCTCGTGCACGAGCGTCTGGACCGCGGCGCTGTGCGACCGGATGGTGCCCACCATCACCACGGAGTCGGGGATGATGTTGCCGCGCACGCCACCCTGGATGGAGCCGATGGTCACGATGGCGGGCGAGTCGGTCAGGTCCACCTGTCGGCTCACGATGGTCTGGAGTCCCGTCACGATCAGCGACGACGTGACGATCGGGTCCGTGCCGCCCCACGGCATCGCCCCGTGCGTCTGCTTGCCCCGTACCACGATCCGCAGGTTGTCCGCGCTCGCCAGGAACCCGCCCTTGCGATAGAGGATCGACCCGACCGGCGCGGGGAACACGTGCAGCCCGAAGACGGCCTCGGGCACGGGATCCGAGAACGCCTGCTCCTCCAACATCAGTGCCGCGCCGCCGCGCTCTCCGGCGGGCGCCCCCTCCTCCGCGGGCTGGAAGATGAACTTGACCGTGCCCGGCAGGTCGGCGCGCATTCCCGCCAGCACCGACGCCACCCCCATCAGGATGGCGACGTGGTTGTCGTGCCCGCAGGCGTGCATCACGCCCACGTCCTGGCCGTTGTATTCGGTCCGGACCTTGGATGCGAACGGCAGATCCACCATCTCGGTGACGGGCAGCGCGTCCATGTCCGCGCGCAGCGCCACCACCGGTCCCGGCCGTCCGCCGCGCAACACGCCCACGACGCCGGTGTGGGCCACCTCGGTGCGGACCTCCATGCCCAGCCCACGCAGGTGCTCCGCCACCAGCGCGGCCGTGCGGAACTCCCGGTTGCCGAGCTCCGGATGCTGGTGGATGTCACGACGCCACTCGACCACCTGTCCCTCGACGGCCTCGACGGCGGCCTGGATCCGGTCGGCCATGCCACCGCTCTGAGCGTGGAGCGGGGTGGCGAGAAGGAGGGCGCCCAACAGGATCGCCGGAATCTGCTTCATGGAGGACCTCGGGTACTGTGGGACAGGAGGGGCCGCAGTGCCGCTTCGAGGCCGGAACCTACGGGGGACGGGGCCGGTCCCGCACGCGCAGGCGCAGAGGGGCCGGCGGGGAGGGAGTGCGAGGGCGATCGACCGGCACGGATGAGGGCGGCGAGGGCGACCGGCATTCCATGAAGGCGGCGAGGTGGACCGGCAGCCGTCCGCAGGGGAGAGTGGGGGCGGTCGGCCGGCAGCCGTCCAGAAAGGCGAGGGCGATCATTCGGCGACTGGCCGCGGAGGGCCGCACTCCCGGTACGGGACCGTCGGGTTAGATTCCGGCCCGCATCGCAGCGCCGCCGCGGAGAGGGCCCCGCGCCCGCACCGGGAACTCCGCGTGGCAGACGCGCGATCGATCGCCCGGACCGTCCATCCACCCGACCCGACCCCGACTCCATGGCCGAGCAGAAGTTCATCTACCACACCCACCGCCTCACCAAGGTGGTGCCGCCGCAGCGCAAGATCCTCGAGGACATCAGCATCTCGTTCTTCCCCGGCGCCAAGATCGGCGTGGTGGGACCGAACGGCTCGGGGAAGAGCTCGCTGCTCAAGATCATGGCCGGCGTGGACGCCGACTTCCAGGGCGAGGCCTGGGCCATGAAGGGGACGCGCATCGGGTACCTGGCGCAGGAGCCCGAGCTGGACCCGACGCTCGACGTGAAGGGCAACGTGGAGCTGGCGGTGAAGGAGACGCGGGACCTGCTGCGGCGCTTCGAGGAGGTCAACCTGGCGTTCGGCGAGGTGACCGACGACGACCAGATGAACGCGCTCATCGAGGAGCAGGCGTCCCTCCAGGAGAAGATCGAAGCGGCCGACGCCTGGGAGCTGGACCGCAAGCTGGAGATCGCCATGGACGCGCTCCGGCTTCCGCCCGCCGACGCGGACGTGACCACGCTCTCCGGTGGCGAGCGCCGCCGCGTGGCACTCTGCAAGGTGCTGCTGGAGCAGCCCGACATGCTGCTCCTGGACGAGCCCACCAACCACCTGGACGCCGAGTCCGTGGCCTGGCTGGAGCATCACCTCTCCGCCTTCCCCGGCACCATCGTCGCCATCACGCACGACCGCTACTTCCTGGACAACGTGGCCCAGTGGATCCTGGAGCTGGACCGCGGCAAGGGGATCCCGTGGAAGGGCAACTACACCTCCTGGCTGGAGCAGAAGCAGGAGCGCTTCCGCGTGGAGGAGAAGCAGAACTCGGCGCGCGCCAAGACGCTGGAGCGTGAGCTCGACTGGGTGCGCATGGCGCCCCGCGCCCGCCAGTCCAAGGGCAAGGCCCGTCTCTCCGCGTACGAGGCGCTGCTGGCCGCGGACGAGCGCGAGCAGGTGCGCACCGCCGAAATCCTGATCCCCAAGGGCCCGCGTCTGGGTGACGTGGTCATCCGCGCCGACCACCTGAAGAAGGGCTACGACGACCGCCTCCTGGTGGACGATCTCTCCTTCGACGTGCCGCCCGGCGCCATCGTGGGGATCATCGGCGCCAACGGCGCGGGGAAGACCACGCTCTTCCGCATGATCACCGGCCAGGAGCAGCCCGACGGCGGCACGCTCAAGGTGGGAGAGACCGTGCAGCTCGCCTATGTGGACCAGAGCCGCGCCGCGCTCGCAGGCGACCACACCGTCTTCGAGGAGGTCACGGGCGGGTTGGACACGCTGCAGTTCGGTCGCGCCGAGGTGAACGGCCGCGCCTACCTGTCCTGGTTCAACTTCCGGGGCGCCGACCAGCAGAAGAAGGTGGGCGTCCTCTCCGGCGGCGAGCGCAACCGGCTGCACCTGGCCAAGCTGCTCAAGGAAGGCGGCAACGTCCTGCTGCTGGACGAGCCCACCAACGACCTGGACGTGGACACGCTGCGCGCGCTGGAGGACGCCATCCTGCAGTTCGCCGGTTGCGTGCTGGTCATCTCCCACGACCGCTGGTTCCTGGACCGCGTGGCCACCCACATCCTCGCCTTCGAGGGCGACAGCGAGGTGGTCTGGTATCCGGGCAACTACCAGGAGTACGAGGAGGACCGGAAGAAGCGGCTGGGCGCCGAGGCCGCGCAGCCCCACCGCCTCAAGTACCGGAAGCTCGTGCACGGCTGAGGGAGCGACTCCCGGACAGGTTCCGGGTCGAGGTGCACCGCTGAGACCCGGGTGGCGCGGATCCGCGCGGGCGGCGGCGGGCGTGCCGTCGCCGCCCCGCCGGAATCCATGTCCACTCTGGCACCGACCCGACGCCGGGATTCCCGGCGGCCATGCCGGCCGCACCTGAACGGGGATACCGCCATGTACGATACGACGACGTCGGGACCGTCCCGGTCCCTTGCACTCCCGAAGACTCCGATCCGACCGCTTCTCACTGCGACGCTCTGCGCGCTCCTCGTCGGCGCGTGCGACCACGACTCCCCGAGCGAGCCTCGCGAGCCCAGGCCCGAGGCGCTGACGCGGGCGGCCGCTCCGGCGTGGGCCGCGAAGGTGATCGCGTCGCTGCCGTCCTCCGCTCGTCCGGTCTGGGATGCCTGCCGTACCGCCGGAACGCTCCACCCCGCAGGCACGCCGTTCGACGTGGGGATCAACTGCCGCATCGTCACCGTGGACGGCGTGGACCGGCGCTACGTGGTCCACGTTCCCAACCATCCGCTCGTGACGTCCGGCGCGGATGTCCCGCTCATCGTGATGTACCACGGCAGCGCGCAGCATGGAGAGCTGTTCTACGAGCAGTCCTCCTGGCAGGAGGAAGCCGACGCCAATGGGTGGATCGTCGCCTTCCCCAGCGGAGTGACCTACCGCCTGTCGAGTGGCAGCTCCGAGACCAAGTGGAACGCATACGGGCTGATCCAGGAGATCGATACCACCTGGGTCCCGGCCGGTCTGCCCGCGGGCTCGCCCTGGCCGCTGGACGATATCGCCTTCACCACGACGCTGCTCGACGACGCCGAGGCGAGCGCTCGCATCGACACCCGCCGCATCCACGTGTCGGGATTCTCCAACGGCGGCAGCTTCGCGGGCCGGGTGGCCATCGAGCTCGGCGCCCGCGTCGCGTCGGGCGCGGCCGTCACCCGGCCCTTCCCGCAGGCCTTCGTCGCCTCCGTCCCGATCCCCTTCCAGTTCCTCCTCGGAACCCAGGACTCGTACGCGATCCAGGGCATCAACGCGGACCTCCTGCCGGGCCAGCCGCCCGTAGCGGCCGTACCGCTGAATGCCGCGGTGCTGTTCAGCTACGCGGACATGGACGAACGCCGCGTGGCCATGGCCGCGTCCCTGCAACTCGACGACGCAGCCTTCACGGTGTCGGCGGGCGGCGGAGCCACCGGGATGACCTGGCAGACGCCACTACCGGGCAACGTCAGCGGCAACGAGCTCGAATGGTGGATCGTCGCGGGCCTCCAGCACGAGTTCGCGCGCGGGCCGGGGCGGCGCTATCCGCCGAACAACCCGGGCGGCATCGATGCGCCGCGGCTGTTCGGTGCGTTCTTCGCCACGCACACGAAGTAGGGGACGGGCGAGGACCCGCTACCCGCGCGGGGGCGGGTCCTCGCACCGTAGCGGTCAGCGGGCGAGCGCCTCGGCCTTGTCGAACCAGATCGGGAAGTTCAGGCACGTCCGGTAGTAGCAGACCGTGTTGCGACCGTCTGGATCGCACGTCACCTCGCTCAGGAAGCAGATGCGGGTGGGCGAGTACCACTGGAAGGATGGGCACGGACCCCGACATCCGGTGGGCGTCGGCGTAGGATCGATCGGTACCGCGGTGCCCACCAGCGGGCGGGACGGTGCCGTGTGCTTCAGCAACACGTCGCTCCGCCCATACCGGCTCTGGAACGCCACCACATCGTCGACCAGCGCGTTCAACGCAGTCACGTGCTCGGGGAGCACGTCGCCCGCCGCCTCCATGCGCTGCTGCAGCGACATGGCCTGCTGGTACAGCGCATACAACTCGGCGTCCTCCGCTTCGCCCGGCGGATGGGCGGGGGAGTCGCAGCCGGCCAGCAGCACGCACGCGCCGACCAGCAGACGCCAGGACGATCTGTTCCTCGGGGGCATCGCTTCCTCCGTGGGTTTGGGAGATCCCTCGGTAGGAAAGCGCCAAGGAGCGATCGACGGCTCAGCGGGCGCGCCAGTTCCTGGTCAATGCGGCGATGAGGCGCTCAGCACCCGTGCCAGCGCCTCCGCCCGACCCGAGAGCCGGCTCGCCTTCCCCTGGTAGAGACGACCGGACCCGCCCCCCCGGCCGCCCAGCGCCTCGGCCACGGCGGGCCCGACGCGCGGGAGGTCGAGCGTGGCCTCGGGGCCGGCGGCCAGCACGAAGGCGCCTTCCTCGCCCGGGCCACAGGTGAGGAAGGCCGCGGCGGCCGGAGCCATGCGCTCCAGCTCGCGCGCGATGCGCTGCAGGAACGGGAGACCGCGCTCCGGGAAGTGCGCGTCCCAGAGCGCATGCCCGGCCGCGGCGAAGCGCTCCGCGGTGGCCACCGCCAGCTCCTCCTCCAGCGCCCGCACGCTCCGGTGCGCTTCCTTGAGCTGGGCCAGCTTCGCTTCCACGGCGCCGACCAGCTCGCTGTCGCCCACGCCCAGCACCCCGCGCAGCGCCGCCGCGCGCGCATGGTGCGCACCCAGCGTCCGGCGCATCCGGCCGCCCGCGACGTAGAACAGCCGCGTGCCGCCGCGCACAGGCTCGGTGCCCAGCAGCTTCACCGCCTCCAGCTCCGCGGTGGACGCGCAGTGGGTGCCCCCGCAGGTGTTGAGATCGATGCCGTCGATCTCCACCAGGCGGATGCTGCCCGTGTGCCCGGCCGGCAAGCCGCGCGAGCGCACCGGGAGCGTGGCGTAGGTCTCCGCGTCCACCCGCCGCGCGGTCACGGGCCGGGCCGCGCGCACCTCCGCCGCCACGGCCTCCTCCAGATCCGCCACCTGCGCGGAGGAGAGCCCGGGGACGTCCAGTTCGATATCGGAGACGTCCTCCCCCAGATGGAACGCGGTGGTGTGCCACCCGTGCCGGGTGTCCGCCACCGCCGTGAGCAGGTGCTGCGCGGTGTGCTGCTGCATGTGGTCGAACCGGCGCGCCCAATCGAGCTCCACACGCACCGGGCCGGAGGGCGCCGGACCCGCCAGGACGTGGCGGATCCGGCCCTCCACGCGCTGCACGTCCAGCACGGCCACGCCGGCCACCGTGCCCCGGTCCGCCGGCTGTCCGCCGCCTTCGGGATACAGCACGGTGTCGGTGAGCACCACGTACGGCCGGCCGTCCTGTTCGCCGGTCTCCAGCACCTCGGTCTCCAGGCGCACCTGGCGCGGATCGCGCTCGTACGCCGGAAGGGTCTCCAGCTCCATCACGGTCTGTTCGTCCCTGCGGTCACGGTCTGCTCGTCCCTCCGGTCACGGTCTGCTCGTCCCTCCGGTCACCGTCTGTCTGTCCCTGCGGTCACGATGCGGTCGCCCACGCCATCCCGTTCTGCTCATCCTTCCGGTCGCTTGATCTCGTAGCCCGCCGGCGGCTCCTGGCCCAGCAGGTGCTCCACGAAGAAGTCCCAACGCCGCCGCACGAAGTAGGGCTCGTTGAGCCCGTGCGCGCGGTTCGGCGCGATGATCAGATCGAAGTCCTTGTTGGCCTTGATCAGCTCGTCCACGACCTGGATGGTCATGGCCGGATGCACGTTGTCGTCCATGTCGCCATGCATGAGCAGGAGCTTCCCCTTCAAGTTGGCCGCATGGGACTTGTTGGCCTCCTCCTCGAAGTTGTCCGTGCCCTTCACGGTGTCGCGCACCAGCTCGCCCTGGTACTTCTCGGCCCAGTAGATGTTGTAGCTGCGGTTGTCGTGGTTGCCCGCGCCGGCCACGCCCACCTTGAAGAAGTCCGGGAAGCGGAACATGGCGTCCGTGGTGGCGAAGCCTCCACCGGAATGCCCGTAGATGCCCACCCGGTCCAGGTCGATGAAGGGATACCGGGCCGCGAGTTGACGGATGGCCGTGATGTGGTCGGGCAGACCGTTGTCGTTGAAGTCGCCGTAGTAGTTGTCGTGGAAGGCCTTGGACCGCCAGGGCGTGCCCAGGTGGTCGAGCTGGATGACCACGAAGCCGAGCTGCGCCAGGGCGAAGTCGTCCCCGCCGCTGCGGAAGTCCCACGTGCGTCCCACGGAGCCCACCTGCGGGCCCGGGTAGATGTGCGTGATGATCGGGTAGCTGCCGTTCGGGTCCACGTCCGGCGGGAAGTAGATCAGCCCGTAGAGATCGGTCACACCGTCACGGGCCTTGACCGTGAACACCTCCGCGGGCTGGAAGCCGATCTCCTCCTCGAGGCGATGGATGTCCGCCGTCTCCAGCGGGAGCAGCACGCGGCCGTCCCGTCCCGACCGGAGCAGGCTTTCCGGCGCGGAGCCGATCTTCGAGACGCGGTCCACGAACACCGAGCCGTCCGGCGACCAGGTGATGTCGTGGTGGCCGTCTTCCGGCGTCAGCAGCGTCAAGCCCGAGCCGTCCAGGTTGACGCGATAGAGGTACGCCTCGTAGACGAGTCGATCCGCCTCGCGGCCACGCGCGACGAAGTACACCTGTCCGCGCGGCTCGTCCACGTGCATGACGCGCTCCACCATCCACGGGCCCGAGGTGAGCTGACGCTCCACCGCACCGCTTTCGTCCAGCAGATAGAGATGGGCCCATCCGTCCCGCTGGGACCACCAGAGCACGTTCCCGTCCCCGAACACGTACCAGGACGCGGGGTCCAGCCGGCTGCCGTGCGACATCTCCACGTACGTCTTGCTGGTCTCGTGCGCGAGCTGGCGGTGCTGCCCGGTGTTCACGTCCACCGCCGTCAGGAACATGTCCTTGTATGCCCGCGTGGTGGACGTCACGTAGAGCGTGGACCCGTCCTCGCTCCAGGCCGAGTCCGGCAGCGAGCCCTGGAAGGAGGACTGCAGCGGACGCATGGGGAACGTCACCGCCACGTTGCCCACCACGCGCGGAAGGGCCGCATCGCTGTCCACCGCCTCCGGCGGCTCCAACGTGATCACGTGCACGTTCGGGAACGGGATGACGGAGTCCCCCGGGAGCGCGTACGGATAGGAGTAGTGCACCGGTCGCTGCGGCGTCATGGACAGGTAGTGGTGATGCTCCACGTCCCGCTCGTCCTGGCGTGCCACCGCAAGGCGCCGGGAATCGGGGGACCAGCGCACATCCGGCCGCCGCGGGGTCTTCTCCCGCACCTGGTTGGGACGCGCCACCGTCAGGCCGTAGCTGTTGAACTCCGCGCCGTCGGTGGTGACGCGCACGGAGTCGCCGCCCCCGGTCGGACGGACGTACAGGTCGTGCTCCACCACGAAGGCCTCCCAGCGCCCGTCCGGAGACTCCACGTAGGGCACGTCGCTCGGCAACGTGTCGCCCACCGTGCAGGCGTACTGTGTGATGTCGCAGACGAAGCGGCGCTTCCTCGCCTTGAACTCGATCGAGCGCAGCTCATCCACGAACTCGAAGGTCGTGAAGGGCAGCTTCGTGCCCACGTAGGCGGTGTCGTCCGCCATCGACATGGCCGCCGCCAGCCGATGCGCGTCGAACAGAGGCCGGCGCGAAGGTACCGCCGGGTCCACCAGGATGAACTCGTGACCCTCGCCCAGGTGGTTGCGGTACCAGAACCGGCGCCCGTCCTCCAGCCATTCGGGCGCCACCTCGTCTCCCGAGATCATCCGCTCGGTGTGCCAGGACAGGAAGCGCTCCGCGCGATTGTAGTCGACGGTCTGCGCTTCGGCGGCCTCCGCCAGAGGAAGGAGGGCGGCGCACGCCGCCAGGAACGAGACGGGACGCAGGACGGGGACGGACATGGGCACGCTCCTTGGGGAGGGACGTGTAGAGGCGACCGCACGGCGCGGACGTGGAGGAGGTGCCGCGCACGGAGGGCGAATGTAGGACGGCGGAGCGGATGGGACGAGCGGTGCGCCCGCCCTCAGCCCCTCTCCCCGCCCACCCGCAGCAGGCCGGCCAGGACCAGGAAGCCCAGCGCGGCCGCCAGGACGCCGGCCAGACCGCCGGGGCCGGGGACGCGGCGCAGGGGCAGGAGCAGCAGGAAGCAGAGCGCGGCCAGGCTGGCCGCGAAAGCCGTGCGCGGCAGCTCCCCCGACGCCCCCCGCCGCACGGGCAGGTCCAGCCGGGCCACCGCGGCCAGCAGCTCGGCCGTGGCCACCACCGCAAAGAGCGTCGCGCCCAGCCGCAGCAGCGCCTCCGGGCCGAGCGGTCCCGACGATCTCAGCACCCACCCCGCGAGCAGGACCTGCCCGGCCACCACCTGCAGCGTGATGGCCGCCGGGACCTGCACGGCACCCAACACCAGCGCGCCGTACACGAGCGCGAGCTGCGCGGGCGCGCCCGCCACGTGGAAGGCGCGCGCGGTGGCGACCCCCAGCGCCAGCGCCAGCAGCGCCAGGGCCACGCGGGCCGGGCCCCACCGCTCGAGTCGGGTCCGCCCGCTCATCCGGCCCGCACGGCCGCGCGGTTGGGGTGGCTCAGCGCATCCAGGCGCCGCCGGAGCGTCTGCACCGCCGGGCCGACGCCGTCGGTGACCGTCACCAGCGCGGTCGGGATGCCGGCGCGCACCAGCGCGTGTCGCTCGGCGTCGCGCTGCGCGCGCCACAAGGCGCGGGTGGCGCGGTCCACCGCATCGCCCGTGTCCGGCAGCAGGTCCTCCGTGTCGATCACCAGCACGGCCACCGCGTGCCCCACGCGGCGGTAGTGCAGGAGCGGCGGCAGGAACATCTGCGAACGCAACGTGCTCACGCCTACGATCAGCGCGTCGTGCGGCACCTCCACACGGCTGCGCTGGCCCCGTGGGCGGGCCTGCCGCTCCGCCGCCCCACCCACGCCCAGCAGCGCATCCAGCAGCATCCACCGCGCGCGCCGTCCACCCCGCGGCGGTAGCCAGGCCGCCGTGCGACCGGTCGCCAGCAGGCCCACCCGGTCCTGCACCTGCAGGTGGGCCGATGCCACTGCCCACGCGGCCCGGGCCGCGCGCGCGAGCGCTTCGTTGCCGCCGGCATCGTCCCCGAACACCACGTCCAGCAGGAGCAGCACCGTACCGGTGCGCTCCGGGTGGTTCACGCGCACCCAGGGCGTCCCCAGGCGCGCCGAGGTGGCCCAGGAGATGTCGCGCAGCCGGTCGCCCGGCCGGTACGGACGCAGCTCGGCAAAGTCCGTCCCATGCCCGCGCTGCCGCGCGACGTGCATCCCTGCGCTGGCGCGCGCCTCGGTGGGCTCGAGCAGGCGGCTGAGCCGCAGCGTGGTGGGAAGGATCCGGAGCGTAGGCGCATCCGCCAGCTTGCGCTCCTCCATCCGCAGGCTGCCTGGACGGCGGGCCCGCACCCACAGCTCGCCGGTCTCGTGCACGCCCCACGCGTCCGCGCGCAGACGGAAGCGGAACGTGGCGGGTCCCGAGGCGGCGGGCAGCGACCACGCCAGGACGGGGGCCGGATCGACCGGCGTGACACCGCGGGCGCCGGTGAGCAGCACGTCCACGTCGGCGTCCCCGCGCCACTCCACCGTCACGGTGCCCGCGACCTCGCCCCCTTCGACGGCCCGCAGCGCGTCCAGCTCCACCGCGCCCGCGAGCGCGAAGGGCTCGCGATCGGACAGCCCCAACGCCGCCAGCACCAGGAAGGGGGCGCCCAGCGCGACCAGCACCGCCTGCCCGGTGGCCAGGGCGGCGACCAGCGCGCCGAAGCCGGCCACGAGATACGCGGGCAGCCGCGGATCGGCCCGCCAGCGCGCCTCGGAGCCGGGCTCGCGCGTGCTCACCGCACGCCCGGCACGCGCACGCGGTCCACGGCGCGCCGGACCACCTCCTCGGCGTCCACGCGTCGGGCCCAGGCGTCGTCGCTCAGCACCACGCGATGCGCCAGGGCCGGCACGGCCACGTCCCGCAGGTCGTCCGGCCCCACGAACGCGCGTCCCGCCAGGAGCGCGGTGGCGCGGGCCAGCTTGACCAGGGCCAACGTGCCGCGCGGGCTCGAGCCCACCGCCAGCTCGGGATCCGTACGGGTCTCGCGCACCAACGTCACACAGTAGGCCAGCAGCGACGGCTCCACGTGCACCGCCTCCACCGATTGCTGCACCGCGCGGAACGTGGGCGCGTCACAGACGGGTGTGAGGGTCACGTCGTCGGTGCGCCGCGCCACACGGGCCTCCAGCATGGCGACCTCGTCGGCTTCGGCCGGATAGCCCATGGTGGTGCGGAGCAGGAACCGGTCGAGCTGGGCCTCGGGCAGCGGATACGTGCCCTCGGACTCGATGGGGTTCTGGGTGGCGATGACCAGGAAGGGTCGCGGCAGCGGATAGGTGGTGCCGTCCGCGGTGACCTGGCGCTCCTGCATCGCCTCGAGCAGCGCGGCCTGGGTCTTGGCGGGTGCGCGGTTCACCTCGTCGGCCAGCAGCAGATGGCTGAACACCGGTCCGGAACGGAACTCGGGCCGATGCGTGGCCAGGTCCAGGACCAGCGAGCCCGTGATGTCGGCCGGCATGACGTCCGGGGTGAACTGCACCCGCGCGAAGTCGAGTCCGGCTGCGGCCGCCAGCGAGCGGGCCGTCAGCGTCTTGGCTACGCCCGGCACGTCGTCCAGCAGGACGTGTCCGTCCGCCAGCAGACCGGTGAGGATGCGCCGGATCACGTCCCGCTTGCCCACCACGGCGCGGCAGACCTCGTCCAGGATGCGCTCCGCGACCGCGAACGCGTCCTCGAGCGGAAGCGCGGCGGGCGGCGGGGATGGCCGCTCGTCCATCGGGGTCGAAGGCGCGTGCGAGGGCGTGGTGCTCATGGGACTCCGGGGCCCGAGGGGGGGCGAGGACCGCGCGCGCCCCGTGCGGCACGGTCGATGTCGGTCAGGATGCGCTCCACCGCTTCGGCCACGGCCCGGGGGGCCGGCGGATGCGCCCGATACCAGCGCAGACGCCGCTCGGGCGCCGCCTCCAGGACCGCGCGCACCTCGGGCGACAACTGCGCGCGGGCCCGGGCACCAGCGGAAGGATCCCGCGGATCGAGCGCGAGCGCCGCGCGCGCGATCGGCGCCAGCGCGCGCAGCACGGCGGGCGGGAGCGCGGGGCCACCCTCGATCGGCTGGCGCCAGCCGTACAGGCGCGCACGCAGCGCGCCCGTGCCGCTCCGGCGCCCGCGGCGTCGGCGTGCGCCCCCGCCGCGCGCGAACGGCGACATCCAGCGGAACGGGGACATCCAGCCGGTGGCGGGCACGCTGCGCGACAGGGCGTGCAGCCCGGCGGCCACGGCGGCCGTGGCCACGACCACCTTCACGATGCTCGCCGCGTGCTGAGGTGCGGCCAGCAGGACCATCCCACCGATCGCGATGGCCGCCGCGGTGACGGGCCCGGCGCGCAGCGTGGGATCGCTCATGCGTGGCCGGCGGACGAGGGGTGCGGCGCGTGCGTCGGCGCGGCGGTGGCGCCCAACGCCCGCAGGCTCTCCTCGAGCGCGGCGGCGGCGGTCACCGCGTGCGTTTCCTGGAGCGGGACGGGACTGAACTGCGCGTGCACGTACAGGGCCCCCAGACGGTGGAAGGGCGTCGCCGGCTCGACGTGCAAGCGCGCGAGCGCGCGCCGCAGGTGCTCCAGCGGCGCTTCGTGGGGCTCGCGTCCCGCTTCGCGCGCCGCCAGCGCGGCCAGGAGCCGACGATAGGCCAGCGTGGTGCGTCCCCGCGGGTCGTCCCCGAGGGCGACCGGGAGCTCCGGTGGGGGACCCGCGTCCACCGCAGGTTCGGGAGCGCTCCGCAGGGAGAGGGACCAGCGCCGGCCGCGTCTGCGCGCCTGCCCGCGTGCATAGACCCACGCCAGCGCCACGATCACGAGCAGCACGAGCACGCCGCCCAGTCGTCGCATCCAGACCGCCAGCGGGCTCTCCACGGGAGCAGGGACCGGATCGGTGAGTGACTCGGTGCTCGTCGGATCGGGCCCCGCCGTGACGGGCGAATCCCCCCCGCGGCTCGGGGGCGGAGGGAGTGAACCACGATTCGTGTCTCCATCGCCAGGAATCGCGCGCGCGCCTCCGGTGCTGGACCCGGGGCCCGCCTCGGTCCCAGGCAGCGCCGGCCCGAGCAGCGCGCTCCACGCCGCCAGCACCACCATGATCAGCAGCGCCGCGCGGAGCGGGCGGGCGAGGGGCTCCGCACGCGGCGCGCTCTCGGCGCGCAGACGCTCGCGCTGCCGCAGGAGGACGAGGACCCCCAGCGCCACGGCCGCGAAGCCGAGCGCGCGCACGAGCGTGATGCGCGTCCCCGGCGGGGTCGGCGGCCCGACGAGCGCGAGGCCGTTCGCCGCGACGGCCACGACCGCGCACACCAGCAACACCGCTCCGGCCCGCAGCAGCGGAGCGGCAGGGGCACGGGGGTCGAGGAGAGCCGGGAGCGCCACGTTGCGGATGGGACCGAGCGGAGGGAGAGGAGGGGACCCGAGCGCGTGCCTCGATCCCTCGGGGCGGAAGCGCGAGCCGGTACAGACTCGCTCGCACGGCCCCCATCGAGCGGGCAATGTGGGCCGCCTCTCGTGACGGTGCAAACCGGGGCGCGAGGCGTCGTAGCTCCTTCTTGACAGCGGGTCCGCGCGCGCCGCACGTTGCCCGCCACCCCAAACAGAAGGTCCCCCCGGGGCTTCACGGTCCAGAGAATTGGATGCCGTCTTCGTTCGCGGGGAACGGAGACGCATAGACGACCGGCTCTGCCGGTCACGGCCGACTGGCCGGAATCCGTCACGCCTCTCCCAACAGACTGGAGGCTACATGCATTCCCGATTCCTCGTGCGAGCAGGCACGCTCCGCTGGAGCACCTTGGGCTTGGCCCTCGCGCTCGCCGTCCTCGCTCCGGGCCTCGCGGCCCAGCAGGGGACCATCACCGGGACCGTTCGCGACGCGGGGAGTCAACGCCCGCTGGACGGCGTCCAGGTGTACGTGCCGGGCACCAGCCTCGGCGCCTTGTCCAACGCGTCCGGCCGGTTCCTGCTCACGGGGGTGCCGGCGGGCCAGACGGAAGTGCGGGCCGAGATGGTGGGCTACACGGCCGGCACCATGACCGTGACGGTGAGCGGGGATCAGGCCGTGGTGGCGGATTTCTCGCTCCGTCAGACCGCCATCACCCTGGACGAGATCGTCGTCTCGGGCGCCGGCCAGGCCACCGAGAAGAAGAAGCTCGGCAACGTGGTGGCCTCGGTGAACGTCGAGGAGCTGCGCGACGCGCCCATCTCCAACTTCTCGGAGATGATCCAGGGTCGTGAGGCCGGCGTGAACCTCTCCTCCACGGGCGGCATGGCGGGCGAGGCCTCCCAGATCCGCATCCGCGGCACGTCCTCGCTCACGCAGAACAACAACCCGATCGTCTACGTGGACGGCATCCGGGTGGACGCGTCGGTCAACGACGGCGCCGCCGGGGCCGCGTCCCGCCTGGACGACATCAACCCCGACGCCATCGAGCGCATCGAGATCCTCAAGGGCGCGGCCGCCGCCACGCTCTACGGGACCGAAGCCTCCAACGGGGTGATCCAGATCTTCACCAAGCAGGGCGTGGCCGGTCAGGCCCAGTGGGAAGGCTCCATCGAGGGTGGCTTCTCCCAGCAGAACATGGACCGGTATCCGATGCACGCAGGCTTCGCCTGCAGCCGCGCCGGCAAGTCCTACATCCAGGACGGGTGCACGCAGGCCCACGCGGACCGCATCGCCTCCTACTGGGGGCTGGGCTCGCTCGGGCCGTACGACGTCTTCGAGGTGCCCCTGCTCGACCCGCTCTTCGAGACCGGGAACCACCAGGCCTACAGCCTGTCGGTGCGGGGCGGCACGGACCGCATCCAGTACTTCCTGTCCGGCCGCTACGCGGACGAAGACGGGTCCTTCGGCGGGAACCAGTGGGGTCCGGCGTCCGACATCGACCAGCAGAAGCAGGCGGTCGGCAACGTGACCTTCTTCCCCGGCGAGGACGTGCGGCTGCGCTTCAACGCCATGTACACGGAGCGCTACCACGAAGTCCCGACCAACGGGAACAACACCACCGGTACGTTCTCGATGGCCATCATGTCCAAGCCCGAGCTGGCCAGCGATGCCAACGTGACGGGGACGTGCTGCTTCGCCACGATGCGCGAGATGTACAACATCGAGCAGAACGAGGAGACCCAGCGCTTCGCGGGTAGCTTCAACGCCCAGTACAATCCGCTGCAGGACCTGACCGTCGACGCCACGTTCGGCGTGGACTTCTCGTCTTCCTCGGAGATCGACTTCCGCCGCTTCGGGTGGGACGTGGACAAGGTCTCGCAGTACGCCCCGCAAGGCGACCGCGGCCTGCGCGACCACAACCGACGTGAGGTCACGCTGGACCTGAAGACGGCCTGGGACCACCAGGTGTCGTCGAACTTCTCGTCGTCCTTCATCGGCGGCGCGCAGCTGCTCCAGTCCAACTACCACCAGAACTACAGCTACGGCTTCTCCTTCCCGGCCCCCGGCCTGGAAGTGACGGGTGCCGCAGCCGAGCCCACTGCCGGCGAGCAGATCGTCGAGGCGGTCAACGCCGGCGTGTACCTGCAGGAGCAGATCGGGTACCAGGACTTCCTCTTCGCAACGGTGGGCGCGCGCTACGACAAGCACAGCGCGTTCGGTCAGAGCGCCGGTGGCGCGGTCTACCCGAAGGCCAGCATCTCCTTCGTGCCCAGCGACCTCGACGGCTGGAGCGGGATGGGCCCCATCTCGTCGGCCCGTCTGCGCGCCGCCATCGGACAGTCCGGCCTGCAGCCGGGGGCGTTCGACAAGTTCACGACGTTCTCGCCGTTGCCCGCCACGAGTGGCGCGGGAGTCCGGCCGTCCAACCTGGGCAATCCCGATCTCGAGCCCGAGGTCTCCACGGAGTGGGAGGTGGGCGCCGACCTGGGCCTGCTGGAGGACCGGCTGTCGCTGGACCTGACGTACTGGAACCGCACGGTCACGGACGTGCTGGTGCCCCGTCTCTTCGCCCCGTCCGGCGGGTTCACCACGGCCCAGCTCATCAATCTCGGTGAGATGACGGCCAATGGGCTGGAGGTGGGTCTGCGCGGCAGCGTGTTCAACACGCCGTCGGCGTCCTTCGACGCTTTCCTGACGGCGGCGTACCTGAAGGAGGAGGTCACCGACATGGGTGACGCTCCGCCGATCAAGGTGGGCTACTACCGCTACCGGACCTGGATCGCGGAGGGCTACGCGCCCGGCTCCTTCTTCACGCGGATGCTGGCGGACACGCCCTATCCCTTCGACCAGAACCGCGATGGGCAGGCGGATTCGCAGGCGGAGATGCTCGCATTCCTGTCGAACCCGACCACGCCGGACGCGCTCAACCTCTTCGCGGCTCCGGCCACGGAGAACGGCCCCGACGGCGAGTACTACCGCGGCAAGCCGGCGCCCGACTGGTCCGGCTCGTTCGGCGGCACGCTGTCCTTCCTGGGCAACTTCCGCCTGGCGACGCAGTTCGACTACGCCTTCGGCAATTTCTACCGCCAGAACATCAGCAGCTCGTTCCGGAACTCGCACTCCACGCTGGGCCGCAACACGGTGGAGACCGCGCGGATCGAATCCATCCTGGCCAACCCGGCCAGCACGCCGGAGCAGCGTCTGGAGGCCGCGCAGGAGTGGACGAAGTTCGTGTCGCTCTCGCCGTGGTCGGGGCTCAATGCCATCGAGGAAGCCGACTACATCCGCTGGCGCGAGCTGAGCCTCAGCTACACGGTGCCGGGTGGAGTCGTGGAGCGCATGGGCCTGGATCGCCTCACGCTGAGCGCGGCCGCCCGCAACCTGAACCTCTGGACCAAGTACAGCGGGATCGATCCGGACAACAACGTGACGACGGGCCGCTCCAACGACCCGACGCAGAACTTCGTCTACGGGATCGACGGCTGGCGTCCCGGCACGCCGCGGCGGTTCACCTTCTCCGCCCGCTTCGGCTTCTAGGGAGGCGCGACGATCATGCACAACACGACTCGACGCTCGACGACGCAGCGGCGGACCTCCGGAGCCCTGAAGACGGCGCTCGCGCTGGCGGTCGCCTCCACGGCGGCCTGCGACTCCCTGCTGGATGTCGAGAACCCGAACAACGTCGTCCAGGAGGACCTGGAGAACGCCACGTCGGTCAGCGCGCTGGTCAACGGCGCACTGGCCCTGGCCTCCACCTCCGTGGCGGACGCCGCGCTCTCCACCTCCGTGGTGAGCGACGAGCTGGAGTTCACGGGCTCCCAGAACTGGGCGGCCGAGCTGAACGACGGCACCATCACCAACCCGGCGGGTCGCAGCGACGCGCTCTTCAACGCGCTCGCGGAGGCCCGCTGGCTGACGGACGAGGCGATCAAGTTCGCCGAGGAGTTCGCCGCCGATCTGCCGGATGCGCAGGATCAGGCCCGGGCGTACCTGTACTCGGGCATCGTCTACATGACGATCGCGGACAACTTCGAGGACTTCGCGTTCTCGGACCGCACCGTGGATGGTCCGCCGGTCGGTGAGGCGAACATGCACACGGTCTACGACACCGCGGTGGAGCGGCTGAACCAGGCGGAGTCGCTGGGCACCGGAGATCTGAAGGTGGCCGCGACCGCCCTCAAGGCGCGGGCGCGCTGGGCGCAGGCGCTCTGGAACAAGCTGAACCCGCAGGGTTCGGTGCCGGCGAATCCCCTGGTGGACGACGCCACCGCCAACCAGCTGGCGGAAGCGGCGCTGGCGGCCATGCCGACCGCGGACTGGACCTGGGACTTCGCCTACAGCGCGAATTCGCAGACCAATCCGCAAGGCTCCTGGATCAACTCCCGCCAGGAGTTCGTGGTGGGCCCGGCCTACGCCCAGGCGGACGGTACCGGCAAGCGGGTGGACCACATCACGTTGGAGGATCCCATCGACGGCGGGGCCGACCTGGCCCTCCAGGCCAAGATCGACGGCTTCGTGACGGGCTTCCTGTACCCGAGCCTGACGGTGGTCGGTGCGCGCGAGATGCACCTGATCCTGGCCGAAGCGGCGCTGGCCCAGGGCAACACGGCCGAGGCAGTGAGCCGGATCAATCAGGTGCGCGCGCTCAAAGGCGCGTCGGCGTACGATCCGGCCACGCACGCGCCCAGTGTCGAGGAGATGCTGCGGCACGAGCGACGCGTGAACCTGTTCTTCCAGGCCACGCGTCGGATCTGGGACATGTACCGCTTCGGCGAGACGGACGCCTCCTGGGGTCCGGCGTCGGACGCGGCCACGCTCACCGGGCAGGTCTTCGTGATCGGCCAGAACGAGCGCGTGTCCAACTGCTACATCCTGGGTAGCTGCTCGTAAGGATCGTCGTATCGCTGTGAGGGGCCCCCGGCGCCGCCGGGGGTCCCGATCGGCCCTCTCCCCACAGGTCCCGTCATGCCCGCGCTTCCCTCCTCGCGCACCGCGCTTCTCCGCCCCGCTCGGGCCAGCCTGTTGGCCGTGCTGCTGGGCTCCACCGCCTGCTATACCTACCACCCCGTCGAGGCCCCGCGCCCGATCTCGGGAGAGCGGGTGCGGATGGAGCTGAGCGGAGCCGGGCGCGACCGCATCCGCGAGACCAACGGGGTGGACCTGCCGGAGCTTTCCGGCACGGTGCTGGATGCGGACCGGGACGCGGTGACGCTCGAGGTACGATTGGATGGCCGCCGGCTGGGCTACGGCAGCGCGATGTTCATCGATACCCTGCAGGTGGCCCGCGCCGACACGCGGGACATCGGGGTGCGCACCCTCTCCACGCCGCGCACCATCCTGGCGGTGGCGGGCGGTGTCGCGGCGGTCGCCGGGGCCTTCGCGCTGTTCAAGTCCGATGCGTCGGGCCTGCCGGGCGACGACCCGGGCGAGGTCATCGAGCCGATCACGCTGATCCGCACCCTGGGGGCGCTGCTCGGCCTCGGACGCTGAGCGTCGGGGGCGGGGTCCGCTCGCCCTCCGTGCTGCGGCTCCTTTCCGGCCCTCGGCGGTAGCCTAGCGGGTGCTTCCGCCACCCGCCCGAGGGCCTCCATGCACCAGGACGATCTGCGCTTCCTCCAGCCGCTCTTCCTCGGCCCCGCGGCCGAGAACGCCGACCTGCTGGAGAGCCTCCTGCTCGAGTTCCTGCGCGACCATACGTACTGGCGTCGCAACTTCCATCCGGACGACGGCCTGCGCATCTCCGCCGACGCACACTTCCGGCCCGACTTCCTGGAGACGCGGGCCCGGACCCGTGCGGCGTTGCACGAGCTGTCCGCCGCCCTCAAGCGCGCCGTGCCGTTCTTCCATCCGCGGTACGTGGGCCACATGAGCGCCGACCTGCTGCTGCCCGGCCTCGTGGCCAAGCTGGTCACCACGCTCTACAACCCCAACAACGTCTCGGAGGAGGCCGCGCCCGTCACGCTGGACATGGAGCTGGCCGCGGGTCGGGACCTGGCGCGCATGTTCGGCTACTCGGTGGACGAGTCGTGTGAGCCCTGCGCCTGGGGGCACCTGACGAGCGGCGGCACGGTGGCCAACTACGAGGCCCTGTGGAACTTCCGCTCGGTCAAGTTCTACGGGGTGGCGCTGCGCGAGGGCGCGCGGCGGGTGGGCTGGGACGCCGAGGGCGTGGGGCCGGCCCGCAAGCCGCTCTCCGCCTACAGCACGTGGGAGCTGCTCAACCTCTCCATCGACGACACCATCGCGCTGCGCCGGGCCGTCGCGAGCCGCCTCGAAGCGGAGGGCTCCCGGAAGGGATTCCACGCCTTCGCCCACGCCGTCCGCCACGAGCGGATCGAGCACCTCGGCACCGCCGGCTTCTTCCAGAAGCACGCGGAGGTGCCACCGCCGCGCGTGCTGGTCTCCAGCTCCGCCCACTACTCGTGGGCCAAGGGCATGAAGGCGCTCGGCTTCGGAACGGCCAACCTGGTGCGGATCCGGGTGGACGATCACATGCGCATGGATCCGGGCCACCTGGACGAAGAGCTCCGCGCGGCCTGCGAGGCCCAGGCCCCCGTGCTGGCGGTGGTGGGCATGCTCGGAACCACGGAGTTCGGCACGGTCGATCCCATCCACCGCATCGTGGAGGCACGCACACGCTGCCGCGCCGAGCGCGGCTTCGACTTCGGCATCCACGTGGACGGCGCCTGGGGTGGGTACCTCACGGCGGTCTTTCGCTGTCCCGACGGCTCGTTGGCCACGCGCGCCGAGGCCGGCGAGGGTCTGCGCTACTTCCCGGGCGAGACGCTCTATTCGGCCTTCGCGGCGCTCCCGGAGGTGGATTCGATCACGGTCGATCCGCACAAGCTCGGATACGTGCCGTATCCGGCCGGTGCGTTCGTGGCGCGCAACCGCGAGGTCGTGGATTTCATCGCGCAGGAGGCGGCCTACGTCTTCGACCTGGGCGACCAGGAGCATCCGGTCTCGCGCAGCGAGAGCCTGCGCAAGCTGGGCCAGTACATCCTGGAGGGATCCAAGCCCGGCGCGGCCGCGGCGGCTGTACACGTGACGCACCAGGTCCTGCCGCTGGACCGCGACGGCCTGGGGCGCGTGCTGCGCGAGACCATCCGCGCCTGCGAGGTCTTCTGGGACGCGGCCCGCGCCGCCGGCGAGCGGCTGTCCGATCGGGTGCGTCTGATCGTTCCGTTCGAGCCGGATTCCAATCTGATCTGCCTGGCGCTCAACCCGGTGGGCAACCGGGACCTGGCCGCCCTCAACCGCTTCGGTCGGCGCGTCTTCGCGCACATGAAGGTGGAACCCGACCGACCCGTGCAGACCATCGACTTCATCGGCTCCTACACGTCGCTCACGCGCGATACGCTCCCCGGCGCGGAGGCGCTCCGCATCCTGGAGGCCCTGGGCGTCGATCCCGACACCTTCGTGCAGGTGCCGGAGGATGCCGAGCGCGAGTCCGATCACCTCTTCATCCTGCGACACACGCTGATGAACCCGTGGCTGCTCGACGGACCGGGCGGGCGGAGCTACGTGGACCTCTATCTGGAGTGGCTCGAGCGCGTGATCGACGAGGTCCTGGAGGAGGAGATGTGGCGTTGACGGCCACCGGCATCGATCGCTTCATCGGGCGTACGCCGCTCGTCCAGCTCGAGCGGGTGGTCGAAGCCGGCATGGCCGAGGTGTGGGTCAAGGTGGAGGGCACCAACCCGGGCGGCTCCATCAAGGACCGGCCCGCCCTGTCCATGATCGAGGATGCGGAGGCGCGCGGACTGCTCCGGTCCGGAGCCACCGTGGTGGAGGCCACCTCGGGCAACATGGGCATCGGGCTCGCGCAGGTCTGCGCCGCCCGCGGCTACCGGCTGGTGCTCTGTCTTCCCTCCTCCATGAGCATGGAGCGCAAGCGCACGCTGCAGGCGTACGGAGCCGAGCTGGTGCTCACGGATCCGGAGCTGCGCATGATCGCGGCGCGCGCGGAGGCCGAGCGCATCCGCGACGAGCGCGGCGCCTGGCTGCCCGACCAGTTCGCCAACCCCGCGAACCCGCTGGCCCACTACCGCGGCACGGCCCCGGAGCTGTGGGAGGGGCTGGACGGGCGCCTCGACGCCTTCGTCTACGGGAGCGGCACGGGCGGGACGATCAGCGGTGTGGGCCGCTTCCTCAAGGAGCGCCGGCCGCAGATCCAGGTGATCGCCGTGGAGCCCGCGCGGTCCGCGGTGCTGTCCGGAGAGCCTCGGGGTGCGCACCGCTTCCAGGGCATGGGACCCGGCTTCGTGCCTCCCAACCTCGATCGTACGGTCCTCGACCGGGTCGTGAAGGCGTGGGAGGAGGACGCGTTCCCGCTGGCGCGACGCCTCGCGTCCGAGGAAGGACTGTTCGTGGGCATGAGCAGCGGTGCCATCGTGCACACCGCCCTGCAGGTGGCGCGCGAGCTGGGGCCCGGACACCGCGTGGCCTGCATCGCGCCCGACTCCGGCGCGCGCTACCTCACGACGTCGTTGTTCGGCGAGGACGGCGGCTAGGCCGACGCAGGGCGCCGCCGGCGCAGCGCGCGCGGATGCGTCGAGATCCGCGCCTAATCCAGCTCCTCCAGGTGGTGGAAGAGCCCTACCCGCCGCGACTTGAGGTGCTCGAGCACGAACTCGAAGCAGTCGGCGCGACGCCCCACGACCTCGGGCGCCGCCACGCCCGGCTCCGTCCACATGCCGCCGGCGACCAGCCGCACCATGGCCGCGCACGTGTACCCGGTGGTGCGCGCCATGGAGGACGTTTCCGTCTCCGGGTTGTAGTAGTCCAGCAGGTTGTACGTGTGGCGGACGTGCTTTCCGTTCTGCCGGCCCTCGACGGTGAAGCGGCCCACCGTCAGATCGGGCTCTCCCTCCTCGAACTGCCACGCATCGAACAGCAGCGTCTCGGTCACGTCCCGCGGCCGCACCATGCCGGAGGGCGCGAGGATCTCGCGGTCCTCGAAGAATCCGGCGTCGCGCAGCATGCGCATCTTCTCCGCATGGCCAGGATAGCGGATGGTCTTCTCCACCATGTCCGGCGTGCGGCACGTGTCCAGGAGGGAGCGCAGGCCGTCCGTGTTGAACGCCTCCAGCGTGCCGAGGCCGGGGAAGTCCACCAGCTCCACCTCGGACAGGGCGGGCAGCGTGAGCGCCTGCCCGTTCCGGCGCAGACGCGCGGGCCGCACGTACTCCTGGATCACGTCGCGGGGTGAGAACGGCGCCTTGTACTCCCACGGCCAGGCACGCTCCACCGGCAGCCCGCCGATGTACGCACGGAAGCTGTGGGTCTCCTCGAGCGCCTCCTCGAGCCGCCCCAGGATCAGGTTGGTCAGTCCGGGCGCGACGCCGCAGTCGACGAGGCAGGGCACGCCCTTGTCGCGCGCCAGGCCGTCCAGCCCGTAGGCGTCCTCTGCGAAGAACGAGATGTCCACGACGGGCTTGCCCTGCTCCAGCACGACCTCGACGGTCTGATAGCCCATGAAGCCCGGGACGGCACCCACGACCAGGTCCGCGCCGTCGACCGCTTCGGCCACCCCGTCCGGATTGGAGAGGTCGGCCAGGCTGGACGTGACCCCGAATCCCTCCAGGCGCTCCAGGGCGAGCGGATCCAGGTCCACCACGGAGAGCGAGAAGCTCCCTTCGGACGAGAGATCGCGGACGATGGCCCCACCCACGCGCCCGGCACCCAGCACGACGATCTTCACGGCAACGCTCCGGAGTTCCTCTGGTCGCTACGCCCCGTCGGGGCCCCCGGGAATCAGTCGGAAACGGCGTGCGGGATCAAGAGGGGACCCCTCCGACCGGGCCCCGCGACCGCGGGGACCGCTTGCCTCGGAGGGCGGCGCGGGGCCACTCTGCTCGCGATGCCGAGGCGGTCCCCGCCGTCGTTTCGCCCTCCCCTGGAGTCGATCTACGATGAAGAAGCTCGTCCTGGCGCTCGCGCTCGCCGCCGTCGCCTGCGGCGGTGGTCCGAGCGCCGATCCGGAGGTCCGTCGCTGGGAGGAGCGGGCCCAGGCCACCACCATCGTCCGCGACGACTGGGGGATCGCGCACGTGCGCGCCGACACGGACGCGAACGCCGTCTTCGGGATGATCTACGCCCAGGCCGAGGACGACTTCAACCGCATCGAGGTCAACTACCTGAATGCGATGGGCCGTCTGGCCGAGGCCGAGGGCGAGTCCGAGCTCTGGCGCGACCTGCGCATGAAGCTGTTCATCGATCCCGCCGAGCTGCAGCGCCTCTACGGGGAGAGCCCGGTGTGGCTGCAACAGCTCATGGACGCCTGGGCGGACGGGCTCAACTACTACCTGCACACCCATCCGGACGTGCAGCCGCGCGTGCTGACGCGCTTCGAGCCGTGGATGGCGCTCTCCTTCACCGAGGGCAGCATCGGCGGGGACATCGAGCGCGTCTCGCTGGGGGACCTGGAGCGCTTCTACGGCGAGGGTGCGGGGGTGCCCGCCACCGCCGGGACCGCCAGCGGTGACGGTCCCGATGACGGCTTCCCCGCCGAGCCCACCGGCTCCAACGGGTTCGCGATCGCGCCCTCCAACTCCGCCAGCGGCAACGCCCTGCTCTGGATCAACCCGCACACGTCCTTCTACTTCCGCGCTGAGCTGCAGATGACCAGCGCGGAAGGCGTCAACGCCTACGGCGCGGTGACCTGGGGCCAGTTCTTCGTCTATCAGGGCTTCAACGAGACGGCCGGATGGATGCACACGTCCAGCGGGGCGGACGCGATCGACGAGTTCGCCGAGACGATCGTCGAGCGCGACGGGGAGCGCTTCTACGTGGTGGGTGACGAGGAACGGCCCCTGCGCACGACGGAGCTGACCGTGCCGTACCGGGACGGGACCGGTCTGACCGAGCGCACGTTCACGGTCTACCACACCCACCGGGGTCCCGTCATCCGCGAGGAGGACGGGAAGTGGATCAGCATCGGCCTGATGAACGACCCCGTGCAGGCGTTGACCCAGTCGTGGAGCCGCACCAAGGCCCGCAACTTCGACGAGTTCAAGGAGACGATGCAACTCCACACCAACTCGTCGAACAACACCGTCTTCGCGGACGCGGAAGGCAACATCGCGTACTTCCACGCCAACTTCGTCCCGCGTAGGGATCCCCGCTTCGACTGGAACGCGCCGGTGGACGGGAGCGATCCCGCCACGGAGTGGCAGGGCCTGCACTCGGTGGACGAGTCGCCCCTGGTGTTGAACCCCCCGAACGGCTGGATCCAGAACACGAACAACTGGCCGTTCTCGGCGGCGGGGCCCAACAGCCCGCGCCAGGAGGACTTCCCGGCCTACATGGAGACCTTTCCGGAGAACCCGCGCGGGATCAACGCCGTACGCGTGCTGCAGGGCAAGACCGACTTCACCCTGGAGTCGCTGCGCGACGCCGCGTTCGATCCGTTCCTGCCCGCGTTCGTGGATCTGATCCCACCGCTGGTCCGGGCCTGGGAGCGCCTTCCGACCTCGGACCCGCTCAAGGACCGTCTCGAAGGCCCCATCGACGCCCTGCGCGACTGGGACCTGACCTGGAGCGTGGAATCCGTGCCTACGTCGCTGGCGGTGTTCTGGGGCGAGGAGCTCTGGAGCCGGATCGGCCGCGACGCGCGTGCAGCCGGGATGTCGCAGTACGACTACATGGCGCGCCGCGCGTCGGACCGTGAGCGCCTGGAGGCCCTGGCCACGGTCGTGGAGCAGCTGGAGACCGACTTCGGCGCGTGGGCCACACCCTGGGGCGACATCAACCGCTTCCAGCGCCTGACGGGAGACATCGTGCAGCCGTTCGACGACAGCCAGCCCAGCATCCCGGTGGGCTTCACGTCGTCCCGCTGGGGCTCGCTCGCCGCGTACGGCGTCGCCAACTACGGCGACACGAAGAAGATCTACGGAACGCGCGGCAACAGCTTCGTGGCCGGCGTCGAGTTCGGCGATTCGGTGCGGGCGATCGCCATCACCGCCGGGGGGCAGAGCGGCGATCCCGCCTCTCCCCATTTCGACGACCAGGCGGAGCGCTACACCACCGGCGACCTGCGCACCGTCTACTTCTACCCGAACCAGCTGGACGGCCACACCGAGCGCGAGTACCGGCCCGGCAGCTGAGGCGAGGCGCGGACGTGGGGCCGGGGCGCGGAGCGCCCCGGTTCCTCCCCGTGGCAACGTCCGGGGCCGGACGCGGCGGTGCCCTGCGCGCACCCCGCGCGGCTATCCCCCTGTGCGCGCCCCGGCTCGGCTATCCTCCTGTGCGCGCCCCGCGCCGCTATCCCCCTGTGCGCTGCCACCACGCGCGCAGGTCCCCGACGTCCAGCGTGCCATCTCCGTTGCCGGTGAGGTCCAGGTGGTCCGCTTCGCCGTCCGGCAGCGAGCCGGTTCCGGTGAGCGCGTCCACGATGCGCGCCAACACCAGCGGCGGATCCACGATCAGCTCCAGCGAATCCACGACCTGGGTGCCGAGTGCGTCCAGGATCCCGACCGCGACCCGCCACAGGCCGGGCGCGTCCGCGGTCCCGCCCAGGTCGACGTGGTCGCCGGTGGCGGACCACGTCACGCCGGGCGGTAGCGCGCCCTCCACACCCACGCTGTACGGCAGCGCGCCGCCCGCGATCCGGTAGCGGGCCACGACGCCTGCGTCCTGCCGCAGGACCACCGGCGCGTTGCCGTCCTGCAGGCGGGCCTCGCGCGCGGTGGACAGGACCACATGGGCCTGGCCGTCCGCGATCCACATCTCGTGGAGCGTCACGGTGGTGGGCACGCCCCGGTGCGTGCGGGTGGACGGCACGGTGGTGTTGTCGAGTCGCGCCACGCTGCCCCCGCGCGCGAAGAGGTCTGCGGCCACGCCCCGGTTGCCCCCCTCCGCCTCCAGACGCCGGAGTGCGGCGTCCCCGTCCGCCTCGACGGTGTGGTAGCGCGTCAGCGGGGGATCGCTGGGGGGCAGGAGCTGCGCGTTCTCGTCCCGGTGCAGGACCAGGATCCCTTGGTCGGGCAGCGCGGCATCGAAGCCACTGCGGTCCCGGTACTCGACGATCAAGGACTCGTCGCCGGCGAGGTCCAACGGGATGCGCAGGCCGGTTCCATCCCGGCTGATGGGATCGAGGATGTACTCCACGTCGCGCACCAGGCCTACCGTCACGAGCGGCTGCCAGCCCACCAGATCCCGCAGGAAGGACGTGAAGTAGACCGGCCCGAAGCGCGGCACCTGCGGCCCGGTGCCACAGCCCCACGCACCCGCCGACATGAGGTCGAAGCAGCCCACGTTCCAGTAGCGGCCCTCACGCCCCACCCCGGGCGTGGCGGCGTACAGGTCCGGCAGCCCGATGGTGTGCCCGAACTCGTGCGCGATGACGTTGGCCACCTGCGCGGTGGCGCCCGTGCAGTCCACCGCGCTCTGCGCGATGTAGAGCTGCACGCGGATGGGCTCCCCGTTGGAGGCGATGTCCTGCGTGGGCAGCGCGCCATTGGGGAATCCCCCGATGTGGGGCCAGATGGCGGGGCCGCCACAGCTCCCGGCCACGTCCGGGTACTGCACGGCGATCTCGATCAGGCCGTTCCCGTCCTCGTCGAAGGTCCGGAAGTCGATGAAGGGGTCCGCGGCCGCGACGGCCTGGGCCACCCACGTGCGGGTCTCCGGTGTGATCCATCCGTGCCCGTCCACGCTGCCCGACGCCTCCAGCACCGTCATCTCCGTGTCCACCCACGGGGTGACCGTTCCCTCCACGGTCAGGCGTCCGCCGGAGGCGGCCGCATAGAACCCGCTGAGCGTGCTCGATGCCGGTCCGGTGAACAGGGCCTGGTCGATCTCGTCCTGCGTCACCGGCGGCGCAGGCGAGTCCGCGAAGCGCGCCAGGATCACCGGCAGACGGGCCGTGCCGGTCCGTGGGATCGCGGCGGTGAGGGCCGGGGCGCGCGCGAGTCCCGTCGGCACGCGCACACCCTCGGGCAGGGCGGGGCCACCCGGCGGCGTGAACGGCTCGACGTGGAGCACGAACGGCGGGAGCGCCTGGGCCGCGGCGTTCCCGGGCGCAGCGCACCAGGTCAGGACGGTTCCGAGCGCCAGGAGCGCGCCCACGAGATGCGCGGAGCGCGTAGCCCGGCGCCGCGGTCCGGACCGGTGTGGATCCGACGGTGCACGCGAGCGAGCGAGCGCGGCGTGCCGCCGCGACCGCCGGCTCATCGCGCCACCTCCACCGTGTAGCCGGACAGATCGGTGCGCAGCGTGTTGTCCGGCGCGGCCACCTGGACGAGCTCCACCTGCACGGCCTCCGCGTCGGTGGGAACGCGGAAGCGCGGGACGCCCGCCGTGTCCAGCAACACCACCACGGACCACCCGTCCGCGAGCGGCCGCGTGAAGAGCGTGCCGGCCTCCGCCTGCGGCTCCGGTACACCGGCGCCACGCACGCGGAAGACCGCAGCCCCTTCGACCGTGTTGGGGGTGCGCAGGCGCACCATCAGCGGGGTGGACGGCCCGGACGTGGTGGCGTCTCCGCCGCAGGCGGCGGCGACCGCGAGGACGATCCCGACCGCGAGGACGCGGCCGGCACGGTGGACGGTCAGGGGCATCGGGGGCCTCCCGGCGGAGAGGGGCGCGGACGGCGGACATGCGAGCCGACCCGGCCGGACCCACCCCGCCACCACCCCGCAGATACGGGCGGGAGCGGAAGGGCGTTACGCCCGCTCAGAACGACAGCAGCTTCGTGAACTTGAGGGTGATCAGCCGTTCCCGGACGGTCCCGGAGTCCGTGTCGCGCAGCTCGGTGAGGACCAGGAAGAGGTCCGACAGCGGCGCGTGGATCCAGTTGAGACGGATGTTCGTGACGAGCTGCTGGCTGGCCTCGTTGTACTGCACGAACGCGGTGGTGAGCAGCCGCGTGGAGAAGAAGCCGTTCAGCTTGGCACCGAACACGTCCGCGGTCACGGGCGCCTGGCCCGGCAGGTCGATGCGGTTGTGGTTGAGGGACAGGTCGAGCAGCCAGCGGTAGCCCAGCCGTCCCAGCACGTTGCCGCCGACCGAGAAGCGGTTGCCTCCGAAGTAGCCGCCACCGCCCACGTTCACGCGGCCCGACATGGCCCGCGCGCGGCTGGCATCGTAGGAGGCGGAGAACTCGGTGTAGTCGTAGATGCCCACCGGCACGGTCGCGCCGCTCACCGTGAACGGATCGTCGATGGCCTCATGGAGGTTGTTCACGCTGAAGCGCGCGGTGGCGCCGTCGCGGAAGTCCAGATCCAGCCCTCCCGCCACCTCGCGGGTCTGCAGCGAGCCGGAGAGGTCGTCGTAGTGGTGGACCTCGACGTAGGGATTGAGCTCCTGCAGCACCGGGCTCGACACGCGCGGCCGGATACCCAGCGTGCCGTAGAGGTGCTTGATGCCCTTGCGGCGCACGAACCCGACGGCGGGGTCGAAGTCGTCGTCGAACTGGCGGTAGAGCAGCACCGCCTCCCAGAACGGGTCACGCCAGATGGCGGAGACGCGCCCGGCCCACTCCGTATCGTTCGCGGTGCCGTCGGCGGCCCTGCCGGACGTGCCCGCCAGGTACGACTGCACCAGCAGGTAGTCCTGGAACGCCTGGTAGTTGAGGTCCACCCCGTAGCTGCGGTTGGCGAACTCGTTGCCCGACGTGGCGCTGCGGTTGATGAAGATCCCGCCGAGTGTCAGCCCCGGCAGCGCCGTGCCTTTCACCCGCGCCACCGTGAAGTTCTCGGGGACGAACTCGTCCTCGCTGCGGGTCTGCATGTTGATCAGACCCACCGTCAGCGGACCCGCGGTGCCCGTCACGCGGCCGCCGCCCAGGATGGGCAGCGGCGCGCCTCCCGGCGTCAGCCCGATCCGCCGCGAATGGAACAGCGTGAAGTCACGGTTGGAGACGCCGTTCCTCTGCATGGGCTGGCCCTGGTCGCCGAACTCGAAGATGCCGGCGTTCTCCAGGAAGAACTCACGCTTCTCGGGGAAGAAGAGCGAGAAGCGCGTGAGGTTGACCTGCTCCTGGTCCACCTCGACCTGGCTGAAGTCGGTGTTGACGGTCAGGTCCAGCGTCATGCCGGGTGTGAGCCCCACCTTCAGATCGGCGCCACCATCCAGCTCGGTGCCCTGCCCCGCGCGCAGCGTGCCCGACGGCTCCGCGGCCAGGACGAACGGCTTGAGCGAGAGATTGCGGCCAGGACGGATGCCGTCCAGGCCCTCCAGCGTGCCGGCACGCGACATCACATAGAGCTGCCACTGGCGATCCATCGGTGCCCAGGTGGCATCCTCGTTCTTGCGGCGGATCCGGCGCAGGAGGTTCAGCCCCCACACCTGCCGGTCCACGCCCGCCGGAAAGCGCAGCGTGGACCAGGGCACCGCGATCTCCAGCGTCCAGCCGGTCTCGTGGATGCGGGTGCGCAGGTCGTAGGCCGCCTCCCAGGCGGCGTTGTTGATCCGGCCGTCGTCGGACGTCTGCGAGTCGCGGACGGCGCCCCCCGGGTTGATGAAGAACGCATACGCGCTGCGGCCGTCGTGGAACGTGTCCAGCGTGAAGCCGAAGGCGTCGCCGTCCCGGGTGTTGGGATCGCGTTGCAGCGTGGGGATGACGAGCCCGCCCGGATCCGAGTCGTACATCTCGGCGCCGATGTACAGGTTCTCGTCGTCGTAGAGGATGCGGACCTCGGTGCGCTCCGTGGCCGGGAGGCCCGCGAACGGCTTCTGCTGCACGAAGCGATCGATGACGGGCGCCGCCGCCCAGGCGGCCTCGTCCAGGCGCGCGTCCACGTCGATGGGACCCGTGGCTCGCACGGCGGCCGCCGCCGGCCGCGGCGCGGCGTCCAGGTCGGCGATGCGCTCGGGTTCGGCTCCGGCTCCACCGGCGTCCACGGCCTCCTGGGCCAGGAGCGGCGGGGGGACCAGGAAGGCGAACAGGCACACCGTCGCGAGCGAGCGGGCGGTGCGGACGGGGACCGGAGGGCGTGGAGCGGCGGGAACGGCTCGGAGCATGGACGGGATGGTATCCCGCGGGCGGGCCTCCGCGCCAGGGACGCGCGACGCCGACCGACCGGTCCGCGGGCGGGCCTCCCCGCGGGGGCGCGTGCCGCCGACCGACCGATCCGCGGGCGGGAGCCGTCCGCTCGGCGGCGGCGTCCCGCACGCTTGACGCCGGAGCCGCCCGTCCGGGATGTTCGGCCGATGCACATCGATCCCAGTGACATCGCGCTCTGCATCGCCGACGAGGTGGCGCCGGGCCGCCCCGGGGACAGCGTCCCCACGTCCGTCCCCATCGTGCAGACGTCGCTGTTCTCCTTCCCGGACTTCGGCGCCCTGCTGGACGCCTTCACCTCCGAGAGCAGCCATCACGTCTACTCACGCGGGCAGAACCCCACCGTGGAGGAGCTGGAGCGCAAGGTGGCCCGGCTCGAGCGGGGTGAGGCCGCCAAGGCGTTCGCGTCCGGCATGGCCGCCATCAGCGCCGTCTTCCTGGGGCTGCTGGAACAGGGCGACCACATCCTGTTCCTGAACCACATCTACGGACCCACGCTCCAGCTCGCGCGCCACCTGCGCCGCTTCGGGATCGAGCACGACGTGTGTCTCGACCCGGACCCCGCCGCCATCGAGGCCGCCCTACGCCCCGAGACCCGCCTGATCTGGATGGAGAGCCCGGGCACGATGCTGTTCCGGTCCCTGGATCTCGCGGCCGTGGCGGAGCTGGCGCGGGCTCGCGGGATCACGACGGGCATCGACAACAGCTGGGCCACGCCGCTCCTGCAGAAGCCCCTGCCGCTCGGCATCGACATCTCCATGCACACGTGCACCAAGTACCTCGGCGGCCACAGCGACCTGGTGGCCGGCGTGGTGGTGAGCGACCGGGAGCGCATGGAGCGCATCTTCTATCGCGCCTACCTGCTCAACGGAGGCATCCTGCCCCCGTTCGACGCCTGGTTGCTGCTGCGCGGCATGCGCACGCTGCCCACCCGCCTGCGCCAGCACGAAGCGGACGCGCTGGCCATCGCGCGTTGGCTGCAGGCGCATCCGGCCGTGCGCGCCGTGCACCATCCGGCGCTCGGACCCGACCGCGATCTGGCCGAGCGGCAGATGACCGGGTACAGCGGCACCTTCGCGTTCGAGCTGGCCCCGGGCGACTTCGGGTCGGTGCAGGCGGTCATCGACGCCCTGCGCGTGTTCCGCATCGGGGTGAGCTGGGGCGGCGTGGAGAGCCTGGTGATCTCCCCCATGCGGCCCGACAATGCGCGCTCGCTCGAAGCCAAGGGGATCCCGTCGGGGCTCATCCGGCTGTCGGTGGGCCTCGAGGGCGCGGAGGTGTTGATCGACGATCTCGCGTCCGCGCTGGCGAACGCTTCGTGACCCGCCGCCCCCCCACGCTCGGCGCCGCGCTGCTTCCGATCGCGGCCATGGCGGGCCTGTTCGTGCTGGGCGCGCTCGTGCTGTCGCCCACGGCCGAGCTGCTGATCGTGGTGCTGCTGGGCGCCGCGGCGGTCGCGGGCGCGGTCGCCGTGCGGCAGGGCTGCACGTTCGACGACATCCAGACCGCGACCGGCGCCAAGGTGGCCTCCGTGCTGCCCGCGCTGCTGATCCTGCTGTCCATCGGCATGCTGATCGCCTCGTGGGTGATCTCCGGCACCATCCCCACGCTGGTCTACTGGGGGATCCGGTGGGTGGACCCGCGCTTCCTGGTGCTGACCGCCTTCCTCACCACCGCGTTGATGTCGCTGTTCACGGGGACGTCGTGGGGCTCGGCCGGCACCATCGGCGTCGCGCTGCTCGGCACGGCCGCCGCGTTGGACGCACCCCTGGCCGCGACGGCGGGCGCGGTGGTGTCGGGTGCCTACTTCGGCGACAAGATGTCGCCGCTCTCCGACTCCACGAACATCTGCGCCATCGGCGCGGGCGCACCGCTCTACGCGCACATCCGTCACATGCTCTACACGGCGGTGCCGTCGTTCCTGGTGGCCACCGTCGTCTATGCGCTCGTCGGCCGGTTGGGCAGCGCCCCGTCCGCCATGCCCGACAGCGCCCGGACGCTGCTGACGGACCTGGACGCCTCGTTCACGCTGGGTGCGGTGGCACTGGTGCCCGCGCTGATCGTGGTGATCGGCATCGTGCGGCGCACGCCGCCGGTCCTGGCCATCGCGGTCTCCTCCGCCGTCGCCGTCCTGCTGGCCGTCGGGATCCAGGGCGTCGCGGTCGGGGACGCGCTGACCGCGGTGGTGAGCGGCGTGCGGCTTCCCATGCTGACGGAGAGCGCGTCGGCGGGGGATGCGTTCGCGCGTCTGGTCGAGCGCGGCGGGCTCTACAGCATGGCGCCCACGCTCGTCGTCGTACTCGCGGCCTTCCTGTTGGCGGGCGCCATGGACGCTTCGGGCTCGCTCGACCTGCTGGTCGAGCGGTTGCTGGGCACCGTGCGCTCCACGTTCGGGCTGATCGCGGCCACCATGGGCGCTGGCGCCACCACCATCGCGCTGACGAGCCACGGTGGGGTGACCGCCCTGATCGTGGGCGGGCTCTTCCAGGGTGCCTACCGCGAGCGCGCGCTCGCGCCCGAGAACCTGTCGCGCTCCCTGGAGGACTCGGTGACGATCACCGAGCCGCTCATGCCCTGGACGGTCTCCGCCGTCTTCATGGCCACCACGCTCGGCGTGCCCACCGTGGCCTACGCGCCCTGGGCGGTCTTCTGCTGGCTGGGGCCGGTCTTCTCGCTGACCTGGGCGGGTCTGTGGGAGCGCACGGGCTTCGGGCTGCGCCGCCTTCCGAGCTCGGCTCCGGGCGGGGTCCCGTTGGACACGGCCGTCCGACCGGTCCTAGGTTCGGACGCATGCGAACCCGTACCGGACTCCGTGGCCTCACCCTCGTCCTGACGCCGCTGGCGCTCGCCTGCGCGGCGGAGGACGCCCGGCTGGGTCCCACCGATGGGCGCGACCTGCCGCGCACGGATCTCGAGCGCGTGGCGGTGGGCACTCCCGCTCCCGACTTCACGCTGGCGGCCTACGAAGGCGATCCCGTGCGTCTGTCCGACCTGCGCGGACGCCCGATCGTCCTGGTCTTCTACCGCGGGCACTGGTGACCCTGGTGCGCCGGTCAGCTCGGGGAGCTGAGTGAGCTGCTGGACGCCGATCCCGCGCTGGACGCGGAGGTGGTCGCCGTCTCCGTGGACGACCGGGAGAAGCAGGGCCTCATGATCGAGCGGGTGGCGCAGGACGGCCATACGCTCGACTTCCCCCTGCTCTCGGATCCGGATCACGCGGTGATCGATCGCTACGGCCTCTTCAACCAGGAGGATCCGCGCGGCCGTGAGATCGCGCATCCGGCCACGTTCGTGCTGGATGCGGACGGCGTGGTGCGCTGGCGCTTCGTGGAGGTGGACTACAAGGTCCGTCCCACCAACGAGGACGTCCTGCGGGAGCTGCGCGCGCTACCGGATCGCTGAGCGGCGGCGGGCACGCGGCGCAGCGGCGGCGGGCACGCAGCGCAGCGGCGGCTAGAAGCGAGCAGCGGCGGCTAGAAGCGATAGGTGTAGTTGGCCTTCAGCGTGGCGCCGCGCGACACCGTCTGGAACCCGGGCGTCCGAGGGTCGAGCGCGTCCAGCGCGCGATAGTCCACCCAGTTGTGGGTGTAGACCAGGAAGAGGTCGTTGCCGGGGCTCAGGATCCAACGGAACTTCGTGAACAGCCCCACGAGCTCGCTGACGTCGTCGTATTGGACGTTGCCCGTCACGGAGGCCCAGGGACTGATGTCCCAGGCGCCCTGGATGTTGGTCAGGTTGGTGCGGAACGCGCCCTGGGGCAGGCGCACGTCGTTGATCTCGTAGCCCGTCCCCAGGCTGATGCCCGGGTTGGGGCGGACGGTGACGTTGAGGTCCCACGACGTGCGATCCCCGTTCCAGAAGCCGCCGTCCGAGAAGCTCACGCGACCGGAGACCCGGCGGCGCCCGGCGGTCCGCACCGACGCCCGCAGCTCTCGGGTGTCGTAGCCTCCCGCCTGGATCGGAATCCCGGAGGAGACCTCGAAGGACTCGTCGAGGTACTCGTACTGGCTGCCGTAGCTGATCTCGAAGTTGTCGCCGCTCTCGAACTGCAGCTCCAGCAGGTTCAGGTCCCACGAGCGCTCGAGCAGCTGGCTCTCCAGATCCCACATGGATCGGAACGTCACCCCGAACTGCATGCGCCGCAGCCAGGTGAGGCCCTGGGGCCGCGGACCGTAGCGCAACGACGGCTCCACGCGCCGGAAGCCGTTGCGCGTGACGAACCCCACCGCAGGATCGTAGGCGGAGCCGAACTCGCGGTACGAGAGGTGGCCGCTCCAGAGATCGTTGGGGAAGTCGAAGCGGAGGCCACGCGCGGTCAGGTCTCCCGTGCTCTTCGCCGGCGCACCGGGTGCCCCCGCGTCCGGGTCCGAGTTCCAGACCACGAAGGCCTCGAACTGGGCGTTCTTGTCCCCGAACAGACGCGACGTGAAGAGGTCCACGTCCACGCCGGCGGTGTGCTGGGCGTCCGGCCGGAAGCCGGTGGAGTCCGCGCCGCTGGAGCGGCGCGTGTAGATGGCGCCGATGGTGGACTGCTGGAAGAGCGGTTGGCGCACGCGCGCCACCGTGTACTCCTCCCCCGCCAACACACCCAGGTCGCCGGTCGAGACCTGGAGGAAGCCCACCTCGGTCGAGCCCACCTGGCCGCCGAGGCGAGCCCCGTAGCGGATGGGCACCGGGGAGCCTTCGTTCAGACCGATGCGCCGGCTGAAGTACGGAGAGGGCCCGCTCGAGGACGCAAACGAATAGACACCCGATCCCTCGAGGAAGAAGTCCCGCCGCTCCGGGAAGCGCTGGGGGAAGCGCGTGAGATTCACGCGGCGGTCGTCCGACTCCACCTCGGCGAAGTCCGTGTTGACGGTGACCGCGGCGCGCAGCCCCGGCGTGATGCTGTAGGAGACGTCGAACCCGACGTCGCGCGGCCAGGTGGTCGGGTCCAGGTCCTCCGTCACCGTGCGGACTCCGGTGGTCACGTAGGGCTTGACCTCCAGACCCAGCCCCTGGGACATGCCACCCAGGCCGGTCAGGCGGCCCGCGTGGATGGGCCGACGCAGCCCCTCGTTGCGGCGGTGGCCACTCCAGAGGATCTCCTCGTTCTTGCGCCGCACCGTGCGCTGGAAGTTGATCCCCCACGTGTCGAGCGTGGGATCGAAGTTGAGCGTGCGGAAGGGGATGCGGATCTCCGCCGACCAGCCCTCCGGCACCCGCGCCACCTGGGCCTCCCAGATGCCGTCCCAGGACTTGTTGACGCCGCCCCCCCCGAAGCCACCCCCGCCGCCCCCGCCGGTGAGGATGCCGTCGCCCATCAGGCCCGCGGGATTGATCTCGAAGAAGTACCCCGTGCGCCCGTCCAGGAAGGTGTCCAGGATCCACATGAAGCGGTCGTCGGTGCCGAGCCCCTCGTCCCGCCGCTTCTGGAAGGCCAGGATCCCGTCGGGGTCGCTGTCGTAGAGCATGGCCCCGATGTACAGGTTGTCCTGGTCGATCAGCACCGAGATCTCGGTGCGCTCGGTGGGCAGGGCGCCTTCGCGCGGATCCTGCTGCCGGAACTCCGTGATGGGCGTCGCCTGTGCCCAGGCGGTCTCGCTGAGCCGTCCGTCCAGGCGGATCTCGCTCGCGCCGTCCAGCCGCAGCGCCTCCAGCCGGAAGTCGGCCGCGGATGCGGCGGGGGGCAGGGTCTCCGACAGGTCTTGTGCCGCGAGAGGGGCGGCGAGCAGGAACAGCGCGGCGAGGGGAAGCGGGGCGGAGACGTTCGACACCGGTTCTCGGGGCTCGGGGGGTTCTGGGATTGGCCGCGCCGCGCGAGGACGCAGATCGTCATGACCACGACAGCCGGCCCCCCGCAAACGTTAGGCCGGGTGGTGCGCACGCCTCGGCCGGGCGTGCGCGGCTAGAAGCGGGAGGAGCGCAGCCAGACGTCCGCGCGCGCCCAGCTCCGCTCGAACTGCGTGCGCACCTGATCGGCGCTCCCGGTCTTGTCCTGCGCCCGGAGCGCCTGCTCCAGGCCGAACAGGCACCAGCCGTTGCGCGGATGATCCTCCAGCGCCGCGCGGTAGACGGCCTCCGCCTCCTCCGGCCGCCCCGCCTCCAGCAGCACGGCCCCCAGCCAGTGGCGGGCCGAGAAGATGAGCGGCTCGGGCTCGTCGTAGCGGATGCCGTCCTCGATGCGCACCGCCTCCTCCAGCACCCGCACGGCGTCGTTCCAGCGTTCCTGTCCGGCGAGCATCTCGCCTTCCAGGATGCCGCCCACCACCGAGACGAGGTCCGTGCCCGGGTGTCCCCGGAACTGTGCGGTCTCCGGCATCGAGCGCACGTTGGCCTTCAGCGCGTCCAGATAGACCCGGGCGCTGTCGGCGTCACCCAGCTTGTAGTGGGCGTAGCCACGGCTGAACTGCAGGAAGCCACGGAAGGTGGGATCCTCCGGCATCACGTCCAGCTCGAGCACCTCGTCGAACCGCCCGAAGCGCACGAGCACCAGGCCGCGGTAGAACTGTCCGCCTTCCACGATCTTCTCGTAGTCGCGGGCGGCCTGCGTAGCCACGGCACCCTGGCCGTCCATCGAGGCCGCAAACAGCAGCATGTGCACGTTGTGCGAAGGATAGATGGCGAAGCCCTCGCCGTATTCGGACTTCTGGTCCGAGTGCCACGCCTGCACGTTGGCCCGCACCGCGTCCGCCCAGCGCCCGATGCGGTTGTAGGTGTGCGAGGGCATGTGGTTGATGTGGCTGGCGCCGGGGATGGCGTTGCCCAGATGCTCCGCACAGGCCTCGGCCTTGCCGGGCGCCGTCGTGGACTCCGTGGCGTGGATGTAGAGATGGCAGGCGCCGGGATGGCGGATGTCCTTGGACAGCACCGCCTCCAGCGTCCGATGCACCTCCTGCACCGTAGGATCGTTCAGATCCCAGTTGCCGCGGCGCGGGAGCAGCAGCATGAGGGACTCCCCGTAGAGGGTCCCCACCTCCGGATCGTCCGGATACTCCCGCCAGACCTCGGCCAGCGCGCGCGCATACGCGCTGTCCAGACGGACGCGGGCAGCGGCGTCGTGCCGCCGCTCGTAACGCACCGCCATGGCATCGATGAGGGCGCGCTCGATCTCGTTGGAGCGGTCGCGCGCCAGCTCCTGCGCTTTGCGCACGGCCTCCCAGGCTGCCGGCGCGTCCTCCGCACGCATGGGGCCGTTCAGGTAGGGACCCAGGGCCCACGCCTCCCCGAAGAAGCACATGGCGCACGTGGCATCGCGCCGCTGGGCCTCGCGGAAGGAGCGGGCCGCGTCCGGCGGTGTGAACGAGTACAGGAGCTGCATGCCCTGGTTGAAGTACGCCTGCGCCTCCCGCGACGTCGTGGTCACCGTGCGCTGATGCGGACCCAGCACCTGCTCGCTGTAGAGCGGCATGGGGCCGTCGGCGCCGCCTCCGGGAGCGGAGGGGCCGCTCCCGCCCCCGCGCGAGACGGAGGCGCAGGCGGTCGGGACGACGAGCAACGTGACCAGCAGGACCGGGCGGAGCATGGCTTCCCTCGCAGGGTCGGGCGGAGTGGGGCGCAGCCGGATGCGCCGGACCACCGGGCTCGATAGGATGGCATCCGGTCCCCATGCGCACCACCCCGCTCCCCTGCCGGACGCTTCGATGATCGAGTACCGGGAGATCCCGCCTCCTGCCCCGCTGCGCGACGCGGTCGTGTGCTTCTGGTCGCTGCGCGGGCAGGGCGCGGGGGCCGGGTCCCCGTGGCGGATCCTGCCGGACGGCTGCTTCGACCTGCTCCTCCCGCTCGCCGGCGACGTGGAGCGGGGCGCCGCGGGCGAGCGCATCGTCGAGCCCCGGGTCATCGGCCCCATGACCCGGAGCCTGGAGGTGCGCTCCCCGGGCTCGATCGAGCTCGTGGGGATCCGGTTCCGGCCGGGGCCGGCGTCCCGGCTCTTTCCCCTGCGCGCGCTCCGCGACCTGGCCGTGCCCGCGGCCGACCTGGTGGCGGGCACGGGAGCGCTCGCGGACCGGGTACGGGCGAGCCCGGAGCGCGAGCGCCCGGCTCGGCTGGCCGAGTGGCTGACCTGCGCGCTCGCACGCGCTCCGATCGAGCCGGCCGATGCCGCCCTGGCCCGCACGCTGTCGGCGGTGGGCCCGGGGCGTGTGCGCGATCTGGCCCGATCGCTCGGGCTCTCCGAGCGGCAGCTCCACCGCCGCACCCTCGCCCTGTGGGGGCTGAGCCCGGCCGAGACGCGGAGCCTGGGGCGGTTCCGGAGGGCCCTGGTGCGCCTGCACGGGGGTCGGACCACCCTGTCGGAGGTCGCCCACGCCTGCGGCTACGCGGACCACGCGCACATGACGCGGGAGTTCGTTCGGTTCAGCGGACAGCCCCCGTCGCGCCATCGCGCGGGCCACGCGGGCGCGCCGGCGTCCGATCCGTTCAAGACCGGGCGGCGCTGATGCGCGAGCGTCCGCCCTGGACCTCCTCCCCCTTGCCCTTCGGGCGCCGGCCCTCCTGATGCCTGCGCTCCTCACGCTGACCCTCATCCCCCGCGCACCCATGCAGAGCGACCACGACCGCAGGATCGACTACGTGGAGTTCGGCACCACCGACCTCCAGGCCTCCAAGCGCTTCTTCGCCGACGTCTTCGGCTGGTCCTTCCAGGACTGGGGCGAGGAGTACACGTCCTTCGAGGACGGCCGGCTGGCGGGGGGCTTCACGGCGGGAACGCCAGGTGGCGCGCCACTGGTGATCCTCTACGCCACCGATCTCGACGCCACGCGCGCGCGGGTGGAGGCGGCTGGCGGCACCGTGATGAACGAGCACAGCTTCCCGGGCGGGCGCCGGTTCCACTTCGTGGAGCCGGGCGGCAACCACCTGGCGGTCTGGTCGGAGAAATAGGGAGCGGGGCGGCCGCTCGGCGCAGACCCGACCGCAGCCGACTGCACGCGCGCCCGCGGACCTCTACATCTCCGCGATGGAGGAGGCCGTGACCAGGAGCGGGCGGTCGAGCACCGGCCGGTCGCCCTGGAACGTCTGCGCCAGCGCCGCGAGCCCGCTCCAGTCGCCGTCGGCGGGCACCTTCGACAGCACCAGCATGTCCCGACCCGGCACCGCAGCCGCCAGGCGTTCGCCGGGCCCGAGCTGCTCTCCGACGAGGAGCAGCCGGGTCGCGTCGTACCCGTCGCCGGTGGCCACGGCCACCAGCCCCTCCTGATCGAGCGCCGTGCGCACGGGCTCGGACGAGGTGCGGGCGCGCAGGTTGGCGAGCGCCAGCGCGTGGAGCGCCTCCGCGTCCAGCTCCAGCTCCGAGCGCCGGACCTCGGTCAGATACGACATCGCGTGCGCACCGTCGAGCACGTAGACCACCGCGAGCGAGCTGCCGGAGACCGGACGGACGGGCAGCTCCACCGTGGACCGGAGCTCGGCCAGGAAGGACGGTCCGACCAGCATGGGAAGGACGCGTTCGCGGTCCGCCGGCGTGAGGGCCGCGGACGTCTCGCGCAGCGAATCGGCGGCACCGGCGAAGAAGTGGCGGAACCGCTCCTGGCGGGCGGTCCGGTCGGCCGCGGCGTCTCCGCTGCGGATCTCCGAGAGCTCGCGGTAGAGGTGGGTGAGATCCACCTGCAGGGCATCGTCCCCGGCCTGGATGCGCAGACGGGCGGAGCCCTCCTCCACCAGGGTCCATCCGGGCCACGTCTCGGCGAGGTGCGCCCGGATCTCGGCACGCATGGCCGCCCGCCAGGCGGAGCGCGCTCCCCACAGGAGCGCCAGCGCCCCGATCACCACTCCGGCTCCGATCCCCAGCCACAGCATGGCCGTCCTCCTGCCCCGGGCCTGACGCGTCCTCCGGCTTCCAGCCGATCCGGGAGCGATGAGCAATCCCCGGACCAGGGAGCGGCCGCGCCGGGGTGACCGGCCGCGCCGCTGGCGCGATCTTCCGGCATGACGGCGGAGAACGACGGCCCCGCACCCCGGAGGCGCATCACCCTCTGGAGCGTCCTGCTCGCGGCGCTCTGGATCTTCGTGCTCGTGCGCCTCGCGCCCCACCTGGCGGCCGTGGTGGGGATCGAGACGGGTGGGGACCGCACGCCCGCCTTTGCGTACGTCACCCTGGACGGGGACACGGTCTCCGCCGAAGCGCTCCGGGGCCGGGTGGTGCTGGTGAACTTCTGGGCCACGTGGTGCGCGCCCTGCCGGGTGGAGATGCCGGCGCTCCAGGCCATGGCGGAGCGGCACGCCGACGCGGGTCTCGTGGTGCTCGGCCTCTCGCGGGACGTGGCGCCCGAGGCGCAGGTGCGGGCCTTCCTGGACGATCGGGGCGTCACCTACCCGGTGGCCGTGGTCGGTCAGGAGGCCGAGGCCCGCTTCGGCGGCGTGCGCGGCTATCCCACGTCCTTCCTGCTCGACCGGTCCGGTCGGGTGCGCCACGCCGCGCTCGGCCCACTCGCGATGGTCTCCTTCGAGCCGGCCGTCCGCCGTCTGCTGGCCGAGCACTGATCCGGTCCGCATGCTGTGCCGCGCGGGCCCGACCCGCTGCACTCCGTCCTCCTGGCGCGCCCCGCGCGTCCTCCACCTCTGCCCCGGCCCGCCCGTGATGAATCGTCTGCGCGCGCTCGCCCTCCTCCTGCCGGCCCTCCTCGGCGCGGCCTTCGCCCCGCTCGCGGCCCAGCACGCCGACGCCCTGCCCGCCGGCCTCTTCGACGGGCTGCAGTACCGGTATATCGGGCCGGTGGGCAACCGCGTCTCCGCGGTGGCGGGCGTGCCGGGCGCGCCCTTCGTCTACTACTTCGGCGCGGCCTCGGGCGGGGTCTTCAAGACCACCGACGGCGGCGTGCACTGGACGCCCGTCTTCGACGACCAGGACGTCATGTCGGTGGGCGCGCTCGCCGTGGCACCGTCGGACTCGAGCATCGTGTGGGTGGGCACGGGCGAAGCGCACATCCGCTCCAACGTCTCCATCGGAGCCGGTGTGTTCCGTTCGCTCGACGGCGGGCGCACCTGGACGCACATGGGGCTGGCCGAGACCGGACGGATCGGACGCATCCGCATCCATCCCCGCGATCCCAACACGGTCTATGTGGCCGCGCTCGGGCACCTCTATGGTCCGCAGGAGGAACGCGGCGTCTTCCGAACGCGGGACGGTGGCGAAACCTGGGACCGCGTGCTGTTCGTGGACGACAGCACGGGCGCCTACGACCTGGAGATGGACCCGGAGGACCCGTCCGTGCTGTACGCCTCCACGTGGCAGATGTGGATCCGCACGTGGGGCCGGTGGAGCGGGGGCCCCGGAAGCGGGATCTTCGCCACCCGGGACGGGGGCGACACGTGGACCCGCCTCGAGGGCAACGGTCTGCCGGAGGAGCACGTGGGCAAGATCGGGTTGGCGATGTCGGCGGCCGACCCGGCGCGGCTCTACGCGCTCATCGAGACGAACGCCAACCGGGCCGTGGGCGACGTGGATCCCCAGCACGGTGTGCTGTGGCGCAGCGACGATCGCGGCCGCACGTGGAGGATCGTGAGCCGGGAGCACGCGCTCAACCAACGGCCCGCCTACTACACGCGGATCGTGGCCTCGCCCACGGACGCCGACGTGGTCTACACGCTCGCGACCCGCTTCCTGGTCTCCCGCGACGGCGGGGAGAGCTTCCAGCGCGGCACTCCCGGTGGGGACCATCACGACATGTGGATCGATCCGCTCGATCCCGACCGCCAGATCGTCGGGCACGACGGCGGGGTGAGCATCACGGTGGACGGCGGGCGGCAGTGGACCCGCCCCCGGCTGCCCATCGCCCAGATGTACCACGTCTACACGGACAGCCGCATTCCGTACGGCGTCTACGGCAACCGCCAGGACGGGCCCTCCATGGCCGGGCCGTCCAACTCGCTGACGGGGGGAACCATCCCGATCGGGGAATGGCATTCCGTCGGCGGCTGCGAGTCCGGCTTCGCCGTGCCCGATCCGGTCGAGCCCGACGTCGTCTGGTCCGGATGCTACGAGGGCATCCTGCAACGCTACGACCACCGGACCGGGCTGGCTCGCACCGTGAGCGTGTGGCCGGACAATCCCGAAGGGTGGGAGGCGGGTCCGCTGCGGTACCGCTTCCAGTGGACCTTCCCCATCGCCATCTCCCCGCACGACCACACGCGCGTGTACGTGGGCAGCCAGCACGTGCACCGCACCACCAACGGCGGGCAGACCTGGGAGGTCATCAGCCCCGACCTGACGACCGACGATCCCACGCTGCAGCAGAAGAGCGGTGGCCTGACCCCGGACGACGTCAGCCCGACCTACGCGTCGGTGCTGTTCGCCATCGCGGAGTCGCCGCGCGAGCGCGGCGTGATCTGGGCGGGCTCCAACGACGGTCTGGTGCACGTCACCCGCGACGATGGGGCCACCTGGACGGACGTCACGGCCGGTCTCGAAGGGCTGCCGCCGCTGGGCACGGTGTCCAACGTCGAGCCGTCCCGCCACGCGGATGGAACGGCCTACGTGACCGTGGACCTGCACCAGCTCGGCGACACCCGTCCGTACGTGTATCGCACCGCGGACTACGGCCGCACCTGGACCTCCATCGCGGACGGCATCCCGGTCGGTACGTTCAGCTACGTCCACGTCGTCCGGGAGGATCCGGTGCGGCCGGGCCTGCTCTACCTCGGGACCGAGAACGGTCTGTACGTCTCCTTCGACGACGGCGGCTCCTGGACGCCGCTGCAGGCCAACCTGCCGCGCGCGCCCGTCCACTGGCTGGAGATCCAGCCCCACTTCAACGACCTGGTCGTGGCCACGTACGGTCGGGGGTTCTGGATCCTGGACGACGTCACGGCCCTGCAGCAGCTCGACACCGCCGCACTCGCGCGGGACGCGCATCTCTTCGCGGCCCGACCCGCCTACCGCTTCCACATGAAGGAGGCGCCCCAGAGCCAACCGGAGGATCCGGCCGCCGGGCGCAATCCCACCTACGGCGCCTCCTTGAACCTGTGGGTGGCGCAAACGCCCCGGGACGCGCGCCTGGAGGTGGTGGACGCGAGCGGGACGGTGATCCGCCGCGCGCCGCTGAACCGGCTGCGGGCGGGGATCAATCGTCTGCACTGGGATCTGGAGGAGGACGCCTCGCGCACGCCCCGTCTGCGCACGCAGCCGCTCGAGCACGAGCACGTGGAGCTGAACGCCGACGGCTGGCGTCCCGCGCCGGAGGGCGGAGGCGTCGCCCCGCTCGCGCCGCCCGGACGCTACACCGTGCGGGTGAGCATCGACGGTCGCACGCTGGAGACGCCGCTGGAGGTACGGAAGGACCCCACCGCCACCGGGAGCCTGGCGGACATCGAGGCGCAGGTGGCCCTGATCCGCGACATCCGCGACCGCACGAACGCCGTCGCGGATCTCATCGACGAGATCGAGATCCTGCGCGCCCGCGTGGACGAGCTGGAGGCGGACGCGGCCGGCGCGGAGGCCGTGTTGCGCACGGCCGCCGTCCTGGACCGCGAGCTCATCGACCTGGAGATGGGCCTGATCGATCTGCGCCTGACCGGCGGCAACGCCGGTCAGGACTCGCTGCGCTGGCCACGGCAGCTCTACGCCAAGCTGATGAGCCTGGCCGGGTACGCCAGCGGGACGGATCAGCCGCCGACCGATGCCACGCTGGAGGTCTTCGCGCTCTATCAGCAGTGGCTGGCCGACGCCCAGGCGCGGATGGACACCATCCGCACGGGGGCCCTGGCGCGGCTGAACGCGGCGCTCGTGGCCGCGGGTCGCGCACCGGTGGGATGAGCCTCACGCCGCGGCCCTGCTAGATTCCAGGCTTCCCCCCGCCTCCACCCACCAGGCCATGTCCGAGATCCCGAACACGAAGAAGAAGGTCGACTACGGGCGCGCCTGGGCGGAGGCCCGGGCGCTGATCTGGAGCTACCGGCGACGGATCGCCCTGGGGCTCGGGGTGATGGTGATCTCGCGCCTCGCGGGACTGGTCGCCCCGGCGTCGTCGAAGTTCCTGATCGACAACGTGCTGGCCCAGGGGCAGTCCGATCTGCTCCCCTGGCTGGCCGCGGCGGTGGGGGTGGCCGCTCTGGTGCAGGGTGCCAGCTCCTTCGCGCTGTCGCAGATCCTGGGTGTCGCGGCCCAGCGCGCCATCACCGAGATGCGCAAGTCGGTCGAGGCGCACGTGACACGCCTGCCCATCGGCTTCTTCGACTCCACCAAAAGCGGGGTGCTGATCTCGCGCGTGATGACCGACGCGGAAGGGATCCGCAACCTGGTGGGCACCGGGCTGGTGCAGCTGACCGGCGGGGTGCTCACCGCGCTGATCGCGCTGGGCGTCCTGCTCTGGCTCAACTGGGTGCTCACCCTCTACACGGTCGTCGTGCTGGTCGTCTTCGGCGGCGCCATGTCCACCGCCTTCAAGCGCCTGCGACCGCTGTTCCGGGAGCGCGGAAAGATCAACGCCGAGGTGACCGGCCGTCTGGGGGAGACGCTGGGCGGCATCCGCATCGTCAAGGCGTACACGTCCGAGCGCAGCGAGAACCGCGTGTTCGCCAAGGGCGCCCACCGGCTCTTCCGCAACGTGGCGGGTGCCGTGACCGGGGTCTCCGCCGTCACGTCGTTCACCGGTGTGATCACGGGGCTCATCGGGGTGGGGATGGTGCTGATCGGCGGACCCGCCATCCTGGACGGCTCCATGACGCTGGGCGACTTCGTGATGTACCTGTTCTTCACCGGCCTGATGATCAATCCGCTCGTGCAGATGGCCAACATCGGCACGCAGATCACCGAGGCGTTCGCGGGCCTCGACCGGATCCGGGAGATCCGCTCGCTGGCCACCGAAGCCGAGCTGGACGAGGGGCGGCTCCCCTTGCGCGACGTCGCGGGCCAGGTCGATTTCGACGACGTCTGGTTCGAGTACGAGGAAGGTCGGCCCGTGCTCCGCGGCATCTCCTTCGAGGCACCCGCCGGCAGCACGACCGCGCTGGTGGGCTCGAGCGGCTCCGGCAAGAGCACGCTGGTCAGCCTGGTGCTGGCGTTCAACCACCCCACCGCGGGTGCCATCCGGATCGACGGCCGACCCCTGGAGGAGTTCCGGCTGACGGACTATCGCGCGCTCACCGGCGTGGTGCTCCAGGACAACTTCCTCTTCGACGACACCATCGCCGCGAACATCCGCTACGGCGCCCGCGGCGCGACCGACGAAGAGGTGCGCACGGTGGCGCGGCTCGCCCACTGCGCCGGGTTCATCGAGGAGTTCCCGCAGGGCTACGACACCGTCATCGGCGAGCGCGGCGTGAAGCTGTCCGGCGGGCAGCGTCAGCGCATCGCCATCGCGCGTGCCATCCTGGCGGATCCGCGCATCCTGGTGCTGGACGAAGCCACGTCCAGCCTGGATTCGGAGAGCGAGGCGTTGATCCAGGACGGTCTACGCTCGTTGCGACAGGGCCGCACCACCTTCGTGATCGCGCACCGGCTCTCCACCATCCGTAGCGCGGATCAGATCCTGGTGATCGAAGAGGGCCGCATCCTCGAACGCGGAGCCCACGAGGAGCTGATGGCCCTGGGGGGTCGCTACAAGGAGCTGCACGACCGGCAGTTCCGGTTCGAGATGAACCGCTTCGTCAATCCGGGCGAGGAGCTGGCGGAGGTGGCCGAGCGGTAGCACCGGACGGCGTCCCGTCGATGCAGGGCCGGCGCCGGTGCTACCCTGTGCCTCGGGATCGATCGTCTACCGCACCGCTCAGGAGTCGAGGCCCTTCGTGCGCTCCAACCCCGCGCTCAGGCGCTCCACCGCACGGAGCAGCGCTGCCTCCAACGCGTCGGCCATCATGCGCGCCTCCGGCAGCGCTCCCCGCTCCACCGCCTCCCGCACGCCGGGCAGGGTCTTCACGCCATATCCGGTGTCGTAGCCCGGCGCATAGAGCAGATGGCGGTACCAGGGACGGCGTGGCAGCCCCTCGGAATGCAGGAAGTCGCGCTCGACCGCCAGGAGCAGGTCGTTGAGCTCCCGGACCAGGGGGGCGCGCGCCTCCAGCTCCTCCGGCGGCAGGGCCAGCACCCGGTCGACCGCCGCATTGAAGCCGGCTGCCGCGAACGCGAGCCGGTCGTTGGCGCGGCGCACGCCCGAAAGGTCGAGGCGCAGGCCGCGCGCCTCGGCTTCCGCATCCACCTCGTCCAGGTAGCGCTCGACCGTCTCGGCCGTGGCCGTGTAGTCGAGCGGAAGCACGTCCGCGTTGGCGAGCCGGGCCACGAGCAGCGCGACGACCTCGGCCAGCCGCTCACCGGTCTCGAATCCCGGATCCCCGTGCTCGACGAAGAACGCGTGTGTGTCGTAGCGCGAATGGTACACGCCGTTGGGAGAGGAGAACCCGACGTCCAGCGACGGGATGCCGAGGTGATCGAGGAAGACGGTGTAGTCGCTCCCCGACCCGAGCGCGTCGAGGCGGACGTCGGTCCAACCGCCGTGGCTCACGCGCGCTTCGGGTGCGCTCGCTTCGCTCCAGGCCTCCTGCACGGAGGGCCCCTCCGCACCCGGCATCGCCACGCGCCGGGCGACGTCGTTGACCAGGGGTTGGAGGGCGTGGGAGCCCGCGGCGCTGAACGCGCCCTGGGTGTAGCTCTCGCGATTCAGGTAGGCGACGACGCGGCCGGGAAGCACGTCCGCGAACTCCTCACCGAACTCCGTGGACCCGATGAGGCCGTACTCCTCCGCGTCCCAGCTCGCGACCGCGACCGTGCGTCGCAGCGGTGAGCGCCGGGCGGCCCCGGCCAGCGCGCGGGCCGATTCCAGCAGCGACACGGTGCCGCTGACGGGATCCCGACCTCCGTAGCTCCACGCGTCGCGATGCCCGCCCACGAGCACCCAACGGTCGGGCTCCTCGACCCCCACCAGCAGGCCCACGACGTTCACGATCGGTCGCACGGACCAGTCGAACCGGAGACGCAGGTGGGCCACGCCCGGTCCCGGCCCGATCCGGTACTCCAGCGGCAGCCCGCCCTGCCACGCGTCGGGAGCGCGCCGCCCGCCGATGCGCTCGAGGAGCGGACGCGCCGCGGCGTAGGAGATCGGCTGGACCGGGATCGGGAGCACCGTCGTGGCCTCCTCCAGCGGAATCCGCTCGGCCCCGGCTCGCGAAGGCGTGCCGGGCGTCTGCGGATCCCCGGGATGGCGCGGCATGTCGAGCACCGAGCCCGACTGCACGCCGTGCTCCGGCCGCCACCTGCCCTCCGGCATCACCGGCCCCTGGCTGAACCCGTCGTCGGCCGGATCCGAGAAGAGCAGCGCGCCCACGGCTCCCCGCTCGGCGGCCAGACGCGGCTTGATGCCACGCCAGCTCCGGCCGTAGCGCGCGAGCACGATCTTGCCCGCCACCGAGATCCCGAGCGAATCGAGGGTCCGGTAGTCCTGCGGCAGGCCCCACCCGACGTAGACGACCTCCGCCGTGACGTCTCCGTCCGCCGAGAAGGCGTTGAAGGGCGGCAGCAGGTCCGTGGGGGTCGGATCGGGGTCGTCCGGCAGCGGTGGCTCGTCGAGCCGGAGCGGGACCGTATCGGGGAAGACCACGGTGAGGCTGCGCTCGACGGGACGCGGGAGCAGGACGTCGTAGCGGGCATACAGGATGGAGTCGAAGCCCAACTCCCGCAGCCGCTCCGCGAACCGATCGGCGAGCTCCGTGTTCGCGGGGGTCCCGGCCGCGTGGGGCGCCGCCGCGAGGCGCGCGTGATCCTCGCGCATCCGGCGACCGTCCGGGGTCCCGAGGAGACGCCGTTCGATCGCGGCCTGCCGCTCCGCCGTCGCGCTCGAGAAGCCGGGCAGCCGGGGTGGCGGGGAGTCGCACGCCGCCAGGAGCAGCAGGGCCACCGGGCCGAGCCGGCGGTACCGTCGTGTCCGCATTCGCTCGAGCGTCTCGCGCGCGGGGGATCACAGGGGACGCGCCATCTTGTCCACGGGTCGGCCCGGGGGTCAACCCTCGAGGGGTCGCCCCGACGCTCCGCGCCGGTACCTCCCGGCGCGGGTGCGCGTCAGAAGATCAGCGCCCCCACACCGAGCGCGAACAGGAAGGCCAGGATCGCAATCACCAGGAACACGCCGAACGCGATCTTGGCGATCTTCGCTGCGCCGGCCGAGATCCCGCTGAAGCCGAGTCCGCCGGCGATGACGGAGATGATGAGCGCACCGATCGCGATTTCCAGCATGCCTTCCTCCTTGGGATCCGGGCACCGAGCGGCGACCCGCCCCTCGGCCTCGGGACGGAGGAGGCGCAACGCACATGCCGTTCAAGGCTGCCCGTTTCTCGGGGGCGGCTGCCGTGCGTTCGTGTATCGGTCGCGATCGGGCCGCACGACGGAAGCAGGGTCGGGAGCGGTCGTGCGGCTCCGGACGGTGGGCCGTGCCAGACGCTCCCGTCCGGTCGTTCGCTCAGGAGGGCGGCACCCCGATCGGTGTCGCGCCGCGACCCGACCACTCGAGCGCGTCCCGGTCCCACTGCGCGGCCTCCGCGGCTGCCGCATAGGTGGCTTCGAGGAACGTCAGGATGGACCCATCCGGATCCGCGCTGGTCCGCACGTTCTCGTACGGGAGGATGAACTCGCCGAGCTCGGGCAGCCAACGCGCGCCGTCGGGCATCGCCGCCTCCGCGAAGCCGGCGGGCGTGGGGTAGGCGTAGCTGTAGAAGATGGCTTCCGGCAGCATCGCTCCCCCGGGCCACCACCCCGCGCTGCTCACCTCGTGCGAATAGGACTCCCGCGTGACCGCATCGGGCAGATGCGGGATCCCGCCGGGATGGGCTGGCGCTCTGCGCCCGGAGAAGCGGGTCACCGCCAGGTCGAAGCTGCCCCAGAAGAAGTGGACGGGGCTCACCTTCCCCAGGAACCGGGCCCGGAAGTCCTCCAGGACCCGCGTCGCCGAGTCCAGGGCCCGGTGGAAGCGCGCCACCGCCTGCGCATCATAGGCGCCATGCACCTCGTCCTCCGCGAACGGGATCGGGTCCGGGATCTCGTTGGGGGTCCCGTGGATGCGGGTGGTCAGACCCATCCCGTCCAGGAGCGTCATCAGCCGGGCGTGGAACTCGGCGACTGAACGCGGGACCAGCTCCATCTCCGCGACTGCTCCGTCCGAGGTCAGGACGTTGAGTTGATGGTCGATGAAGTCCAGGTCGATCGCGAACGTGCGTTGACCGTCGGGGATGGGCGTTGTGGTGAGGCCGCGTGGGGTCGGGTGCAGCGCGACGTGCCAGGAGTGGTTGACCCACGGCGTGCGCGCTACGCGCACCTTGCCCACGATCTGCGTATAGAGGTGCAGCGTCGTGCAGGTGTCCTTCCAGTCGTCCCAGCGGAGCTCGGGCCAGGCGGATGCGGGCATGGTGGGCGTCCTCGCGTTCGGGTCGGGGGTGTGCGGGACCCGCGGAGCGACGGTCCCTGGACGGCGGCGGTCGGCGCGGTGTGCCCGCACCGGTACGCGATCACCTCCGGCTCTCGACCGCGTCCGCCCACAGTCGCTGCGCGCACCCCGTCCTCGCAACGCCCAAGGTCGCGTTCGAGAGGGGATCCGGTCACGAGGACGCAGATCCCGGAGGCGCACCGTGGCCTCCTACGGGTCCAGCCGGAACACCCCGAGGTCGATCTCCGGTCCGCTGAAGCCCTGGAACGAAGGAGCCAGCGTGACGCGGTAGGGACCGGGGGCCAGCGAGTCCCCCAACAGCTCCTGGACCCGGTCCTGCCGGACCACGGCTTCCGTGCCTCCAGGCGGAACGGGCAGCTCGATGCGCACGGCGGAGCACGCCGCGCCTGGAGGAACCGCACCGTCCCACACCGGGCGCGCGGGCCGGGTGGGCTCGTACAGGCGCAACACCCGGCCGCTCCAGCATCCGCCCCACACGAACGTGCGCGTCTCGGCGCGGTCGTTGTGGATCCGGAGCGTGGTCTCGAGCAGGGACCCCTCGATGCTGGCGAGCGTGCGCGCATCGGCGCTGAACAGGGCATCGGGATCCGTGCCCGGGTCCGTGCAGCCGCCGAAGAGCGCGAAGACCCACACCGCGCTCCAGCCCCGCCTCGTCCGTCTCATGCGCGTCCTCCGTTCGGGAGCCCACCCTTCACGGGAACGATCCGGACCGGCGGGTCGGGACACCCCGGCGCCCTCCTTCGGGGCCCGCGCCACCGCCAGGCCCGACGGCCAACGCGCCAAGCTCAGGCCGGGCCCACCCCCACGCCTTCGGTGGTCTCCGGCTGCGGATCGGGCGCGTCCACGCGCTCCCAACCGGCCACCTTGAGCAGGTTCTCGACGTCCGTGTCCGCTTCGTGGTGCACCATGAACGTCACCTCGTCGTCCACGCGCACCTCCGTCTCCTGGTCCACCAGCTCCGCGCGCGTGCCCCGCACGACCGTCAGGGGGATCAGGTGCGGGCCATGACCCAGTCCCGACAGCACGGCCACCTCGACCTCGTCGTCCTCGGACGGCCCGCGGTAGCGCCACGTCTCGATCTCGGCCGTGCCCTGCTCGAGGTAGTGGTTCCACTGCCCCATCTCGATCTCGCGTCCGAACAGGATGTCGTGCCCGTCCCTGCGGATGCGGCGCGCGCGCGCGCCGGCCTTGCCGCGCCCGAGGGTCACATACGTCTTGGGACCCCGCGTCGCCTCCCGCACCTGGTTCGCGATCAGCAGGTTCGCGTCCGGATTGGGGGTCACCGCGGCGATGGCCCGGCGGCCTTCCACATCCGCGCGCTGCAGCGTGCGCTCCTCCATGGCGTTCGCGAACAGCACCGTGAGCCCGTCCTCCTCGGCCAGACGGGCCTCGCGCGCGTTGGAATCCACCAGCAGCACCTCGTGGTTGGCACGCGTGAGGGCGCGGGCCAGCGCCCGCCCCACGGCGTTGGCGCCCACGATCACGGTCCCCTGGTGGCTCGGGCGCCGCACACCCAGGCGGCTCGCCACCCACCCGCCGCTCAGCCCCTGCACCAGCACGGTGATCGCGATCACCATGAACACGAGCGCCTGGAGCTGCGTGCCGCCTGCGAAGCCCTCGTCCGTCAGGCGTTGCGCGAACAGCGAGGCGACCGCGGCGGCCACGATGCCGCGGGGGGACAGCCAGCTGATGAACATCCGTTCGGGACGGGTCAGGGCGGAGCCGGCGGAGCAGATCCAGACGTTGATGGGTCGCACCACCAGCATCAGGGCCAGGATGGTCCACACGCCGCGCCAGCCGATGTCCAGGACCTCGCGGATGCGGACGTCGGCGGCCAGGAGCACGAACAACAGCCCGACCAGCATGACGGTCAGCTGCTCCTTGAACTCGCGCAGCTCGCGGTCCACGGTGGTGTTCATGTTGCCGACGATCAGCCCCGCCACGGCCACGGTCATGATGCCGCTCTCGGCCACCACCCAGTTGCTGACCTCGAAGAGCACCAGCACCAGGGCCAGCGTGAAGATGTTCTGGATCCCGTCCGGGACCAGGCGCTCATAGCGGAGCAACAGACCGAGGAAGAACCCACCCACCGCTCCCACCACCGCCCCCACCAGCAGGCGGGACGGGATGCCGAGCAGCCCCTGCGCGGCCTCGGTGCCGCTGCGGGCCACGACCACCTCCAGCGCCACGACCGCGATGATGGCGCCCACCGCGTCGATGAGGACGCCTTCCGCCTCCAGGACCGTCTGCACGGACTTCTTGACGCGGATCCGGCGCAGCAACGGCGTGATCACCGTGGGGCCGGTCACGATCACGAGCGTGCCGAACAGCACCGACAGGCGCCACTCCCAGCCCATGAACAGGTGCGAGACCAACGCGCCACCGACGGCCGTCACGACCGCGCCCACGGTGATGAGCCGGCGGATCGTGGTCGCCTCGCGGCGCAGGCGATCGATGTTGAGGTTGAGGCCCCCCTCGAAGAGGATCACGGCCACGGCCAGCCCCACCAGCATCTCCAGCCCGTGGCCCATGGTCTCGGGACGGATGACGTTGGCGACGTCGGGGCCCAGCAGGACCCCGGCGAGCAGGAAGACGACGATGCCGGGCAGCCGCAGGTGGTGGGCGATCGCTTGCGCGATGACCCCGGCGGCGAGCGCGACGGCGAACGTCAGTGCCGGATCGGAGAGCCCATGGCCCATGGACGGCTCCTGGTCGCGGGACGAGAGACGAGATACGAGGCGGAGGGACCCCTGCCCCGACCGACGGGGGAGAGGGTAGTTTGGCCGGAACCGGGGCGTCCCGGCAAGCGAGCCCCCGCACGGAGCCGACGTGAGCAGCGCCATCCGAGCCCCGTCCCCGGCCGAGATCCGCGCCTTGAAGGCGCGGGATCCGCGGCTGGGTGCGGCCCTGGCGCGCGTGCCCCGCTACCCGGGCGTCGTCCCCGCCACCCGGCGGATGTCGACCTTCGCGTACCTCGCACGCGCCATCGTCTATCAACAGCTCGCGGGAGCGGCCGCCCGGACCATCTACGGGCGCGTCTGCCGCCTCACGCCGGGCCCGGGCTTCCCCTCGCCCCGCGAGATCCTGGCGCTGCCCGAGGAGGCGCTGCGCGCCGCCGGACTCTCCGCCGCCAAGCGCCGGTCCATCACCGAGCTGGCCGCGCAGGTCGAGGCGGGTACGCTCCGGTTGGCCGGCCTGTCCCGCCTGCCCGACGACGAGGTCGTGGCGCGGCTGACCACGGTGTGGGGCATCGGGGAGTGGAGCGCCCAGATGTACCTGATGTTCAAGCTGGGCCGGCTGGACGTGATGCCCGGCACGGACCTCGGCATCCGCGAGGGCCTGCGTCGCCTGGAAGAGCGGACGGAGCGGCCCACGCCCTCCGAGGTGCTGGAGCGCGCCGAGCCCTGGCGGCCGCTCCGCACGGTGGCCAGCTGGGTGCTCTGGCGACTCTGCGACGAGCGATGAGCGGCGGCGCGGCCCGCGGAGGCGCCGGCCGGCGCGTGCTGCTGGGCTCGGGATGGCTGCTCGGAGGGCAGACCCTGGCCACGGGGCTGGCCCTGATCCAGGGCGTGCTGCTCGCGCGCCTGCTCGGCCCGTCCGGATACGGCATCGTGGGACTCGTGCTGGCGTTCGCCGCGCTGCTCAGCCGGTTCTTCGACGCGCGCTCGTGGGAGACCGCCGTGAAGTACCTCACGGACTACGCGGAGCGGGGCGATTCCGGCCGCGGCCGCGCCGTCCTCAAGGGGCTGCTGGCGGTGGACCTGGTCTCGGCCCTGCTGACCTGCGCCGCGCTCGTGGCGGCGGCGCCCTTGGCGGCGCGCCTGTTCGTGCAGGATCCCGCCGCCGCCGGCCTGGTCCGGATCTATGCCCTCACCGTGCTGGGCCTGGCCCCGTTCGGGATGGCGCTCGGTCTTCTGCGCATCGCGGATCGCTACACGTGGATGTCGGGCTTCCAGGTCCTGGCCGCCCTCGCGGAGCTCGCCCTGACGGTGGGCACGGTGGTGTCCGGGGGCAGCCTCACGGCGCTCATGTGGGCCTTCGTGGCCGCCGCCGGCCTGCGGACGGTGGGGGCCCTCTGGCTGCTGGAGAAGGCGGCGGCCGAGCTGGGCTTCCGCGGCTGGCTCCGGGCCCCGCTCGCGGACGCGCGCGATCAGCTGCGCGAGGTGGCGGGCTTCTGGGCCTCGTCGAACCTCTTCGCCGTGTTGAAGGGGGTGCACCAGAGCATCGACACGCTGCTGGTGGGCTCGTTCCTCGGGCCGGCCGCGGCGGGCGTCTTCCGGATCGCCAAGAACCTCTCGCAGGCCGTGTCGTTTCCCCTGAACCCGCTCTTCCAGGCCTCCTACCCGGAGCTGGTGCGGCTGCATGCCCAGGGGGACGGCCCCGCGCTCGCCCGCCTCTACCGGCGGCTGCTGGTCGGGGGCGCCCTCGCCGCCGTGGGGGTGGGAGTGGGCGTCGCCCTGGTCGCCGGTCCGCTGGTGCGCTGGACGGCCGGGCCGGCCTTCCTGGACGCGGTCCCCGTGCTGCGCTGGATGGCCGCCGGCGTGGCCTTTGCGGCGGCCACCCAGTTCGGGCACGCCCTCCTGTTGGCCCGACGCCAGCTGCGTCCCGTGTTCTGGAGCTTCGCGCTCCCGCTCGGGGTCCAGGTGGGGGTGCTGGCGGTCGCGCTGCCCGGCGGCGACCCGGTCGTGGCCGGGTGGGCCTTCGCGGCCTTCGCCGCGGTGCGCGGCGCTCTGCTCCTCGCCTCCACGCGAGGAGCCCTGATCCGGAACGCGCCACCGGGCACATGAGCGGGCCCCGGACGTATTCAAGGGCGAGTGGCGTCCGAAGTTGCCACCCCTGGACGGTTACCCTAGATCGCCACACCCCCTGACGAGGGCGGCTCCGCCTCCACCGCGGGCGCGCCCCCCGGCATCCGAAGGACCAGGATGAAGCAACCATGAAGGCCCTCCCCCCGCGCGCCCTGCCGGCGCTGCTCGCGTTGCTGGCGACCGCGGCCTGCGACGACTTCGTCGCCGGCCGGACCGCCATCACGGCCGAGGGGCTGGCCGGGTCCATCCAGACGCTCTCCTCGGACGAGTTCGAGGGTCGCGCCCCCGCGACGCCCGGCGAGGCCCGGACGGTCGGATGGCTGGTGGACCGTTTCCGCGAGCTGGGGCTGCAGCCCGGACACGGGGACAGCTATACGCAGGCGGTGCCGCTCGTGCAGATCACCGCGTTGGGCTCGCCCACCCTGCAGGTCTCCGGATCCGGTCCGCTCCGCCGTCTGGCCTGGGGATCGGAGTTCGTGGCCTCCACCAAGCGGACCGTCGAACGGGCCCGGCTCGAGGACTCCGAGCTGGTGTTCGTGGGCTACGGGATCGTGGCCCCCGAATACGGCTGGAACGACTACGAAGGCCTCGACGTCGCGGGGAAGACGGTCGTGATGCTCGTCAACGACCCGGGGTACGCCACGGAGGACAGCACCACGTTCCGGGGTCGGGCCATGACCTACTATGGCCGCTGGACCTACAAGTACGAGGAGGCGGCCCGCCAGGGCGCGCGCGGCGCCCTCATCGTGCACGAGACCGGCCCCGCCGGATATCCGTGGGAGGTCGTGCAGACGGGATTCACCGGTCCACAGTTCGATCTGCCCACGGATGGAGGCAACGCGCGCCGGGTGGAAGTGGAAGGCTGGGTGCGGGAGGACGTGGCGCGTAGGCTCTTCGAACAATCGGGCCACGATTTCGATTCACTGCACGCGGCCGCCGCCCGTCCGGGATTCCGCGCCGTTCCGCTGGCGCTCCAGGCCGACCTCACGCTCGAGAACCGCGTGGAGCGCTCGGAGTCGTCGAACGTGATCGCCGTGGTGCCGGGCGCCGTGGTGCCGCAGGAGTACGTGCTCTACACCGCGCACTGGGATCATCTGGGCACCGGCCCGGACAGCCTGCCCGACGCGATCTACAACGGTGCGGTGGACAACGCGACGGGCGTCGCGGCCCTGCTGGAGATCGCCAAGGCGTTCCTGCAGCAGCAACCCCCGCCGGATCGCTCCATCGTCTTCCTGGCCGTGACCGCCGAGGAGCAAGGCCTGCTGGGCTCCCGCTACTACGCCGAGCATCCCGTCTTCCCCACGGCACAGACGGCGGCCGTGATCAACATCGACGGCCTGAACGTGGACGGGCCCACGCGCGACATCACCGTGGTGGGCTACGGTGCCTCCACGCTCGACGACGCGCTCGCCTTCGGCGCCGACCTGCAGGGCCGCACCGTGCGGCCCGATCCGGAGCCGGAGAAAGGCTTCTACTACCGCTCCGACCACTTCAACTTCGCGAAGGTCGGGATCCCGGCGCTGTACACGGACGCGGGCGTCGAGAGCGTGGAGCACGGAACGGAGTGGACCCTGGCCCGCCGGGCCGACTACACCGCGAACCGCTACCACAAACCCTCGGACGAGTTCGATCCGGGCTGGGACCTGAGCGGCGCCGTCGAGGACGTGCAGCTGCTGTTCTGGGTGGGGCACGAGATCGCCCACCAGGGCAACTGGCCCCGCTGGAAGGAGGGCAGCGAGTTCAAGGCCATCCGCGACGCGGACCGGGCTGGGGCGGACACAGCCCGGTGAGGTCCGTGTTCACCGCGTTCGTGCTGGCGACCAGCCTGATCACCCGGCCGCTGGTGGCGCAGAGCCGGCATCCCGGTGCGCCGGGCGGCGACGGGCGCGGTGCGGGCGGATTCCTGGCGGAGTACTACGCGGAGGTGCTGGAGCGGGCGGAGGAGCTGACCACGGAGTGGCGGCGCGCCTGGCGGGAGGACGACCTGCGGGCCTTGAGCGAGCTGTACCTCGAGGACGCGCAGATCGTCTTCTCGGACGCCCCGACCATCGACGGCGAAGCGGCCATCCGGGCCTTCTTCGTCGCCGAGCTGCCCCGCCTGGGGGAGATCCAGACCTCCCTGACCGACTTCGACGCGAGCGGGCGGATGGCCTACCTGTACGGCCCCTTCCAGCTGGATCGTCGGCGGCCGGACGGCACCATGGAGCGGATCTCCGGCCGGTACCTGACGATCCTGCTCAACCGACAACGCACGTGGAGCATCCGCAGCCAGTTCTTCAGCCTGGAGGGGCCGCCCCAGGCGTTGCCGCCTTCGCTGGACCGGTAGACCAGGGACCCGAGGAGAGGGCGTGACGGAGCCGCTGGCAGGATTCAGGACGGAAGCGGACGCGCAGCGGGCGGTGGACCGCCTGGTGGCGGCCGGCGTGCCCCGTGCCGCGATCCGGGTGGAGAGCCGCGACGGTACCCCCACCCCCCTGGTGAAGGTGACCGGAGCCCATCGGGCCGCCTTGATCTCCGGGCTGGTGGGGACCGCGCTGGGCATCGCGGCGGGCCTGGTCGTCACCGTGGGCGGGCTGGACGACCCGCTGCTCGCCTTCCTGGCCGGCCCCACCCCCGTCCTGGCCGCGCTCAAGGGCGGTGTGGGCGGGGCCGGGGTGGGCACGCTGTTCGGGTACATCCTGGGCCTGGGCTTCTGGGGGGACGACGGGGAGACCGGCCCGCGGGAGAGCACCACGGTGTCCCTCCACGTGGAGGACCCCGCGCTCCACGACCGCGCACGGGCGGCCCTGGGCAACGGGGGCGCGACGACGCGCTGAGCGGATCCCCCGAACGAGCCGCCCGGGCAGGGGTGGACGCGGAGGCGCCGCGCCGGACCGCCGGGTGCGCAGGAGCCCGAACAAAAACCGAAACATCGCCGCGCTGGGCGGGTACACCCGCCTCATGGACCGCCCCCGCAACCACGGACGCGGCAGCGCCGCCAACCCGCGCAACCGCTTCGAGCGCCACGAGACGGTGCTCGACGAGGGGGCGGAGCACGACCAGCCGTCCACGTCCACGGTCTGGCTCCCCGACCGGTCCCGCACGCTCATCGCGCGCAACCAGAGCCCGGATCTGGGCTTCGATGCCAGCCTGAACCCCTACCGCGGCTGTGAGCACGGCTGCGCCTACTGCTATGCCCGGCCCACCCACGAGTACCTGGGCTTCTCCGCCGGGCTCGACTTCGAGACCCGGATCCTGGTCAAGGAGGGGGCGGCGCTGCGGCTGCGGGAGGAGCTCTCCTCGCCGCGCTGGGTGCCCCGGCCGCTGGCCCTGAGCGGCGTCACGGACCCCTACCAGCCGGGCGAGCGGCGCTGGGGGGTCACCCGGGCCTGTCTCGAGGTGCTCGCCGAATTCCGCAATCCGGTCGTGATCGTCACCAAGAACCACCTGGTCACGCGCGACGTGGACCTGCTCGCCGAGCTCGCCTCCCACGGCGCCTGCACGGTGTTCGTGTCCATCACCACGCTGGACCGCGGGCTCCAGCGGGTCATGGAGCCGCGCACCAGCACCCCGGAGCGCCGTCTGGACGCGATCCGGCTCCTGTCCGAGGCGGGCGTGCCGGCCGGGGTGATGGTCGCGCCGGTCATCCCGGGCCTGACCGAGCACGAGATCCCGTCGATCCTGGAGGCGGCCGCCCAGGCCGGGGCCCGACACGCCAGCTGGGTGCTCCTCCGGCTGCCCTGGGGGGTGAAGGACCTGTTCCGGGAATGGCTGGAGCGGACGTTCCCCGACCGCGCCGCCAAGGTGCTGAACCGGATCCGCTCCACGCGGGGCGGCCGCCTCTACGACGCGGACTTCGGGACCCGCGGCCGGGGTGAAGGGCCGGTGGCCGAGCACATCGAGCGGCTGTTCCGCGTCTCCCGTCGCAAGGCCGGGTTGGAGACGCCCCCGCCCGCGCTGCGGACCGACGCCTTCCAACGCCCCGCCGGCGAGCAGCTGACGCTCTTCGCCTGATCTCCCCGGCCACCGGTCGTCCGCCGGTGTCCTTGCCGGCCCCCGTCGCCACACCGGCACCGCCCTTGCCTCGGCATGCGCCGCGGACGTGCCGCCCGACGGGCGGGATGCGTCCCGGACGCGCCCGGCCCCACACCCGGGGGCTCCCACCCTGGCGAGCCCCTCCGACAGGTGTGGCGTCCCGCGCGACACCGCGGTGGCTGGACGTCCCGCGCGCGTCCTAGCTTTCGCCATTCGGATGCAGACGACGGTTCGGAGGTCGGGGATGGATCGAACAGGCAGGATCGGGCCGCGCCGCGCCGATGCGCGCGCCGCGCACCGGGCACGACGGCGCGCGTCGGCACCGGCTTGAACGCTCCGCATCCCCTGCCCGCCCCCGAGGCGGCCGTCCCCCGCCCCCGCACCCGCCCCTGGGTCGCGGCGCTCCGCGTGGTGCTGGGCGGCGCGCTGGTGGCGTTCGTGCTGTCCCGGAGCGGCGCCGCCGCCGGAGACGCCCTGGGCCGTCTCCTGGGCGCCCCGTTCGTGCTCGTGGTGCTGTTCACGCTGCCCTTCCTCGGCAACGTGCTGGAGGCGGCGCGGCTGGTCGTGCTTGTGGACGCGCTGGGCATCCGCCTCCGCCTCCTCCCGACCTGTGGCGTCGTGGCGGTGGCCTCGCTGTTCAACTACGCCATCCCGGGGGGCACGGGCGGCGACGTGATGAAGCTCTACTACGTGGGACGCGAGCACCGCGGCCGGCTCATCGAGACGGCGACCGCGCTCCTCGCCGACCGGGCCACGGCGCTGTTCACGCTGCTGCTCGTGATCCTGGGGCTGGCCGCCCTCGACCCCGGCACCGTGGCGGGCCAGCCGGTGCTGCAGCTCCTCGTGGCCGGCAGCGCCTTCGGCACGGTGGCCCTGGCCGGGCTCGCGCTCCTCTCCACGTCGCAGCGGCTGCGCGCCACCCGGCTCTACGCCTGGGTCACCACGCGCGCTCCCCTGCACCGCCACCTGGCCCGCCTGGGCGACGCCATCCTGGCCTTCGGCGCGCGTCCCTCCGCGATCTTCGGCGCGATGGGGCTGTGTGTGGTGGGGCACCTCCTGCTGGTCTGGGTCTTCGTGCTGCTGGGCAGGGTGGTCGTGCCCGACGTCCCGGCGGCCACCGTGGGTCTGCTCGCCCTGCTGGGCATGCTCGCCAACGCCATTCCCGTCACCCCGGGCGGGCTGGGGGTGGGGGAGGTGGCGTTCGAGCGGCTCTTCCACCTGGTCGGCGCGAGCGGGGGGGCGTTCCTCATGGTGGCCTGGCGGGTCGGGATGATCCCGATCGCCCTGACCGGCTTCGCGGTGTACGCGAGCGGCCTGTCCGGCATCACGCGCGAGGCGCGCACGTGAGCGGGCTCACCGTCGATCGGCTCGAGGCGGGCGTCTTCGACCGGGACGCGCCCACGCCGGCACAGGCGGACTGGCAGGCATACGTCTCCGCGCACGGCAGCGCGAACCTCTACCACACGCTGCAGTGGCGGGATCTGATCGCCGACGTCTTCGGGCATGCGCCCGTCTTCCTGCGCGCCCGCCGGGGCGAGCGCATCGTGGGCGTGCTGCCGGCCTTCCGCATCCGCTTCCCCGTGCTGGGCACCAAGGTGGTCTCGCTGCCCTACGAGGCGGGCTCGGGCGGCCCGTTGGCCGACGACGCGGACGTGGAGCGGGCGCTGCTCGATGCGCTGGTCGACGCCGCCCGCGCCGAGCGGGCCCGCCATGTGGAGCTCAGGCTGCTGCAGGACGCCCCGGCGCTGCGCGGCGCGGGCTTCGACGTGGCCGGCTCCGTCTTCCACTCGGAGGTCGACCTCTCCGACGGTGAGGGCGTCTGGAAGCGCGTCGGTCGCGACCAGGTGGGCAAGATGCGCAAGGCGGCGCGCGCCGGGGTGACGGTGCGCGCGGGCACGACCGCCGCGGACTTCGACGCCTACTACCAGGTGTACCTGACGTCCTTCCACGCCTTCGGGACGCCGCCCTATGCGGCGCGCTACTACCGCGAGGCGCACCGACGCCTGCTTCCGGGCCGCGAGGTCCAGCTCTTCCTGGCCGAGCACGAGGGCCGCACCGTGGGCGGCTACCTCCTGTTCCGTCTGGGCAGCCGCGCCGTCAACAAGATCGCCGCGGTCCTGCCGTCGGCCATGTCGCTGGGCGTCTTCCCTGCGCTGTACGGACACGTGCTGGACTGGTGCGTCGCCGAGGGGATCGATTGGCTCAGCTACGGCACCTCCGCTCCGGACGATCAGGGCCTGGTGGGCTTCAAGGAGCGCTGGGGCGCGAGCACCCACACGGTGCTGCGCTGCACCGTGGCGCTGGAGGGCACCGTGACCGCGCTCGAGGACTACTACGACCCGGACACGCTGCCCAAGCGCATGTGGCGCCGCCTGCCGCGCGCGCTGACGCCGCCGCTCGGCCATCTCCTCAACCGCTGGTTCGCATGAGCGCCTCCGATCCGCGCCCGCCGGCGGTCCTGCACGTGGACCTGGACGGGGCCCGCCCCATCTTCGCCGCGCACGGCTGGTCGTACGGCACCGGCCCGGACCGGCTGTTCGCGAGCGGCATGGAGTCGGCGCTCGCATTCTTCGCGCGGCAGGGCGTGCGGGCGACGCTGTTCGCGATCGCCGAGGACCTGGACGACCCGGCCAAGCGCGCGCTCCTGCGCGCCGCGGTGGACGCGGGACACGAGATCGCCTCGCACACGTGGACGCATCGCAAGCTGACGTCGGTGCCCGCGGGCGAGCGCGCGCGGGAGATCGCCGACAGCCGCCGCGCCCTGGAGGACGCGCTGGGTGTGCCGGTCACCGGCTTCCGGGCTCCCGGCTTCGCCCTGGACGCCGCCGCCCTGCGGGCGGTGACCGAGGCCGGCTACGGGTGGGACTCGTCCCTGTTCGGGGGAGGGCCCAACCCGCTGGGGGGCGAAACCCCGCGCCGGCCCTTCCGGCTGGCGGAGGCCGCGCAGACGCTCGAGCTCCCGCTGCCGCCTTTCCGGCCCCTGCCCGTGCCCTGGCATCCGAGTTATGCGCTGGTGCTGGGCCGGCCCTGGTTCCGGGCGGGCCTGGGTCTGGCGCGGCGGGGCGCGGCCCCGCTGGTCATGCTCTTCCACCTCACCGACTTCGCCGATCCGGACCCGGCGGCACGTGGCCTGCTACAACAGGTGTTCACGCTCTCGTTCCTGAGTCGCTCCGCCAAGATCGCCCGGTTGGACTCGATGCTCGCGAGCGTGCGCGCCCGACACCGGATCGTCACCACCGCCGAGCTGCTCCCGGAGCGCGCTGCCTGACGCGGGAACGGCCGGTGCCGGGGACCGGGGCTCGTACGCCTGCGGCGGGGCCGCCCGGAAGTGATGCTCGGGCGCAGCAGTCCGGGTTATTGTGGGAGCGGAGTGCACGCCCGAGCCACGGAAGGACCCCCGAGATGAGAGGATCATGAAGGCCGTACTGCAGAACTTCCGCACGGGAGATCTGAGCGTGTCGGACGTGCCGCCCCCGGTGCTCAAGGACGGGGGGGTGCTGGTCCGCAACGCGGCCTCGCTCATCAGCGCCGGGACCGAGAAGGCGGCCATCGAGCTGGCGCGCATGAACCCGCTCCAGAAGGCCAGGACCCGGCCGGACCTGGTGAAGAAGGTGCTGAACCGGGCGGGCCAGGAGGGGCTGCTGGAGACCGCGCAGACCGTCATGAACCTGGTCAGCGCGCCCCTCCCGCTCGGGTATTCCTGCGCCGGTGTGGTCGAGGCAGTGGGCGACCGGGTCACCGACCTGCAGGTCGGGCAGCGGGTCGCCTGCGGCGGATACGGCTACGCCAACCACGCCGACGTGGTGTACGTCCCGCGCAACCTGACCGTCCCCATCCCCGACGGCGTCTCCTTCGAGGAGGCCTCCTTCGTCACCGTGGGCGCCATCTCCGTCCAGGGTGTGCGCCAGGCGGACGTGGCGTTCGGCGAATCGGTGGTGATCATCGGCCTCGGATTGCTGGGCCAGCTGACGGCCCAGATCTGCGCCGCGGCCGGGTGCCGCGTCTTCGGGCTGGACCTCGAGGCCGACAAGGTGGACCTGGCGCTCCGGCACGGCATGGACGCGGGCGCGGTGCTGGCCGGCAACGACGAGGACGTCATCGCGCGCGTCCTCCAGTTCACGCGCGGCCGCGGCGCGGACGCCATCCTCATCACGGCCGGGACGTCCAGCAACCATCCCATCGAGCTGTCGGCCGAGCTGGCGCGCGACCGCGCGCGTGTGGTGGTGGTGGGCGACGCCCGCATGGATGTGCCGCGCTGGAAGTACTACAAGAAGGAGCTGGAGGTGCGCCTGGCGCGCTCCTACGGACCGGGCCGCTACGACGCCTTCTACGAGGAGCGCGGGCAGGACTACCCCATCGGCTATGTGCGCTGGACCGAGAACCGGAACATGGAGTCGTTCCTGGATCTGGTCGGCGCGCGCAAGGTGGACGCGGCGGCGCTCATCACGCACCGCTACGGCATCGAGGACGCGGAGAAGGCCTACGGCCTGTTCCTCACCAGGAGCGACGAGCCGTACGTCGGCATCCTGCTCGAGTACGACACCACCAAGGAGCAGCCGGCCACCGTGGTGCTGTCCGAGCCGGCGCCGGCGCGCCGCGCCGGCGGCGAGCGCACGGCCCGCATCGGGGTGATCGGCGCGGGGCAGTTCGCCCAGGGCGTGCTTCTCCCCCGCCTGCGCGGGATCGACGGCGCCACGATCGCCGCCATCGCCACCGGCAGCGGCACCACCGCCCGCCCCGTGGCGGAGAAGAACGGCGCCGCTTTCTGCACCTCCGACTACCGCGACATCGTCGCGTCTCCGGACGTCGACGCCGTGTTGATCGCGACCCGCCACGACCTGCACGCCCCGATCCTCATGGAGGCCATCGCGGCCGGGAAGCACGTGTTCGTGGAGAAGCCGATCGCGCTCACGCCGGAGGAGCTGGACCGGGTCGAGCGCGCCGTGGCCGACGCGCAGGCCCGCCGCGCCTCCGATCCTCTCGTGGTGATGGTGGGGCTCAACCGGCGCTACTCCCCCGCCGGGCTCGCCGCCCGCGACCTGCTGCGGCGGGTGGGCGCGCCGGCCGTGATCGACTACCGGGTCAACGCGGGCGCGGCGCCGGCCGACAGCTGGGTGCACGACCCGTCCGTCGGCGGGGGCCGCATCGTAGGCGAGATGTGCCACTCCATCGACCTGGTGCAGTTCATCGTGGGCGCCGAACCCACGGAGGTGTTCGCGCGTGCCACCGGCGCGGCGGCCACCGGTGCCGCCGACCCCGACACCGTCGTGGCGCTGTTGACCTTCCCGGACGGTACGGTGGCGACCGTGCGCTATCTGGCCAACGGCGAGGTGACCGTGCCCAAGGAGCGCGCCGAGATCTTCTGCGGCGGTCACGTGATGACCATGGACAACTTCCGTGGCCACCGCATCGTGGGACCGATCGTACAGGAGAAGCGGCGGGCGCTGCTGAAGGCGGAGAAGGGCCGCAAGCGCGAGCTCGAAGACTTCGTGGCCGCCGTGCGCGGCGGTCCGCTCACGTTCGATTGGCCGGCCGCCGTCGCCAGCATGCGCACCGTCTTCGCCGTGCGGGAATCGCTCCGGACGGGCGCGGCCGTCCGTCCCGGCGCCCCCGCGCCCGTCGTCGAGCCCTCCTCTCCCGTGCAGGACCCCGTCTCGCGTGTCTGACGTGGATGCGCTGACGGGTCTGCCGGTCGCGGACGGAAGCAGCCGCTCCAGCACGGAAGGGCCGCCGCCGCTCGTCCTCCAGCCGAGCACGCAGGCGCTGCTGGAGACCGACCCCGGCGCGATCTACGGCCGCGCCGTGCTCGCGCACCTGCCGCGCATGCTGTCGCAGATCGACCGCAACCCCGCCTCGCCCACCTACGGATGCTGCTGCCGCAACTTCTGGCACTACCGCATCGAGGACATCCCGAACAGCCAGTTGCAGGAGGTCGTGCTGACGCTGGCGGGCGCGTACGCGCTCGAGCGCGACTGGAATCCCTGGGCGGGCTCACCCCAGTTGCTGCGCTGGATCGAAGCCGTGCTCCTGTACTGGACGCGGATCCAGCGACCGTCCGGCTGCTTCGACGAGGTCTACCGCGGACAGGACTCGTACGCCGCCACCGCGTTCAGCACCTACTGCTCCACGGAGGCCGCGCTGCTGCTGCGCGACCGGTTGGCTCCCGACGTGGTCACCGCGGTGACGCAAGCTGCACGGCGCGCGGTCGACTGGCTGGGCGCCACGCAGGAGGAGCTGGCCTGCAACCAGGTGGCGGGCGCGGCCGGCGCAGCGCTGAACACGGCGCGCCTGACGGGCGAGGCCCGCTACGAAGCGGTGGCGCGCCAGGCCATCGACACGCTCGCGGAGGCGCAGAGCACCGAGGGCTGGTTCAACGAATACGGTGGTGCCGACATCGGCTACAGCAGCCTCACGGTGGACTACCTGGCGCGGGTGTGGAGACGGACCGGGTGGGAGGACGCCGGGGCCATGGCCGTGCGTCTCGTGGAGTTCCTGCAGTACTTCGTGCACCGGGACGGAACCGCCGGCGGCGTGCACGGCAGCCGCAACACGGAGTACCTGATCCCACACGGGCTCGAGCTGCTGGCTCCGGACCACGCCCCCTCCCGTGAGCTGTCCACGCTGCTGCTGCGTTCGCTGGCCGAGCACCCCGAACGGTCCGTCCTGGCACGGCTGGACGATCGCTACCTGTGCTATCTCTCCGGGTTCTTCCTGCAAGCCGCGGCGGACGCGGCGCCGCGGGCCGTGTCCGACCTGCGCCTTCCCTGCACCCGGATGCACGACCGCTTCTTCCCGGAAGCCGGTCTGTGGTCGCGGGCCACCGAGTGGTACCACCTCGTGGCCAACCTGCGGAAGGGTGGCGTGCTGCGCTGCGACTTCCATGACGGCCCCAGCTTCCAGGACAGCGGCCTGTTCGTCACGTCGGACGATGGAACGGTCCACACCACCCAGGCCCTGCAGCCCGCGCGGGCGGCCCACCTGGACATCAGCCGCGCCACCGTCGAGGCGCCGCTCATGCGCCTGCGCCCCATCACGGTCTCCCCGGTCAAGGTGGTGCTGTTCAAGACGTGGAACCTGGCCGTTCCGGCTCGACTGCGGCGCTGGGTGCTCGACGCGCTGCGCGGCCGGGCCGTCAGCGCCGGCGCACCGCTCGCGAACACCGTGCGGACCATCGACGCCTCCTGCAGGCAGATCTTCGTGGAGGACCGGCTCGACCTGCCCACCGGCCGCTTCCGCGTGCGCAGCGCCGCGCTGACCGAGCGCGCGTTCTCGTTCGCGTCGGCGGGCTTCTTCCATCCCTCCGAGGTCGAGCAGGTCACGTCCCTGCCCGCGGAGACCGCCGCCTCGGGCCCGCTCACGCTGCGCCGGACGCTGGCGGCGGACGGATGGAGCGCCTCCGAGCCCGCGCCAGCCGGCGAGGGCCACGTATGAGTCCGGGGGTCGCCGAGCGCGTGACCGCCGGCGCGGGCTTCGCCACGCTGCGCCGCGATGTGGTCGAGCCTGGGCTGTGCACCCGCTGTGGGACCTGCGTGGGCGTGTGCCCCAAGGACGCGGTCCGTTTCGAGGATCCGCTGGGCCTCTGCCTGCCGGTGGCCGACGAGGCCGCCTGCGTGGACTGCGACGCCCCCTGCCTGACCGGCTGCCCGGGCGCGGACGTGGACTTCCCGGAGCTCAACCGCTGGCTGTTCGGCGGGCCCCCGCAGGACTACCTGCTCGGACACACCACGGCCTTCCACGTCGGTCACGCCACGGACCCGGAGATCCGGGCCGGCGCGGCCAGCGGAGGCGTCATCACCGCGGTGCTCGAGCACCTGCTCCAGAGCGGGGAGATCGCGGGGGTGGCCTGCCTGATCGACGATCCCGACCGGCCCCTGCTGCCGCGCCCGGTGATCGCGACGGACGTGGAGACGCTGCGCGCGGCGCAGCAGAGCAAGTACACGCTCACGCCGGTCAACACCGTGCTCGCGGAGATCGCCGCGTTCGGGAAGCCCGTCGCGTTCGTGGGCCTGCCCGACCAGGTGCAGTCCATCCGCAAGCTGCAGGTGGCCGGCCACCCGTCGGTCGCCCACATCAAGCTGATCGTGGGCTCGTTCTGCGGCGCGGTGAACCACTTCTCGTCCGTCCGCGAATTCGTGCGCAAGCACGGCGTCGAGGACCTGGACCAGATCGAGCGCATCGAGTACCGGGCCGGCGCCTGGCCCGGCACCATGCGGGTGACGTTGAAGGACGGACGGCGCCTGGAGCTGGCCAAGTTCTACGCCAACTACATGAACCTCTTCTACGTGGTGGAGCGCTCGCTCTTCTGCGTGGACCTGAGCAACGAGCTGGCGGACATCTCCGCCGGGGACGCCTGGGCACCGCGCTACGAGAGCCGCCACGAGGGCTTCTCGCTGGTCATCACCCGCACGGAGGCGGGGCGGCGTGCGCTCGAGACCTCGCGGGCCGCGGGCGTCATCGAGCTGGAGGAGACGGACCGCGCCGACGCGCTGGTCATGCACTCGCACGGCCTGTTCAACAAGAAGATCGCGGTCTGGTCCCGGCTGGACCTGCGCGAGCTGCTGGGTCGACCCGCCCCGGACTACCACTACCGCGCGGTGGTGACCACGCGCTCGCGGGTGGTCGGCGCCGCCATCGCCCTGGTCTACGAGGTGGGGCAGACGCGCTGGGCGCGCTTCCTGATGAACCTCCTGCCGCTGGAATTCACGGGCAAGGCATTCGCGGCCGTCCGCAAGCGCTGGCGCAAGCAGACCCGGCCCGGCCGCAGCGGCACGCTCCAGACCTACGACGTCATCGAGCGTCCGGGGCAGGCCTGAGATGTGCGGCATCTGCGGCTTCGCCGGGATCCACGAGGACGGTCTCCTGGAGGCCATGACCCGGACCCTGGAGCACCGGGGCCCGGACAGCGCCGGATACTTCCGTGAGAACGGGGTGGGGCTCGGCCATCGGCGCCTGAGCATCATCGACGTGGACGGCGGCCAGCAGCCCATCGAGAACGAGGACGGCTCGCTGGTGCTGATCGCCAACGGCGAGATCTACAACTACCGCGAGCTGCGCGAGCAGCTCCTGGCCCGGGGCCACCGCTTCCGCACGCACAGCGACTCCGAGGTGCTGCTGCACCTCTACGAGGACCACGGCCCCGACCTGATGCGCCGCATCCTGGGCATGTACGCGTTCGCGATCTACGACCGGCGCCGCGGCCACCTGTTCCTGGGGCGCGACCGGCTGGGCATCAAGCCGCTCTACTATGCGGAGCTGAGCGGGGGCCGCCTGCTCTTCGCGTCCGAGATGAAGGCGCTGCTGCGCTATGGCGGCCTCGACACCACGCTGGTGCCCCAGGCCGTCCACGACTACCTGGCGCTGCGCTACGTGCCCGGACCCGGCGGCATGTTCGCCGAGATCCAGAAGCTGCCCGCCGGGCACTGGGGCCTCTACCGCGACGGCCGGCTCCGGCTCGAGCCCTACTGGGCGCCCACCCTGCACGAGACGTCCGACACGCGCTCGGAGCCGGAGCTGCTGGAGGAGCTGGAGCAGCGCTTCCAGACCAGCATCGACCGACGTCTGATCTCGGACGTGCCGTTGGGGGCCTATCTGAGCGGTGGGCTGGATTCCTCGATCATCGTCGCCGCGATGGCCCGCGGCTCCTCGCGGCCGATCAAGACGTTCTCGGTGGGCTTCGACTACGAGCACGACGAGCTGGAGGCGGCCGCCGCCACCGCGAAGCTGCTCGGATGCGACCACACCGAGATCCCGTGCACGGCGGACGACATCGAGCTGTTGCCCAAGCTGGTGTGGCACCTGGACGAGCCGCTGGGCGACCCGATCGTGATCCCGATGTACCAGCTCGCACGGGTGGCGAAGCAGTCCGTCACCGTGGTGCTCTCCGGCGAGGGCGCCGACGAGGTCTTCGGCGGGTACCTGTTCCACAAGGCGCTGCTGTTCGCACACCGGTTCGCGCGCGTCGCCCCCGGGCCGGTCCGCAACGGGCTGGTGCGCCCGGCGCTGTCGGCCCTGCCGAGCGGCCTGCTCAACCTGGCCTTCAGCTATCCGGCCGACCTGGGCCGGCGCGGCAAGCAGAAGCTGGTGGACTTCCTGGGGTATCTGGCCCCGCAGCAGCTGCCGGCCGCGTACCGCCACCTGATCTCGTTGTTCGACGACCGCGATCTCGTGGATCTGTACACGCCCGACTTCCGGGCCTCCCTCGGCGCGGACAGCACGTGGCCGGAGTGGGAGGAGGCCGCCCACAGCCGGGCGCCCTTCCTGAACCGGATCCTGCACCTGCAGTTCGCCCACTGGCTGGCGGACGACATCCTGACCAAGCAGGACAAGACGTCCATGGCCAGCGCCGTCGAGGCGCGCGTCCCGTTCCTGGACCACGAGCTGGTGGAGTTCGGACTCGGGCTGCCGCCCCGGCAGAAGATCCGGGGCCTGACGTCCAAGTACCTGTTGCGACGCCTGGGGGAGCGGATGCTCCCTCCCGAGGTGATCAAGCGGCCCAAGATGCCGTTCTACATCCCCCTGGAGCGCTACGCCGGGCACCCGGCCTTCCAGGCCATGATCGACGACGCCCTGTCCGATGAGCGCCTGAAACAGCGCGGAATCTTCAGGCCGGAGGCGGTGCGGGCCTTGCGGGAGCGGTTCCGGACAGGGGAGTTCATGTACGTGAAGCAGGTCTTCGCCCTGGTCGTGCTGGAGCTGTGGCTGCAGATGGCCGTCGATACCCGGGCGACGCTGGGAACCCCCGCCCACGTTGGGAGCTGACGCATGTCGATCCAGGTGAGTGTGGTCTGCCCGTTCTACAACGAATCGCAGATCATCGAGCACGCGGTGCGGACGCTCCTGGAGCGTCTGTCCACGCTGGGCCGGACCTGGGAGCTGATCGTCGTGGACGACGGCTCCAAGGACGGCTCCCGCGCGGTGGTGGAACCCCTGATGGAGGACCACCCGGAGCTGCGGGTGCTGGGCTACCCCCGCAACCGCGGACGCGGCCACGGGCTGCGCACCGGCATCAACGCCGCCCGGGGCGACATCATCGTCACGACCGAGATCGATCTCTCGTGGGGCGAGGACATCGTCCACCGTCTGGTGGCGGCGATGGAGGAGTGGCCGGACGCGGACCTGGTGGTGGCGAGCCCCCACCTGGAGGGCGGCGGCTACAAGAACGTCCCGGCCAAGCGCGTCTTCCTGAGCAAGTTCGGGAACCTGGTGATCCGGGCCTGCATGGCGGGCGCCGCCACCATGAACACCGGGATGACGCGGGCGTACCGCCGCGAGATCATCCAGTCGCTCCCGCTGCACGAGGACGGGAAGGAGTTCCACCTGGAGGTGATCCTGAAGGCCGCCGCGCTCGGATACCGGGTGCGGGAGATCCCTTCCCTGCTGGAGTGGAAGGAGTACAAGCACCGCGGCCAGCGGGTGAAGCGCAAGAGCAGCTCCAAGATCCAGAAGCTGATCCTGTCGCACACGGCGTTCAGCCTGTTCGCCAATCCCGTGCGCTACGTGTGGGGGATGGCCATCGCCTCGCTCACGATCGGCTTCCTCTTCCTGCTCTGGGCCATCTTCCTGCTGATCACCGGGCAGGTGTCGGCCTTCTCCGCGCTGCTCAGCGTCTCGATGGTGATCCTGGGCATCCTGCTGTTCGTGATCGGACTGGTGCTCCAGCAGGGCAACACGGTGCAGCGGGAGCTGTGGCTGCTGCAGCGGCAACAGATCCTGGAGCGGCGCGCGGCACCGCCGCCTCCGGCCGCCGTCGCCGCACCGGCCGCCGCTCCCGAGCGCGAGCCCGCGCCCGTGACGGGCCGGTGACGGCCGGAGCACGCCCCCTTACGCACACGCAGACAACGACTTGCACGACATGTAGCAGTGACGCGACACCCGCGGCGGCACCGCCTGATTGACGGGCGGCGTTCCGGCGCCACACTTATGAACCCCCAGGCCCCCCGGCGGGGCACGCTCAGGAGGAACACATGCTGTATCTGGGACCCGAGACCCTGGTGCCGGTCGCGTCCGCGCTCGCGGCGGTCGGCGGCTTCCTGCTCATGACCTGGCGGCGCGTGGTCGGCGTCTTCCGGGCCGGTGTCCGCATGATCACGGGCAAGGGCGGCTCGAGCGAGTAGGCGGGACGGTAGCACCGAACGCGAAGAGGGGGGAGGCGAGCAGATCCGCCTCCCCCCTCTCGTGTTCTCTCCGCCGGCCACGGACGGCCGGCGGCCACTCCGGGCTCGCTACGAGATCGGCCGGTCCCGCTTTTTCAGCAGGAAGACGCCTTCCTTGCCGCTCGTGACCACGAGCGTGCCGCTCTCGAAGAACGGATAGTTGCTCCAGGAGCCGTCGAAGACGGGATCGTCACTCCAGGGCACCGTGTCGAAGAAGCCGACCTCGCGCGGGTTGGCGCGGTCGCTGATGTCCACGATGCGCAGCCCGCTCACGTAGTTCGACTGGTACATCAGGTCGCCCTTGACGTACAGGTTGTGATCGATGGAGCGGCTCGGTCCCAGGTACTCGTTCACGAGGATGGGATCGTCCAGATCCTTCACGTCCCACACCAGCGTGCGGGTGTGGTCCACCAGACCGGACTGCTCGTCCCCCTCGTCGTTCATGTAGAAGTACTCGTGCTGGTCGTCCAGCCATCCCTGGTGGGTGTAGGCTACGTTGGGGTAGCTGGCGTGCGACAGCGCGATCGGGTTGTCCTTGTCCGACACGTCCGCGATGGACAGCGCCGTCTCGTTGGACCCCAGGCAGATCTCCTTGCCCTGATGCTCGGTGTCGGGGCCGTGGTAGACCACGCACTGCGCGTCGTGGCTGTAGCCCGTGCGCTGGTTGCCGGTCTCCATGTCCTGGAAGCACCCCACGAACTGCGGCTCGGTCGGCTGGCGGATGTCGATCATGTGCAGCCCGCCGCCGCAGGTCTCGCCGCCACTGTTGACGCCCACGGCATAGGCGAAGCCGGTGTTCTCGTTGATCACGATGTTGTGCGCGCTGGCGATGCGGTCGTAGTGCGCGTCCTCGGTGAACTCCACGGGCTCGCTGCCGACGTCGCGCAGACGCGTGAGGTCGAACACCTGCATCCCGTGCGGGCCCGCGCCATCCGACACGATGAAGGCATGGTCCTGGTAGACCTTGATGTCACGCCACACGTTCGGATTGGCGCCCTCGTGCAGGGCCAGGTTCCCGAGGTAGCGCGGCGCACCCGGGTTGGTGATGTCGATGAAGGACGTGCCGTCGTAGCGGCCCACGAGCGCGTACTCGCGGCCACTCTCGGGATCGGTCCAGCCCCAGACGTCGTTGACCTCCACGCCCCGGCTCCCGCCGATCTGCTGCACGGGCAGGAAGGACAGGATGTCCACCTGCTGGCAGTCGAAGATCGCCGCCTTGCCGTCGGTGCCGCAGTCCACCTGGTCGCCGGTGATGGCGTCCAGACCCGCGGGCTCGTCCCCGACCAGACGGTCGCTGGCCGCGGTCCACGCACCCCCGCTGCGCTCGAAGACCATCACGGCGCCCAGCCCGAAGTCGTCTCCCGGCAGCCCGACGAGCGCGCGATCGCCGCGCACGTCGAAGGTGTTGGCGAAGCCCTCCTGGGGCTGACCGTCCGGCGCCACGAGCTTGATGGTGTCGGAGGACCGCAGGATGTACGCACCCCCCGCGAAGCCGTTCACCCCGGGCGCTGCGATCCACTGCTCGTCCCCGTTGTAGGCGACGGTCACGCCGTACTGCAGGCCCGGATCCCCCCCGTCGAAAGGCGGCACGGCCTCGGCCTCGCTCCACTGACCCGTGGCCTCGTCCAGCGTGAAGCGGAAGGCCGTGCCCCGGAACTGGTTGTGGGTCTGCGCACCGATGAGCGCTTCCCCGTCACGGAGCGCCACCCCGGTGCCGAAGCGGCTGTTGGGACCGACGGCGGCCGGCTGGAGCTTCCCCGTCTCCGTCCAGGTGCCGTTCTCGCGGTGGAAGGCGTAGACGACCCCGGTGTTGTCGCCCTGGGTCGGCGCGCCGACCAGGATGCGGTCGCCGTTCACGGCCAGGCTCATTCCGAACAGCCCCTCGGGCCCGATGTCGCTGCCCATGAGCTTGGCCGTCTGGGTCCAGGTCCCCGAGCCATCACGCTCGTAGACGTAGACGGCGCCGCGGCTGTCCTGGTGGGCCCAGGTGGACGCGAGGACCGTCTGTCCGTCCGTGGCCATGACCCGACCCAACGCGTCCCCGGCCGCGCCGTCCGGCGCGGTCAGGATGGCGCGCTCGCTCCACTGCCCGGACGCGTCCCGCTCGAAGACGTAGACGGCGCCGGTGGACTCGTTCCGCACCGTCGTGCCCACGAGCAGGGATCCGCCGGCATAGGCGAGCGAGCGTCCGAAGTGATCGTTGGGTTCCGCGTCGGACGCCTCGAGCTTCTGGGTGCGCTCCCAGGCGCCCTGGGCGTTGCGCGCGAAGACGTAGACGTAGCCGGGCTCCCGGACGTTCAGGCCTTCGCCCACGAAGACCGCGTCGTCTCCGAGCGCGAGGGAGGCTCCGAAGCCCTGGGCCTGGAGGGCAGGCGCGGCGGCAAGGCCGAGCCCGAGGGCGAGGACGCCCGAGAATCGTAGGTTCACCATGCTCCGTACCACGTGAGGGTTCGCAGGTCGATCGGGGCCGGGGGACCCCCGGGATAGGACGGGATCGGCGCCCGGGAAGTTGCACCAGGGCCGGGAGCGCCGTACCGATGGTAGGCCCGACGCGGCGTGGAGGTCCATACGCGCGCTCGGGGGCGGCCGTGACCTGGAGGAGCGGTGAGGACCCACGAACGCCCGGCCGACGGCGTAGGGAGACCGGGCAGCCCCGCGACGCGCCGTCGAAGGTGCGCCCCCAGGTGGGGGGCGTCGGCCTTCGCCGCGCTTGCGTTGCTGACGGGCGAGGCCCGGGGCCAGATCCTGCACGGGGTGGTCCTGTACGCCTCCGACGACGCCCCGGTCGCCCTGGCGGCGGTACGCCTGCTCGATGGGGACGGCGTGGTCGTGGCCGCGGAGCTCACCCGACCCGACGGTCGCTTCCAGATCTTCGTGCCGACCGACGGCGCCTTCTCGGTGCACGTCGAGCACCCGGCCGCGTTCGCGACGGTCGACGGACCGCTCGCGCTCTCCACGCTCCACAACACGTTCGTCACCTTCCACGTCCAGGCCCGCCCCATCGAGCTCGAGGGACTGGAGGTCACGGCGGAGCGCCGGTCGGTCCGCCTGGAAGCCGTGGGCTACTACGAGCGGGCCCGTGACGGGCTCGGGTTCTTCGTCGGGCCCGAACGCCTCCAGGCGCGTCCGCCCGTGCGCTCCAGCGACGTCTTCCGCGGCGTGCCCGGCGTCCAGCTGCTGGGATCGGGCACGGCCGGCGTGCCCTCCTTCCCGCTGATGTCCTTCGCGCTGCGCGGGCGGTTCTGGACCGAAGGCCCGGGAGGCGGCACCCCGCCCTGCTTCCCCCGGGTCTACGTGGACGGCCAGGTGGTCGAGATCGGAGGGAGCGGCAACGTCCCCGCCCAGAGCTTCGATCAGCTGGTGCCGGCCCAGGACGTCGCGGCGGTGGAGGTCTACCGCAGCCCGGCGGAGATGCCCGCCCAGTTCGGCGGCTTGACCCAGTGCGGCGTCATCCTGGTGTGGACGACCGCCCACCGGCGATAGACCGATCAGCTCCCGAAGAGGCGCGGGCTCTCCATCCGGACAGAGAGTGACGCCTCGCCCGGCGCAGAGACGACCATGACCAGAGAGCTCGCCCCCCTCACCAGCCGGGTCGAACCGTGGCACCGCACTGTCCGCTGGCGCTCCGGGAGACAGCTACCGTTCACTTGATGTTGTGCCGTCCAGCTCTCTCTCCCGCTACTGGCCAACGCGTAGCGCGGAGAGGGTGGGCACGCCCAAATCCGACTCGCCCAAGATGTAGAAGGTCTCGCCATCGATGGTGGACATGGCCTTTGCCGTTCCGGGAAGTCGATATGATCTACGGTACGTCCCGTCCCTACCGTACACATCAATGAGGCGAGTCTCTTCACCTTCCGGATGTGACTGGCGTTTTGGTCGTCCCCCAAACAAGAAGAAGATCTCGTCATCCACTACCGCCGCGTCTCTCGCTCCCCATCTCGCGGTGTCCGCCCCAGCCGCTCGTATCTTGGGACCAGGACGAAAAGCGAAGGGGATCGGTTGGATGTAGAGGTGTTTCTGAAAGCCCTCTCGACTTGTGAAGACAAGGAACCCGGGGCCCAGTTGTAGCGCGGCGACGCGCAACGGTCGCGCAGCCCCTCCGGTGGCGTGAACCATCCTCACATCGTACTCGAACGGACTTGCAGGATCGTGTTGCCAAGGCAAGCGGAGTACGTGTCGAATCTCCAACGAGTCGACTCCCAACTCAAGCATGCCGTACTCCGTATCGTGGGAGCTGGCGAAGACTGCATCCGGCGTCGAGGTTAGGTACATCGCCGACGGTGGCAGATGCTGCAGCGAGATCTCTCGCTCGACCCGACCATCGGCAGTCAGCACTGAGACTCGCCGATTCTCCGCGTCTACCACCCAAGGCGTTGAGTCGGGGCCGACGAGCACGTCGACGACATTCGTAAACTCACCTGGCCCCTTGCCCACCCGCCCGAGCGACCACAGGAGCGCTCCGTCGGTGCGACTCAGAGCTCGGACATTCTGATGGGTGATGTCCAACGTGAGTACGAGCTCATTCCAGACAAGAACGCGTTCCGGGTCGAGCAAGGTCGTATCGGCTGGGTTGTCGCTTCCGACAACCCAGATCGTGTCCCAGGCCGAAGTAATCTCGCGACCCCACTGATCAAACGCGTCTGGCACACCATTGCCGTCGCAGCCCAACACACCTGCTGCAACCACTCCCCAGCCGCAGGCGAGACGACGTCTCATTTCGGCCGGCACCGCGCGACTACGTCTTCCTTCTGGAGGGGTGCAACCTGCACACGAATTCGGTCCAGTTCGCCGTCGGTCTGAAGATACGCCACCGTCGGTGTGGCGTGCACGCCGAGCACAGCTAGGTCGGCGTCTTCCGAAAACACTGCCGCCAGTCGGACTACGTCCTGATCGGAGATCGAGAATCGACTCAAGAAGGGTAGCGCACGATCATCGCTGCCCTCGACGATCCAAAGCGCTGGCGCACGTCGTTCCGGAAGCGTGCTTGACCAACGGTCTGCTAGGGCCAGGCAACCAGGGCAGTTGGGATCAATGAAGTAGACTGCGACGCAATCCTTCCGAAGCCAAGCGCCAAGGCGACCCTCCGCTATCTGGCCTAGATTGTCGCCAGATAGGAGTCGCAAAGGATCCGACTGCGTCGTCAATCTATCATCGCGTCGCGTCGCCCATTGGAACGCTAGCAGTATGCCCAAACCGGCTACGACGATCAGTCTAGTTGAGTCACTCACCTGTTCCTCCGCTGTGGGCGCTCCCTGTGGGAGCGCCCACAAGGCAACGTCTACTCTCTAACAGCTGCAACTCGTGCTGAACGAACACTCTTGGAAGTACCACGGCCAACAGATCGGCGTCAGGTTGTCATCGACCGGCTGCTCGCCACTTCCGTCCATGCAGCCGCACGCACGGGACATCTCGTTCGCCGAAACGGGCTCAGGAGTGAGCGCGAGGTACGCGTTGCCAGCGGCCAGCAACGCGATGGCCAGAGTCCAGATTGCGTTCCGCATCAAACACCTCCGTGCAGGTTGCTGCTTCGTGAACGGGGGGAGATGGGCTCGTAGATGATTGGGAACTTGACCCATTTACAGATCGGATCTCGATCCAGATACGCAGGGTGAAACGCGAGGGCAGAGGCGACCTCGACCGCGGCGCTATCCAGAGCGGGGATACCGCTTGATTCGGAGACGAAGGTTGTGTCAACCAACCCTACCCTATTGATCAACGCCCAGACCCGCACTAGACCGTGAACGCCGTTTCTGCGCAGAGCGGGCGGATACGAGTCGTCGATGAGGAGCTTAGTTCCGCCAGGATCACGGAGGATCGGCGGTGAAGTGTAGGCGCGCGGCGCCTCACCCTCTGGCAATTGGCCGGGACACCCAAACTGGGCCGTGCCGGGGGTCGGCCAGCATATCAGGCAGATGCAGGTGATGAAAGCGCTGGAGAAGACACGGTCCATAACACCCCCCACAGACGACACGAATGTGGTCGTCGGAGTAGAAAAGCTCGCGGGGGGAGGGGGAAGACTTTCTTGGAGACTACGCAGGCGGGGAGTGTATGTCAAGAGGGATTACGCGCACATCAGAAGCTCACCCCGGCCCCTCCCGAGCTGACCTGGATCCCCCGCAGCGGCAGCGCATCGGTGCGGGCCCCCGGCCCCGGCATCCGATCGAGCGGCCCTCGACGCCGAACGTCGGGACGTTGTGCCGGATCCCGTAGCAAAGACTGTAGCCGACGATCCTTGCAGGCCTTCGAGACGTTTTCCCAGCTCCTGGGCCAGTCTGTAGCAGGGACCGCTCCCGCAATGCTACCTTCTCTGCTTGGACGGTGGTCATCGCCGTTTCTCTCCCGATGGTTGATGGGTGACTTCGCGAAATGTCTCAACCGACCTCGGTTAGCACGGCTGGCTCGCCGTCCTCAGTGGCAAGCTGTCCGGCGATCACCTTGCTGGCTCACTCCACACCTTCCCCTCCCTTCCCTCCCGCCCCCGAGGAGCCATGAGCGACCGTGAGGACTGGTGCGACCTCGGACCCGTGGAGGACCTGGCGCAGCGGGAGATCCAGCCGGTGGACGCGCGCGGGCTGAAGCTGGCCCTGGTGCACCGGAACGGCCGCTTCACGGCGATCTCGGGCGCCTGCAACCACGTGGGCGGCCCGCTGGGCGAGGGGGTGCTCGACGGCGAATACGTGGTCTGCCCCTGGCACTTCTGGAAATTCCACCATGAGACGGGCGAAGGCGAGCCGGGCTACGAGGCGGACCGGGTCCCGACGTACGCGGTGGAGGTGCGGGACGGTCGCGTCTACGTGAACCGCGTCGCCGCCACCCGGCGCGCGAAGGCCCCGCACGCACCCCATCCGCTCGCGCGCGACGTGCACCGGGATGAAGGCCCGGTGCGCGTGGTGGGGATCTCCACCACCATGATGCCGGCAACCTACCCGCGCTACAGCACCTCGGAGGCGCTGCTCGACCACGCGCTGGACCACGCCGAGGCGCAGGGCAGCCGCGTGCAGCGCATCCGGCTCCGCGACCTCGCCTTCCGACCGTGCGAGGGCTTCTACTCCAAGTCGGCGCATGCCTGCACCTGGCCGTGCTCCATCACGCAGATGGACCCGACCGACCAGATGGACCGCGTCTACGAAGCCTTCGTGCACGGCGCGGACGTGATCCTGCTGGCGACACCCATCCGGTGGGGTGCGGCGAGCTCGCTCTACTACCGGATGGTGGAGCGCATGAACTGCATCCAGAACCAGGAGACCATCGCGGGCCGCCACCTGCTCCGGAACAAGGTCGTGGGGCTGATCATCACGGGCGGCCAGGACAACGTGCAGGGGCTGGCCGGCCAGATGCTCGGGTTCTTCGCGGAGCTCGGCTGCCAGTTCCCCCAGTTCCCCTACATCGCCCACTCGCGCGGCTGGAGCGCCGAGGACATGGAGAACAACGTGCGCCATGTCCAGGAGAGCGAGGCGCTGCGCGAAGGCGCGCGCGGTCTGGTGGAGCGCTGCGTGGAGATGGCCGAGCTGATGATCGCCGGGCACGTGGACCGGCAGAAGCTGGTCCGCGGCGGACGCAAGGGTGCGTCCTTGCGTCCGGCCGGCTGAGCGCGAGCGGAACGCCGGGGCGCCGGCCCGGGCGTCGGGGCCACCGCGGACCCCGCTGGCTCGCCCGGCCGCCGCGCCGGTAGATTCGCCCATCCCCGCACCAGGAGGCCCGATGCGCCCGCGTTCCCTGCTCCTCGCCCTGCTGGCGCTGTGTTTCGGAGGCGCGCCCCTGGCCGCCCAGTGCGACGCGTGCGTCTTCCCGGGAGAGACCTGGGAGACGCTGCGCGGTCCCGAGCTGGCCCGGCACGGGTGGGATGCGGACAAGCTCCGCGAGGTCGGCCGTTTCCTCGCCGACAGCTCCGTCGCGACCGGCGTGGTGGTCGCGCACGAAGGCCGGGTGGTCTTCACGTTCGGGGACGTCGAGGAGCTCTCCTATCTGGCCTCCGTCCGCAAGAGCTTGCTCGCGATGCTCTACGGCACGTGGGTGGAGAAGGGCGTGATCGACCTGGACGCCACCGTGGCCGACCTCGGCATGGACGACGTGGGCGGGCTGCTGCCCATCGAGAAGCAGGCCCGCGTGCAGGACCTGATCACGGCCCGCTCGGGCGTCTACCATGCGGCGTCCAACGGGGGCGACGACCTCGCGTCCGCGCCCGCGCGCGGCTCCCAGCGGCCCGGCACGTACATGCTCTACAGCAACTGGGACTTCAACGCCGCCGGGGCCGCGTTCGAGCGCCTGACCGGGCGCGATCTCTACGACGAGTTCCAGGCACAGGTGGCCGTCCCGGTGCACATGGAGGACTGGGACCGCACGGCCCAACGCAAGGGCGGCGACCTCTCCGTCTCGGTGAATCCGGCCTACCATTTCTGGCTGTCCACCCGTGACATGGCGCGCGTCGGACATCTGATGCTCAACGAAGGACGCTGGGAGGACCGGCAGCTCATCCCGCGCGCGTGGGCCCGGGAGATCGTGCGCCCGGTGACGCCGCTCGCAGAGATGAACCCCGTGCGGCGCCGCGACGGCTATCTCGGGTACGGCTACATGTGGTGGGTCTTCGACGGCCCGCGCGCCGTGGGGCCGTTCGCCGGCGCGTACACCGGTCGCGGCGCCGTGGGCCAGTGGATCACCGTGCTGCCTGCGCTCGACCTCGTGATCGCGCTCAAGACCAACTCCGTCTATCAACGCACCACGAGCTGGGCGTCGTGGGAGCGCATGATCGAGCTGCTCTTCGATGCGCACGGGGTCTCCATGGACGGACCCTTCCCGTGGCGGTAGTCGGACCCGCGCGATGACGGTCCCCGGAGGCGATGCGCCCGCCCCCGAGCCGCACCGGCGCCCGACCGCTTCGTCCGGGCCGCCGCGCCTGATCGCCTACGGCACCCTCCGTCCGGGGGGCGCCAACCACCACATCGTGGCCGCGTTCGAGGGCGTGTGGCGTCACGGTCACGTCCGCGGCGACTACTCGCCCGTGGGGTGGGGCCTGACCTACGGCTATCCCGCGCTCATCCCGCGCGAGGACGGTCCCTCCGTGGAGGCCGACCTGTTCGAGTCGGCCGAGCTGGTCGACCTGTGGCGGGAGCTGGACGCCTTCGAAGGACCCGCCTACGCCCGTGTGACGATCCCCTTCTACTGCGACACGGGGGAGGTGCTGGACGGCCAGGCCTACGTGGCCCGGGAGCGGCCGGGCACCTGAGGACGTTCGGCGCATCCGGGGGGACGCGACCGCGCAGCGACGTCGGCTCCCCCCCGTCCAGGGAACCGCGGCCGATCCCGACCGGTACGGCCTGAGCGGATGGCCGGCGCGTCGCACGGGGGGGAGCGGATGGGACGGAAGACGGGGAAGCACGCGGGCATCCTCGCGGTGCACGCCGCCGCGGCGGCGCTCGTCGCCTGCGGCGGAACGCCGGAGGCGGCCGGTCCGACACCCGGCCACGCGGTGGACGACCGCATCGTGTGCGCGCCCGCGGACACGCCCTCCCGCTTCCGCTTCCGGAACGGCGTCTGGCTGAACCTGCACAACTTCCTGTTCCTCCAGGCCAAGCGCGCCCGCGGCATCCACGACGAGAGCGCCGCGGCCGCGCCGGGCACGGATGCCGAGGCGTTGGCCCTCCGCACGCTCTCGCGTGAGGAACGCGCGATCTGGGACACCGCGGTCGCCACGTACGTCGACCGGGTCCTGCCCCACACGGGCATGTCCAACCCGGTGCTGGACGTGAACGAACGCATCGCCGGCGCGGGGAGTGGTGCGCTGCCGTCCACGCTCGACCCCGCGCTACGCGCAACGCTCGAGGCGGCGCTGCCGGTCTACCTCGCCGTGTGGTGGCCGCGGCACGAAGCGCACAATGCGGGCTGGATCGCCGAGATGCAGAGCCTGCTGGACCGCTACGAGGCCTGTCTGGGACCGAGGCTGGCCACCGCGCTCGGTACGGTGTGGGCCGACGACCCGATCCCCGTGGACGCGAGCGTCTACGCGAGCTGGTACGGCGCCTACTCGGTGGCGGAAGCTCCGCACATCACCATGGCGACGACCGCTGTGGGCAACCGCGGTCTCATGGGACTCGAAGGTCTCCTGCACGAGGCCGGGCACGTGGCGCCCCAGCGCCTGTCCGACGCGCTCGCCACGGCGGGCGACCGCCAGGGTCGCGCCGTGCCGCAGGAGCTGGCGCACCTGCTGCTCTTCTACACGGCGGGCGAGCTGGTCTGGCGCGCAGTGCCGGGCCATCCCGGCTATGCCCGCGCCTACGGCATCTGGGAGCAGAACGAGCGGGCACGACGGTTCCGCGAGGTGCTGGCGCGCGAGTGGCGGCCCTGGCTGTACGGAGAGCGAAGCTTCGAGGATGCGCTCCACGCGGTGGTGGCGGAGGCACCCACGCTCGCAAGCACGGGAGCCGCGTCACGGCGCTGAGCCGTCGACCGCCGTCGAGTCACCGTCTGGCGCCGGCGGCTGCCGGGTACCCCGACGCGAAGCTGCCGCCGCCCGACGCCGGAGACGATCGAGCCCCGGGTGCCGGCAGGGCCACCCGGGGCGTTCCGACCGCGGCAGGCCGTCCTCAGGAGGGGTCGAGGATCCGCTCGATCTCCATGTGCAGATCACGCAGGTGGAGGCGCGTGGAGCGGTTGCCGGCGCGGCCGGTCGCATCCTGGATGAGGCGATCCAACTCCACCAGCTCGCCGCGCAGCGCGGCTCGCGCGTCCGAGTTGTAGCGCTGCGTGGCCGGTTGGCCGAATCCACCCCCGGCCCCCGCGGGCCGTTCGGGTGGGTTCAGCTCCGCGTCCACCGCCTCCAGGTAGGCCCGCTGGAGGTTGCGTCGGTACACGTCGATCCGCACCGAGCCGGCGCTCAGCTCGCCCCAGACGCCACTGCGCACGTCCCCGAGGAGCTCGGCCACCGTGTAGGTGCGCGCGGTGCCGTCCAGGAGGCCTTCGTACTCCACCAGGCGGTTCAGGCGCGGCCCGCTCAGGAGCGCTCGCAGCACCCGCGACTGTGCCGTACGGATCCGCGGTACGACACCCTCGGATTCGATCCGGAGCAGCAGGTCGGGATCGATGAGCATGTCGGGCGTGCGGAAGGCGTTCTGGTTCAGGAAGCGCACCGCTTCCGCCTGCCGCTCCCGCGACACCGGCTCGAAGCGCGGGCCCGTCCCGTACTTCTCCTGGGTGATGGCGCCTCCGACGAGCGAGGCCACGTGCGCCATGTAGCGCCCCCACTGCTGTACCGTGTTGTCGTACAGCTCCTCCAGCAGGTCGTAGCTCTGTCCCGGACGTTCCGCGACCGGGATCAGCGATTGCGCCACGCGCTCCAGGTTCTTCAAGGCCAACGTCGTGGACTTGACCGCGTCCGCGTCGCCGACGGCCTCTGTCTGGTCCTCGGGGTCGTTGGTCGCGTCCGCCGTGCTGAAGCGCAGCCACGGGATCGTGTCCTGCGCACGCGCCCACTGATCGAGCGTCGGGCGCTCCGCGTCCGGCGTGCGGGCGCCCGGGATGGGTGCGTATCCCCACTTCACCGCGAACCGGTCGTAGGGTCCGATGTTCGGGATCAGCAGGTGGGGAGGGATGTTGTCCTCCGGCTGCGCCACGTAGTTGAAGCGCGAGTAGTCCATCAGTGTCGCCACGTGCCCACCCATGCGCTCCAGGAACGCGCGGCTGCGGATCGAATCCGCCGGATATTGCGCGCTCGCCTTCATGTTGTGGGGGAAGCCGATGGAATGACCGATCTCGTGGGTGACGACGTACTGCAACATCCGCCCCATGAGCGAATCCGGAAGCGGCAGGCTCTGCGCCCGCGCGTCCAGCGGGCTCGCCTGGATGAAGTACCAGTTGCGCAGGAGGTTCAGCACGTTGTGGTACATGTTGACCTCGCCCTTCAGGATCTCGCCGCTGCGCGGATCCCAGATCTGGCCACCGGTCGCGTTGGGCACGCTGGACGGACGCCAGTAGATCACCGAGTGGCGGGCGTCGTAGAGGGACCACGACGGATCCTCCTCCGGCGTCGGGGCCACCCGTCCGAAGATCGCGTTGGAGAAGCCGGCCTCCTCGAACGCCTCCTGCCAGGCGTCCACGCCCTGCACGACCCAGGGCTTCAGCCAGTCCGGCGTCGCGGGGTCGATCCAGTAGACGATGGGCTCGACCGGATCGGACACCGGCGCGTTCGGGTTCTGCTTCTCCAGCCGGAACCGGCGGATGATGCGCCGCTCCTCCGAGCGATGCTCGTGGCGGCCGAAGTCGATCACCCGGAAGGAATTGAAGCCCACCCGCTCGTCGTGCAGCCGGGCCATCATCGGATCGTCCGGCAGGAGCAGCATGCTCCAGTGCATCCGCTGGGTCTCGGGCCGCGGCTGGTTGTTGGCGCCACCGCCCCCACCGCCCGGTCCGCCGAAGCCGGGCGTCTGCGGTCGCACGTTCCCGGTCTGGGTGGCTTCCACCTCCACGTTGCGCGGGAACGACCACGCGTCCTCGATCCAGCTCTTGTCCCGCTGGAGCCCGTCGATGCTCTCCATCAGGTCGTTGGGCGTGGTGTAGAGGGACGTCACCTCCACGACCGCCGCGCTGTCGGGCCCGTACGCCTCCACGTCGAACGCAGCGATGACCGGACCCTTCCGCATGCCATCCACCTGCCGGGCGATGGCGGCGGTGTCGTCGGCGAAGACCGTGTAGCGCTTCTCGCGCAGGATGACGCGATGACCTTGGCGCTCCCACTGCACGATGCGCGAGCCCCCACCGCCGAAGAAGCCCTCGGGCCGCTGGGCCGAGTTCTCGACCGGGCGGGCCAGGAGCAGCATCTCGCGCTCGAGGGCCGAACCGGGGATCTCGAAGTACAGCTTGTCCGCCATCCGGTGGGTGCGGAACAGGCCGTCCTGGCTGATCGCCTCATCGGTGATGACGGATGCGTACGGCTGGGGTCCACCCCCTCCCGCGCCGTTGCCACCCCGGCCTCCACCGGGACGGCGGGCGCCTTCGGCGGCACCCGAATCGGGCTGGGCGCCGGGCGAGGGGGCCGGACCCGGACGGGCAGCGGTACACGAGGCCAGGAGCAGGAGCGCCGTGGTCAGGAGCGGCGCCGGGAGGACGGTCCGGAGGGCGGTTCGGACGTTCATGGCGATCGGGGTTCAGGGTGGCCGTACGGGGCGGCGGGCGCAGAATACGGGTCCGGTCACGGAAAGGGAAACGGCAGGTGACCCGCACCCGAACCGTATGACGGTCGCCGGGAAGCCCGGAGGGAGGGGCGGGGAGGAAGGGTCCGGACCCAAGCGACCCCCGCGACCACCCTACCGCGCTCCCACCTCGACGACCGCCAGCACGCGGCGGCGGATCTCGTGGGGGAGCACCCCGTCGAAGAGCCGGGTGGACTCGATGACCCGCACGTGCTGCAGCGGGCTTTGGCCCTCCCAGCGCGGAGACCGGGGCGAGCTCCACAGATGCGGGGGTGCCCGCAGCAGGTCGGTGATCCCGAATCGGTCCGGCCCGCGTGCGTTGAGCCGCCGGGCATAGCGCGCCACCAATGCCTCGAACGCCTGCGCCTGCGCGGCATCGTACCGGCCCGCTCCGACCGCCGCCTCCAGGGCCCGTACGGTCTCCACCGTGGGAGCGCGCACCAACGCGTCCGCCCGGGCGGGGTCCGTCGCCGCGCCCATGGTCCCCGTGAGCTGCACGTCGGGCGACAGGTACGGGAAGAGGCCCAGCACGAACATCTCCCGATAGGGCGCGAAGGATCCCGCATCCAGCGGTACCGTGCGTCCGGTCGTCGTGACGCCCTCCAGCCGGAGGGAGTACGTCAGCGGGGTGTCGTACCAGGTCAGGTTGCCCGGCCTCACCCAGAGCGTGGCGCCGCCGATCAGCAGGATGGACAGCACCGCGTGGGCCGGCGTGAAGAACGGGAGGCGTTCGATACGATCCCCGGTGCGCAGGAAGACCAGCAGGGCCACCTCGACCGCCATCCACTTCCAGAAGCAGATGCCGCTGAAGAGGAAGACGCCCGTGTGGAACACCAGCGCCAGCACCAGGAAGCCCTGCAGGAAGGATCGGCGCGCCAGGAGCAGCAGCGCGCCCAGCTCCACGAGCAGCGTGAACAGCATCAACGGCACGGTGAAGGGCGCCAGCGTGGCGGAGATGCGCGCGATCGTCGCGGGCTCCAGGAAGGACAGCCAGCCGTTGGCGTAGGCGCCGAAGATCAACAGGTGGATATGGGGATGCGCGAGCCAGTCGATGCGCAGCTTCCCCACCCCGGACCACCAGTACGTGGTGGCGAGCAGGCAGCACAGCAGGAACACGAGCGTGTGGGCACCGCGTTCGCGACCGAAGGCGCGGACGACCCAGTACGCGGTCACGAGGATCGGGATGCGCACCAGCAGGTCGGCCTCGGTCCACGAGAACTGAGCCAGCGGTAGATCGAACTGGCTCAGCACCGCCGCCAACGCCACCGCCCACGGCAGCAGGAAGAGCGGACGCCACAAGGCCAGAGCCCACAGACCCACGAGCATCAGCCGGTCCAGCACGTGGGCCTGTCCGAACCAGGCGTTGGTGGCATAGGTGCTCCACGCCCAGGTCGGGACGGCCGTGAGCACGCCCACGAGCGCCCGCACGGCGGGTCCGTCCTCCACGGAGCGCCATCCGTCGAAGAGGCGCGCGGTGTCCGCGCGCAGCCGGGGCACCAGCGCACAGGCGACCAACCCCACGAGCCCGGCGGCGGCGGCAGCGGGATGGGACCGCACCAGCTCGTAGATGCGGAGCGGAACGGCGTCCAGGAAGACGCGACCTTCGTACGCCGCGGCGGGCAGCCGACCGAGGGCCCGCACCGTGGGCTCCAGCACGCGGAAGAGCGCCACCTGGACCAGCACGCGCAGGCCGAAGCCGACGAGATCGTGACCGGTCCGCTGCGCGCTCATCGCGGTGGGCGCGCCTCGCGCAGCCAGGCGCGCAGCGCCGAGGCGAAGGAGGCCGCATGCGCCGCGGAGATCGCGTCGCCCGAGTTCGAGCCCGGCACGTGCACGACCGGGGGCTCGGGGTCGATCAACGTCCGCCACTCCAGCCGAGGATCGACCTCGCCCCCGAGATCGCGCTCCGGGGTCAGGAAGATGCAGGCACGCACGGAGAGCGGCTGCGGATCGTAGCGGGTGACGGCCCGCCGGTTGGCCTCGCGCACGCGGTAGCGGTCGCGCTCCAGGCGACTCTCCTGCGCCTGCGCGTCTCCGCGGACGGCGCTCGCGGCCCTGCGCGCCTTGTCCACCAGGAAGCGCCCGCGGCCTCGCCAGTCCGAGCCCTTCAGCTCGTCCCAGTAGAGCTCCAGGCGGCGCTTGAGGAAGCTGCCATCGGGCGTCCCCGGCTCCTCTTCCTCCGCACGCAGCAGCACGGCGGGATCGAGGAGCGCCAGCGTCCGGACCGGCCGCCCCCTGGCCCGCACCCTCTCCGTCATCTCGAACGCGACGGCGGCGCCCCAGCACAGTCCCAGCAGATCCACGGGCCCGTCCCCGGTGGCCGCCACCTCGGTGGCGAAGTCCTCCGCGATGGCCTCGATGGACTCCAGTGGCGCGCGCTCGCCGTGCAGACCCCGGGACTCGAGGCCGTAGAAGGGCTGATCGGCGCCGAGCGCGCGCGCGAGCGCGGCCAGGCCCACGACGTGACCCCCGATCCCGGGCACGACGTACAGCGGCGCGAGGGTCCCGCCCGAACGCAGCCGGACCACGGGGGAGGCGTGCGACACGGGCTGATCGAGCTCGCGCAGCAACGCCCGCACGCTGCCGGAGCGGAGAAGGGTCGACAGCGGAAGCGTCCGTCCCAGGCGTCGCTCGATGCCGGCGAAGAGATGGGCGGCCTGGAGCGACGTGCCCCCGAGCGCGAAGAAGTCGTCGTCGAGTCCCACCGCGGGATCCCCGAGCACCTCACGCCAGAGCGCCAGCAGCACCGTCTCCGCACCCCGCCCCTCCAGCGAGCCGCCGTCCGCGTGGGTCGTCGCATTCCCGGGCGACGCGGGCGCTCCGCCCACGGTGGCCGACGTCGCCGGTGTGCCCGGTACGGCTGCACCGGATGCGATCCAGTCCCGGATCCACGCAGACCCCGGGTCCAGCGCGGCCAGCCGGGCGAGCGCGTCCTCCACGTCCGTGAGCAGACGCGCGGCCTCATCCTCGCGTGCTTCGTCGTACAGCAGTCGCAGGGTCAGGCCGTTCTCTTCGCGTCCCACCGCGAACAGGAACGGCACCGCAGCATCCAGCGTAGCCGAGTGGATGCGGATGTCGAGTCCGCTCCAGCGGGGCAGCGCAGCGTCGTCGAGGTTGAGGACGCACAGGACGTCGTACAGGGCTCGCCCCGCCGGGATGCCGGCCGCGGCAGCGATGGTGGGCGGCGCCAGATGTTCGTGGCGCTGACGTCGGACCTGCTCGGCGTGCAGCCACTGCGCCGCCGCGCCAGGCGTCTCCAGGCCCTGCAAGCGCACGCGTACCGGCACGTTGTTCACGAACGACCCCACCGTACGCTCCGCGTCGGGGAGCTGGGGGGGCCGACCCGACACCGTCAGCCCGAACACGACGTCCTCGCGACCCATGCGGCGCGCGAGCCCGAGGGCCAGGGAGAGCTGCACCCACACGCCGAGCGAGGTGCGTGTGGCACGGGCGCGCTCGCGCAGCGAGTCGAGCACACCGGCGGATACGGTGCGCTCCTGCGTCGCGCGAGGGCCGGTGGAGGTCCGGTTGGCGCCCGCCTCAGCGGCGACCCCATCGAGCGACTCGCGCCAGTAGGCAACCGCCCCGTCCTGGTCGCGTGCCTGCATCCAGGCCACGTAGTCGCGGAAGCGCGGCGCGGCCGGCAGGTCTGCACCCGCCGCGCTCCCGGCGCGCGCCGCCCCGTACAGCACGCCCAGCTCCGAGATCAGCACATCGTAGCTCCAGCGATCGGCCACCAGGTGGTGCACGGTGCAGACGAGGCGGTGCCGGTCGGCGGCGAGATGCACGAGCGCCGCGCGCACGAGAGGCGGGCGCCGGGGGTCGAAGCCCGCCGCACGATCCTGCTGCACCCAGGCGTCCGCCGCCGCGTCCGGGTCCTGTTCCGTCGTGAGGTCCACGCGCGCCGGCTGCGCGTCCACCGCCGTGCGCACCACCTGCACCGGCCGCTCCAGGTCCTCCCAGAGGAAGCCCGTCCGCAACGCTGCGTGTCGGGCCACCAGCGCGGTCCAGGCCAGCGCGAAGGCGCTGCCGTCCACGGGTCCCCCCACGTCGTAGACGACCTGGTTGACCAGCCCGTCGTCCCCCCCGGAGAGGGCGTGCAGCAGCATCAGCTGCTGCATCGGAGTCAGCGGAACCAGGTCTTCGACGTTGGGCGCCGCCATCGGCTACTCCTCGTCCAGCTCCGCCAGCAGATCCCCGATCGTCGCGAGGTCGGCCTGGGCCAGCGGTCGTCCCGCGAACGGGTCGGGGTCGAGGGTGGCCAGCGCGTCGAGCGCGGTCCTCCACGCACCCGCGAACGCATGGGCGGCTTCGGCGCCGTGCAGTCGCTGCGACATCTCCAGGGCCACGTGCAGGGCGCCCGCATCGATCCAGGCATTGATCTCGATGGCGTACGCGCGTGGAGCGCTCGCGCTGCGCAAGGCGACATCCGGGAGCGACACACGGCGCAGCCCCGGGGGGTCGCCGTCGGTGTTGCCCAGGAAGTTGAACAACAGACGGGCGTCCGTCGCGCCGGCCAGTCGTCGACGGGTCGCCGGATCGGGATGGAGGAACCGCAGCAGGCCGTACGAGGCCAGCGGAGGCAGCGCGCGCATGGCGGAGCGCACCGCGTCGAGCACCGGCGTTCGCTGGTCCCGGGGGGCGTGCAGGCGCACGGGATAGGTGCTGGTGAACCACCCGACCGTTCGCGATACGTCCAGGCCCTCCACGGCGTCGCGACCGTGTGTCTCCAGCTCGAGCGCGAGCGTGTCGGCCCCCGTCCACGCCCGCCAGGCGTGCACCAACGCCGCGAGCAGCAACTCCAGCGGGGTCGCGTCCAGTCGCGCGGCCTGGGTGCGCAGCAGGTGGGTCGTCTCCTGCGCGTCCAGGTGCACGTGGACCTGCAGGGCATCCGCCGCGCAATCGTCCCCATCACGCGCGAGGGCCGCGGAAGCACGGGCCGTATCGCCGGCCGATGCCGGCGCCTCGGTGGGCGTCCCCTCTTCCCAACGCGGCAGGGTGGCCCGCACGTCCGGATGCGCGACCCGCTCCGTCAGGGCCGAGGCCCAGCGGCGCAGGGAGGCCGTGCGGGGCGCGAGGGCGAGGGGCTCACCCGCGCGCGCCTGCCCGAGCAGCGTGGCCAGGTCCTCGAGGAGCACACCCCACGAGACGGCATCCACGAGCAGGTGATGGGCGACCAGGACCAGGCGCTGTGCGTCGCCGTCGCGGACCTCGAGCACCCGGAACAACGGCGCACGATCGATCCGGAGCCCGTCCTGGGCCGCGTCCAGCGCGGCGGCCACCGCGTCGTCGCGAGCGGAGGCGTCGATCCCCACCTGCTGCACCGGAGGTTCAACGAGCGCGGTCGCCACGTCCTGCTGCCACGCGCCGTCCTGCTCCACCAGCCGGAGGCGCAGCGCGTCGTGCCGCTCCACGAGCGCCGCCACCACGCGGCCCAGCGTTGCCCCGTCGACGGGCTCGTCCACGTCCACCGCCACGGCCTGGTTCCAGCGGTCGCGTCCGCGCGGGATCCGCTCGAGGAACCAGTGCTGGATGGGCGTGAGCGGCGCCCGTCCGGGGTCGGCGCGGTCCTCGTCCGGATCCGTGCTCCCCGCTCCGTGCACGTCGGGCGCCAACGCCTCCGCCAGCGCCGCGATGGTGGGCCGGCGGAAGAACGTCTCCGGCTCCAGGCGCAGCCCCGCGCGGCCGGCGCGGGCCAGGACGCGGATGCTCAACAGCGAGTCCCCTCCGATCTCGAAGAAGTCGTCGTGCACCCCGATCTCGTCGGTGCCCAGCACGTCCCTCCAGATGCCCAGGAGCGTCTCCTCGGTCGCGGAGCGCGGGCCGGTGGGCGCATCGCTCGCCGGAGCGGACGGCGGCTCCGGAGCGCGACGGGCCAGCGCAGCCCGGTCCACCTTGCCGGCCGCCGTGCGCGGCAGCTCGGCGCAGAGCGTCACGGCGGGCACGAGCGCGTCGGGCAATGCGCTGCGCAGCACCCGCCCGAGCTCCTCCGGGGTGACCGTGCCCTCCGCCACCACGAAGGCCGTGAGTCGCTCTGGACGGCGCTCCCCCAGCGCCTGGGCCAGCCGAGCCAACGCGGCGGGATCCAGCGCCGCGAGCCGCGTCCGCAGCGCGGCGCGTCCGTCCGGGCTCACCTGTGGACCTCGATGACCGCCATCGAGGGCGCCCACCACGCGTCCTGGACGTCCGGCGGCATCTGCAGCGGCACCACGTGCACGCGGAACGACGTGAAGTGCTCGAAGAGACGTCGCTGGTGCGCCCGCGACAGCGAATCGATCTCGTTGGTCAGATAGGTGAAGACTCCACCTTCCACGAGGTGCGCGGCGGCCGGCGCGAAGAAGTGCTCGGCGAAGGTGACGGAAGAGGACAGGAGATCGATCGCCTCGTCCTCGTCCAGCGCGTAGGTGTGGAAGAAGATCGCGTCGAAGCGACCCAGGCCGTCCAGCACGTCCTGCCAGAGCCCCTCCACCATGCGGATGTCACGGTCGGGCTTGCCCTCCCGCCAGACGTGGAAGCACTCCACGATGGCCGGGTTGCATTCGATGAGGGTGTGGGAGCGCGGCGCCCACGCCTGGATCAGCTCGGCGGAGATGCCCCGCCCGAATCCCACCTCGAGGATGTCCCCGCGGGTCCGACCCGCGATGTCGGCCATGGCCCGCATGAGCGGGAGCTGCCAGTCCTCCATGATCTGTGCGTCGGTGAGATCCGCACTGCGCAGGTCGGACGGGAGCGAGCGGGTACCGCCGGGCACGAACCGGCGCGCGACGGCGTCCAGGGCCTCGAGATCGTCGGCCGCTTCCCGGAGCGTGCGGTTGAGCAGCCAGTTGCGCTGTGCGTCCGTCGGCGGGCGCACGAACGCGTCGTCCTTGATCTCGAGCGTGAGCTCGAACGCGCGCGTGCGCTTGATCTTCCGGGTCATCCCCGCTCCACGCCGGTCAGGAGGGCTTCGCGCTCCGCCTCCGGGAGCGACGACAGGGCGGTGACGAGCGCGTCCACGTCGGGCGCCGGAACGGCACGGTGCAGCACCACCACCGCCTCCCGCACGGCGGGATGCCGCCCGAGGATGCGCTCGATCTCGGCAGGCTCGACCCGGAACCCACGCACCTTGATCTGGTCATCGAGGCGGCCGAGGAACTCGAGACGGCCGTCGGGCAGGAAGCGCACGCGGTCCCCGGTGTGGTAGACGCGCCCACCGGAGCGGAACGGATCCGGCGCGAAGCGTGCCTGGTCCGCCGCCGAGCCGTCCAGATAGCCGCGCGCGACCCCTTCCCCACCGACCACCAGCGCGCCGGGTGCGCCCGGAGTGACGGGGACGCCGGAGTCGTCCAGCACGTAGGCCCGCGCACCCGGGACCGGGCGACCGATGGCGACCGGCCCCTCCGCGTGGCCGGTCAGCTCGTCCACGGTGGCCCAGACGGTGGTCTCGCTCGGCCCGTACTCGTTGTGGAGCGGCACGCCGGGCAGCGCGGCGCGGTGCGCCCGCACGACCGACGCCGGACAGGCCTCGCCGGCCACGATCACCCGGCGCAGGCTTCCCAGGCCGGCGGGATCGGCGTGGGCCAGCAGCTCCCGCCACAGCGATGGTACCAGCAGCGTGTGGGTGACGCCGGCCTCGGCCATCGTGGTGGTCAGGCGCTCGGGATCCTGCTCGGCGCGCGCGTCCGGGACCACGAGCGCGCCGCCCGCGCAGAGCGTCCACCAGATCCCGGCCAGGGAGGAATCCACGGACATCGGGGACAGGAGCAGGAAGCGCGCGGGCGGCTCGGGATAGCAGACGGAGCGCGCGCCCGTGGACCAGGCCAGGTGACCGCGCTCGACGACCACGCCCTTGGGCACTCCGGTGGAGCCGGAGGTGAAGACCACGTAGGCCGGCGTGTCCGGCGCGACGGGCCGCTCCACACGCGGCGAGGCCGAACCGGTCGTCGGCGTCAGGCGCGGGCGACCGGGAGCCGCAAAGGTGTCGGGCACCTCGGGGCCGGCCCACACGGCATCGGCGTACGTCAGCAGGTGTGCGGTCCGCTCGGGGGGCGCGGCCGGGTCGCACAGCAGGAACGCACAACCCGCCTTGAGCACGCCCAGCTCCGCGATCACGGTCTCCGGCGCACGCGCGGCCCACACGGCCACCCGCGCTCCCGGTGCGAGCCCGGCGCGCAGCAGGGTATCGGCCACCGCGCTGGCGGCCTGATCCAGCGCGTCGTAGGACCAGGTCCGCTCGGACGTGATCAGCGCCGGCGCGTCCGGCGCCGCGGCCACGTGCCGCTGCACCCGTGCCACCACGTCCTCGACCGCAGGTGCCGGCGCGGCGGCTCCGGACCACTCCGCGAGCCGCCGCTCCGCCACTCCGGGCTCCAGGGTGGGCAGCGCGGATGTGGAGTCGGCGTCCGCTCCCGCCAGCGCCCGAAGCAGGCCCGCGGTCTGCTGCAGCAACGCGTCTGCCGCCGACGCGGACACGCGTCCCGGGTCGTGCACGAGCTGGAGGCGCAGACGCTCGCCCGGAAAGACCAGCAGGGCGAGCGGCAGGTCCGAGTGCTCCAGCAGGTGCTCGTCGGCGATGCGCACCGCGCCCAGGTCGGTGCGGTCCAGCGTCGTGGGGAAGCTCTCGTACACGATCACGGAGTCGAACAACCGACCGGGCACCTCCGCCCAGCGTTGGATCCGGGTGAGTCCGGGCGTGGCGCGCGCGCGCGCCTGGGCCAGGGTGCCGTGCAGCGCGCGCAACCAGCCACCGGCGTCGGCCGCATCGCACTGTACGCGCAGCGGCAGCGTGGACAGGTACAGCCCGGCCGCCTCCTCCACGCCGTCGATCTCGGCCGGTCGCTCGGAGACGGTGGCACCCACCACCACGTCGTCGCGTCCGCTCAGACGACCCAGCAGCAGGGCCCACGCGCCGACCACCAGGGTCGCCGGCGTCACCCGTAGTCGGGCCGCGCCCGTCCGCACGGCGTCGGTGGCGGCCGCGTCCAGGAACGTCTCCGTCCGCAGACGCGCCTGCGTGGAGACACCCCCGTCCCACGGAAGCGGCGTGGGCAGGTGCGCGCCGGTGAGCGCGCTCCGCCAGAACGACTCCGCTTCCGACGGAAGCTGCGTCTCGAGCCACCCCACGAAATGGTCGAAGCCGATGGTGGCCGGCAGTGGGTGGTCCACACCGGCGCGCAGGCGCTCGTGGTCGGCCAGCACCTCCCGCAGCACCATCCGTCCGGACCATCCGTCCAGCACGGTGTGATGCACGCTCCAGAGAAGGCGCCAGCGTTCGGCTCCGAGGGCCACGAGCACCCAGCGCATCACGGGGGCGACCCCCAGGTCGATCCCGCGCGCGCGGTCGCGCTCCAGGAGCGCCGCCCAGCGCGCCTCGACGTCGGACGCGTCGCGCCAGTCCTCGTGCTCGAAGTCCAGATCCACGGTCGAGCGGACCACCTGGAGCGGACGCTCGCGGCGCTCCCAGGCGAAGAAGGTGCGCAGGACGGGGTAGCGCTCCGTGGCGCGCCGCCACGCCTGCACGAGCAGGTCGGGCTGGACGGGCCCCGAGAGCGCCACGCAGTACTGGCTGTGGTAGACGCCGGCCCCGGGCTCCCGGATCGAATGGTAGAGCATCCCCTCCTGCAAGGGGGTGAGCCCGAACGCCGTCTCGATGGTGCCGGTCGCCATGCGCCTACTCCCCGAACTCGTCCAGCAGCTCGGCCAGCTCGTCGGCGCCGGCGCGGGCCACCGTGGGCTGGGGGCCGTGCGTGCTCCGGGCGGCGAGACCCGCCAGTGCGGCCACCGTGGGGTGCTCGAACACGTGATGGGGCTGCAGCTCCAGACCGGCGCGCCGCGCCGCCGCCACGATCTGGATGCACTGCATCGAATCCCCACCCAGGGCAAAGAAGTCGTCGTGGACCCCGATCGCCTCCAGGCCCAGCACGTCCTGCCAGATGGCGCACACGGTGTGTTCGACCTCCGTGCGCGGCGCGACATAGACGCCGTCCAGCACGGGCCGCTGCGCATCCGGCCGGGGCAGCGCATCCAGATCCACCTTCCCGTTGGGCGTGAGCGGCAGGCGGTCGAGACGCACGAACGCGGAGGGGACCATCTCCCCGGGCAGGGTCCGCTCCAGGAAGTCGCGGAGCACGTCCGCGGGGAGCGGCTGCGCCGCCGTGTAGTAGGCCACCAGGCGCGCCTCCGCCTCTGCGGGCGGGCGGACCCGGTAGCCGACGGCGTCCAGCATCTCGCGCACCCGGCCCGGATCCAGGTCGTCGTCCAGCTCCTCCAGCGCCGCCTCGCGCTCCTTGTGCCCGAGCCGTACGTCCCAGCTGTACGGCATGGCGTAGTTGTGGAAGCCGCGCTCGGTCTTGTGCACCCAGATGCCCGCTTCGTTGATCAGGCAGTTGGTGGAGCGGCCCGTGTCGGAGGGGCGGATCCACGGCGTGTGCTCGGCCACGTACGCCAGGATCTGTTCCAGCGTATCGTCGCAGTAGCGGTAGAAGTCCACGAAGCGCACCTGCTCCAGCACCTCGTCCGTCTCGAAGATCCCCACGTCCAGCTCGCGCCGTACGGCGTCGTCCATGCGGTGGTAGGCCTTGCGGGCCTCCAGGATGGTGTGATCCACGTCCGCGGGCGCGTAGATCCCACGGCGGAAGAGATCGTGCAGGCGGGTCTCGAAGATCTGGCCCCGGGACAGCCCGGTCACGATGTGACGGAGTCCGCGCTCGTGCGCGAGCTGCAGGGCCAGCGTGTAGATGGTCTTGAAGCAGCCGTTGCAGACGTTGCTGTGGCGGGCGAGGCTGTCGGCGAAGATGGCGGGCATGGCCGGCGTGGAGCCCACCACCAGCTCCAGCCCGAGCAGGTCCACCACACGCCGCACGTTCGCCTTGGCCTGGTCGGAGATGAAGCCGTTGTCCAGGAGGAACACCAGCGGGCGCGCCCCCATCTCCACGACGCGGCACAGCGCGTAGGTGCTGTCCTTGCCGCCGCTGTAGAGCATGAGGCAGTCGTGCGGTCCCTCGGTCGCGGCCCGCGCCTCGGCCAGGAGGCCGCGCAGGTCGTCCAGGGTCCCGAAGTAGCCCGCCACCTGCGCGCGCTCCCGCTCGAAGCGGCGGCAGACGGCGCAGACCTGCTGGTCGTCCAGCAGCGCCTCGGGATGGGCGGCTTCCAGGCCACAGCGCACGCACGTCACATCGGACGGGCCGCTCCGGACCAGGTGGGCCACCGCCTCGTGCACATCCGGGTGCCCGAGCAGCGCGGCCTCCACCTCCGCGCGCTCGATGCGCACACCCCGCACCTTGAGCTGGTCGTCGTTCCGGCCCAGGAAGTCGAGCGCGCCGTCCGGCCGCCAGCGGGCGCGGTCCCCCGTGCGATAGAAGCGGAGCTTCGGTTCCGAGGCGTCGGCGACGAAGCGCTCGGCCGTGCGGGCAGCATCGCCGCGGTATCCACGCGCCAGACGCCGCCCCCCGATCCAGAGCTCGCCGATCACGCCGCGCGGCACGGGCCGTCCCCACGCATCGAGCACGCGCAGGCGCACGTCTGGGGCCGGCCGTCCGATCGGGACCGAGCCCCGCGCATCCCGCTCGCGATCGAAGCGGTGCAGCATGCAGCCCACGGTGGCCTCGGTGGGCCCGTACTCGTTCAGGATCTCGACCGCGCCCCCGAACGCGTCGTGCACGGCCGCCGCCAGGGGACCTTTCAGGTCTTCGCCGCCCAGGATCAGTCGCCGCACCCGCGCGGTGCGCAGGTCGAGATCGCGCAGGAGGGCCAGGTGGGAGGGCGTGAGCTTCACCACGTCCACGGCGTCGTCCTCGAGCACCCGGCGGACGAGCAGACCACTGTGGACCGCATCGCGGTACACCACCACCGCGCCCCCCGCCACCAGCGGCGTGAAGATCGAGGTGAGCGTCAGATCGAACGCGGGGGACGTGAACAGCGCGAAGGCGAGCGGCTCTCCGTCCGTGTAGACGTCCCGGGCCCAGCGGACGTAGTCGGCCAGCGCGCCGTGCTCCACCTCCACCCCCTTGGGGGTGCCGGTCGAGCCCGACGTGTAGAGCACGTACGCCAGGTGCGCGCGACCCGGCGCGGGCGCACCCGGCTGTGATGCGCCGCCGGGTGCGTCCGTCCGCCCCTCCCGGTCCACGGTGAGGACGGGTCGGTCCAGTGCGCGGAGGGACGGGGCCAGCACGTCCGCCGTCACGACCGCCCGCGCCCGGGCGTCCTCCAGGAGCGCCGCCCGTCGCGGCTCCGGGTGTGCGGGATCCAGCGGGAGCCACGCCGCGCCCGCCTCCCACACGCCCAGCAGCGCCACGATCAGCGCCGCCGAGCGCTCCAGGCAGACGCCCACCACGTCCCCCGGCTCCACGCCGGCGGCCTGGAGCGCGGCGCCCAGCGCCCGCGCGCGCTCCGCCAGCGTCCCGTAGGTGAGGCGCACGTCGCCATCGCGCACCGCGACGGCGTGCGGCCGTGCGCGTATCTGCTCGGCGATCTGCGCGGGGACCGTGGGCGCGGGCTCGGTCTCGACGACCGGCGCGGCGAATACGGCCTCCTCGTCCGCGCTGACCAGGGGCACGGCCGCCACGAGTGCGGTGTCGTCCGCGGCGAGCGCGTCGAACAGCGCGAGGAAGTGGCGCACGGCCCACTCCCGCTCGCGGGGGCCGAAGGTGCGCTCGTCCAGATCGAAGTCGATGACGGGCTCACCTTGCGCGTCGAAGTCGTGCACCTGGACGCGCAAGCGGTGGGCGGGATCGCCCGCGCCCGCGTGGATCCATTCCGCACGGGTCGGTCGCCCCGCGAACGGCCCCATCCGGGCGGTGATGGCGTTGAGCACCACCGCGAAGTCGTGGGCACCGGGCGCGGCGCTCGCGCCGGGCACGACGTGCCGGAGCGTCTCGAGCGTGGACGCGCCCAGCGTGCGCGCGAGGGATGTGAAGGTCTCGCCCTCCTCCACATGCACCCGCACCGGGTACAGCTCGATGAAGAGCCCCGCCGTCTCCCGCTGTCGCGGGGTGATCCGATTGTGCCAGGGCGTGCCCAGCGCCACGTCGCGGGTATCGGCCACGCGGTGGATCCAGGCGGTCAGGACCGTGGCCACCACCAGGAAGCGCGACTGCTCGGGCGACAGCGCGCGGAACGGCGGCGACGCGGCCAGACGCGTGAGATGCGCCGCGCGCTCGGCGCCCAGCGGCACCCGCACCCGACGCGTGCGCCCGGAGCCGGGACGGGTGTCCCCGTAGAGCCCGAGCGCGCGCGGCGCCGCCCGGTCGCCCCAGTGCGCGCGAGCCCGAAGCAGCGGCGGCGCGTCGCGCAGACCGCGCTCGTGCTGGACGAAGTCGGCGAACGGCGGTGCGTCCGGCAGCGGGGCGCCGTCGGCCTCGTAGAGCGCGCCGAGCCGGCGGTGCAGCACGCCCACGGACCAGGCATCCGTGATCAGGTGGTGCTGGTTCAGATACCACACGTGGAGATCGGGCGCCCGTCGCACGAGGACGCTGTCGAACAGCGGACCCGTGGCCACGTCGAAGAGGCGGCGCGTGCGTGCCGCCAGCCGCTGCGCGACGGCGTCGTCGTCCACCTGGGCCAGTGGCCAGTGCTCGATGTCGAGCGTCCCGCTCGGCGACGCGTGCACCTGCCGCTCCGGCTGACCATTCCGCTCCGGGAAGGTCGTGCGCAGCGCGTCGGTCTCCTCCACCAGCCGCGCGAACGCGCGCTGGAAGCGCGGGACGTCCAGCGCGCCTTCGATGGTGATCGCCAGCGCCATGTTGTACAGCGGCGCGGCCGGATCCAGGCGCTGGCCGGTCCAGATCCGGCGCTCGGACGCGGTCAGGCCAGGCGCGGGGCCGGCCGGAGCATCGTGCGGTGGCGGGGCGTGGGTGGACACCTGGAACCGGCGCGAATCGAAGGACGGAGGGACAGGGGGGTTTCGCGGGCGGAACCGCCCACGTCCCAGCCACCATGGCGCTTCGGCGCCGGGCCCGCCACCCCTCGGAGGGGGGGACCTGCGGGGGGTGCGGCCCGTCCCCGTCCCGCCTACCGGCCCCCCAGCGCCTGGAACCGCTCGCTGGATGCCACCAGGTCGTCCCAGGACCCCGACGCCACCACCCGCCCTGCCTCCACCACGTGGATGACGTCACACGGCCGGACGGTGGTGAGCCGGTGCGCGATGACGAGCAGGGTCTTGGTGTGGGCCAGCGTGTGGATCGTATCCAACACCGCCGCCTCGGTGGCGCCGTCCAGCGCGCTCGTGGCCTCGTCCAGGACCAGGACGTCGGGATCGTGGTAGAGCGCACGCGCGATCCCGATGCGTTGGCGCTGTCCGCCGCTCAATCGGATGCCGCGCTCCCCCACGACCGTCGCATACCCGTCCGGCAGCTCCTGCACGAAGTCGTGGAGCTGGGCGATGCGCGCCGCGCGTTCGACGGCTGCGGGGTCCACCTCGGCCGGGGGCAGGCCGAAGGCGATGTTGGCGGTGATCGTGTCGTCCGACAGGAAGACGTCCTGGGGCACGTAGCCGCAGTGTCGACGCCAGGCCAGACGCGTGCGTGCGTCCAGCGGCACGCCGTCCACGCGGAGCGAGCCCTCCGTGGGCGCGAGCAGACCCAGCAGCAGATCCACGAGCGTGGTCTTGCCCGAACCGGTGGTGCCGACGAAGCCCACGACCTGATTGGCCTCGATCCGCAGGTCGACATCGCGCAGCGCGAAGCCGCGCGTGTCCGGATACCGGAACTGGACGCCGTCCAGCTCGATCGATTCGCGGAAGGCGATCTCGCCGCGGGCCTCGGGACGGAGCCCTTCGTCCGGGTCGGGACCGGAGAGGTCGTCGAGCAGACGATCGAGCGCGGCGGTGTTGAAGCGCATGGTCACCACGCTCGAGAACAGCTCGTTCAGCGCCGGCATGAGCCGGTAGCCGGCGAAGACATACACGCTGAGCACCGGCAACAGGGTCGCGAAGTCTCCGCCCTGGCGCAGCCGCGCCAGGATGATGACGATCACCGTGCCGAAGGCGATCGTCTCCAGCGCATACCGCGGCAGACGGCCCACGATCTGGTTCTGGGCGGTGCCGAGCGAATAGCGCCAGGAGGGCTCCGCGAAGCGGCGCAGGAACTCCGCTTCGCGACCGAGCGACTTGACGTCCTTGATGCCCACCAGGACCTCGCGCGACACCGAGAACCGGGCGGTATTCTGCGTGAAGCGCTCGACGCCCAGGTGGTACTGACGCCGCCGCAGCAGCAGGTAGACCAGCCCGTAGGAGCCGCCGAAGATCAGCGCGACCAGCAGAGCCATGCGGAGATCCACGACCGCCAGCAGCACGACCAGCAGCACCACCGAGACACCCCGGGCCGCGACCTGCAGCATCGGCAGCAGGACGCCCGAGACGACGGAGTTGACCTCCTGGAGCAGCTTCTGGCTCAGCTCGGACGTGTTGCGGTCCAGGAAGAACGCGTAGGGTTGGCCCAGGTAGCGCGAGAGCAGGCGCAGCGAGAGCCGGTGGTTCTGCGCCCAGGCGAAGCGGAACAGGTACCAGGACGTGACGGCGTTGAAGAGGTTGTTGAGCGCGATGATCCCGAGCAGGAACAGCCCGGCCTGGAAGAGGAAGCGCCCGGGCTCGGGCGATCCCAGCCGTGCGTGCAGATCCGCCAGCCACCCGCTGCGCTCGAGCACGCCCGGATCCGCCACCAGGCGCATGAAGGGCAGGATGGACGCGACCCCCACCATCTCCAGGAGGCCCATGATCACGAGCCCGGCGGCCAGCACGCCCAGTTGCAGACGCTCACGGCGCTCAAGCAGGGACAGGACGGAGCGGAGGAGGGTCAACGGCGTGCCGGACGGGAGCGGAGCGGCGAGGGGTCGGATCCCGGGCCGCGGCACATGGTAGACGCGCCCGTCCCGGGCGGAAACCCCCGCGTCCTGGGGCCGGGATGGTCGCTGCCGGAGGACGAGATCCACCTGTGGCGCCTCCCTCTGGCGCCCGACGCCCGCTGGGGTGCCGCGCTGCAGGGCGTGCTCACGGAGGCGGACCGGGCCGACCTGGCGCGCTTCCGGCGGCCCGAGGACGCCCGGCGCCGGGGATGGGCCCGCGGGGCGGTGCGATGGGTCCTGGGGACGCTGTCGGGCACCGCACCGACCGGCCTGGACTTCGAGATCGGGCCCCGCGGCAAGCCGTCGCTGCCGGGGTCGGGGCTCGAGTTCAACCTCTCCCACACGCGGGAGTGGCTCCTGCTGGCGGTGGCCCGGGGGCGCCGGGTGGGGGTGGACCTGGAGGCGGAACGGCCCTTGAAGGACCCGGACGGCCTGGCGCGCGTCTCGTTCACACCGGCCGAGCGGGAGGCCCTGGCGGCCGCGCCGCCGTCCGAGCGACCCGCCCGCTTCCTCCGGGTCTGGGCCCGCAAGGAGGCCCTGGCCAAGGCGCTCGGCGAGGGGCTCGCGGCCTTTCCGCGGTTCACGGCCACCGTGGAGGGGGAGGCGCGTCTGCTGGAGCTGGATGGCGATCCGACCGAAGCCGCTCGTTGGCGCCTCCTGGACCTGGCCGCCGTGCCCGGCCACCAGGCCTGTCTGGCCGCGGAGGGCCGGGGCTGGCACCTTGTCTGGCACACCACCCTGCCGTAGCGGGCCCCCGGGCCCGCCCCGTCTTCCACCCGCGCCCCCGGCCGCGATGACGCTCCCCACCCGCCTCGCCCTGGCCACCGGCCTGTTCCTCCTCCTGGGCCTGCCCGCTCCCGCGCATGCCGGCGAGGCGGACGCCCCTCCCCCGCGGACCCGCGCATTCGAGACCGCCAGCGCCGGATCCGCGCCCGCTGCGATCGAGGGCATCGGGGAAACCGCGCTGTCCGCCGCGGTCCTCGCGGCCGCCCACGAGCCCGGCCAGAGCTACGTTTTCCTGCGCGTCCACGACGACTCCATCGTCGTGCGCCTGGAGATCCTGGAGGCGGACCTGGACCAGGTGCTCGGCCTGGGATGGGACGTGGAGCAGCCGCTCACGGACGCGCGCATCGAGGCGGCGCTGCCTCGCATCCGGGCCTACGCGGAGGGCCACTTCCGGATGGCCGCGGGCGGGCAGACCCTGGAGCCGGTCTACCAGTTCTTCGGTCAGCGCGCCGTGGACTTCGGCGAATACGTACTGCTCGAGTACCTCGTGGAGATCAGCCCCACGCCCGAGCTGCTCGAGTTCACGTACACGCCGATGTTCGAGGTACGGCCTCAACACCGCAACATGCTGGTGATCGAGCACAACTTCCGCACCGGCACGTTCAACAACGAAGGCAACGTCTCCCTCATCTTCTCGCCGCGCGACCCCACGCAGACGCTCGATCTCACCCGTTCGTCCGTGTGGCTGGGCTTCTGGGCCTTCATCAAGTCCGGTGTGTGGCACATCTGGATCGGGATCGACCACATCCTGTTCCTGGTGGCCCTGGTGCTCCCGTCCGTCCTCACGCGCCGCGAGGGGAGGTGGGAGCCGGTGTCGAGCTTCCGGAGCGCGCTCTGGAACATCGTCGCCATCGTGACGTTCTTCACGATCGCGCACAGCGTCACGCTCAGCCTGGCCGCCCTGGACGTCATCCGCCTGCCGTCCACCTTCGTGGAGACGGTGATCGCGCTGTCCATCGCCGCGGCCGCGCTGCACAACCTGTTTCCCGCCATCCGGGTGCGCGAAGCCACCATCGCGTTCGCCTTCGGCCTCTTCCACGGCTTCGGCTTCGCGAGCGTCCTGGGCGACGTCGGGCTGGACAACAACTACCTGGTGCTGTCCCTGCTCGGGTTCAACCTGGGGGTGGAGATCGGGCAGGTGGCGGTGATCGCCCTGATCTTCCCGGTGTTGTTCCTGCTGCGCCGCACCCGGCTGTACATGTGGATCCTCAGGGGCGGTTCGCTCTTCCTCATCGCCGTGGCGCTGCTCTGGGCGGCCGAGCGCACCTTCGGGTTCAACATCCCGCTCCGCACCATCGCCCGGAATCTCGTCTCCTGGCTGCCGGGGCTCTGACGTCCATGGACTTCGGCTGGACCGAGGCGCAGGAGGCGCGCTACCGCGAAGCGCTGGCGTTCGCGCGCACGGAGCTGGCCGACCCCGCGCTCGAACAACGCGACCGCGAGGGCACGTTCTCGCGCGAGCTTTGGATGAGGTGCGCGCGGGCCGGGATCCTGGGCCTCTCGGTGCCGGAGGACTACGGCGGGACCGCCACGGAGCTCTCCACGGCGGTCCGCGTCATGGAGGCGCTCGGGGAGGGCTGCCCCGACAACGGGCTCACCTTCGCGCTGAACGCGCAGATCTGGACCGTGCAGCTGCCCATCGTGCGCTTCGGCAGCGAGGCACAGAAGCAGCGCTTCCTGCCTGGCCTCTGTGCGGGCACGCTGCTGGGTGCCCACGCGCTGACGGAGCCCGGGTCGGGCTCGGACGCATATGCGCTCACGATGCGGGCCGAACGCGTGGACGGCGGCTACCGACTGACGGGACGCAAGCGCCTGGTCACGCTGGCGCCGCTCGCGGACGTGGCGCTGGTGTTCGCCACGGTGGATCCGGAGAAAGGGCGGTGGGGCATCACCGCCTTCCTGGTGGAGCGCGGCGCGGAGGGCTACTCCGCCGGCCCCATGCAGCACAAGATGGGGCTGCGCACCGTGCCCATCGGCGAGATCGTGCTGGACGGCTGCTTCGTACCGGAGGCGCATCGCCTCGGCCCGGAAGGCGCAGGCGTCAGCATCTCCAACCACTCGCTGGAGGTGGAGCGCTGCTGCATCCTGGCCAGCCAGCTCGGCGCCATGGAGCGCCAGCTCGCCGGCGCCATCGCGTACGCGAAGAGCCGCCGGCAGTTCGGACAGGCGATCGGCAAGTTCCAGTCGGTGTCGAACCGCATCGCCGACATGCGCCTGCGGCTGGAGACGGCGCGGCTGCTGCTGTACAAGGTGGCCTGGCTGGTGGAAGCCGGCCGCCCGGCCATGCTGGAGGCGGCCCTGCTCAAGCTGCACCTGAGCGAGGCGTTCGTGGAGTCCGGCCTGGACGCGGTGCGCATCCACGGCGGCGTGGGCTACCTGAGCGAGACCGGCGTGGAGCGCGACCTGCGCGACGCCGTGGGCGGCGTGCTGTATGCGGGGACGTCGGATATCCAGCGCGCCATCGTGGCGCGGCTGCTGGGGCTGTGAGGGCCGCACCGGCCGCGTGACCGGTCTCCCGGTGGAATCCGGCGTGGTAGGGCGCACGTCGTCCACCCCGCAAGGAGAACCGCTATGCACGCGCTCGCCCGGGCCGCCGTCCTGATCCTCTCCACCCTGCTCGTCGCGCCGGCCCTCGGTGCGCAGGAACCCTCGTCCGTCCGGACGCCGGACGGCACCATATCCGGACCGTTGCTGCCCCAGACGTTCGCCGCGTTCGACGCGGTCCACCGAGCCGCTCCGGACCAGGTCCCCACCGAGGCCGGCCCGCTCTACTGGGCCATCGCGCCCATCGTGGCGCGCAACATGGAGCTGGAGGCCATGCGGCTGGCCATCGCCTGGGAGATGGTGATCAACCCGCAGGCCCTGGGTCAGGTGCTCATGCTCTCGGTCATCGGAGGCCGGACCGGGACGGAGCTGCGGAACTACTGGACCCTGAACGCGATGGCCGGCCTGATCCTGGGGAGTGGGCCACTCTACCGGACGGTGCATCCCCGCATCCAGGCGGGTCTGGTCGTGGACCGCTCCAGCTTCACCCAGGGATCCGCCGACCCGCGCACGGCCGCGGGGCTGGCCCTGCGCACGGGTCTGCTGTACGGGCTGACGTCGAGCCTGTTGGGTGCCGCCGACGTCTCGCTCGAACGGGTGGCCGGCCTCAACCAGTTCGTGGTCTCGCTCAGCCTGCTGGCGGGGCCGCTGGGGTCGTGGGCGCGGTAGGGTCGCAGACGTGTGGAGCCTGTGCGCGGGCGCGTGAGCGCATCGGTGCGCCGGCCGCGCGTGTCAGCCTGGCGGCAGGTCCAGCGGATACAGCCCGAAGCCCATCTCCGACGCCGCCGCGGCCAGGCGGCCATCGTACGTCGCGATGCGGACGTCGACTCCCTGATCCCGCAGGAAGAGCGCCGACGCCAGGTGGAGGGCGTCGAGCGTGCGCAGGCCCTTGGGCAGCGACTCGAAGGACTCGCGCACCAGGGCATCGCTGAGGTCGATGAGCGACACCTGGGCACGAAACGACGCCAGCGCCTCCTCCGTCCCGGACAGGTCGAGCGCCCTCAGGCGCGTGATCAGCTCGTATTCGGTCAGGCGGCTGGCCACCAAGGGCTGGTCCCACAGCGCGGCCGGCGGCCGGACGTCCTCGGCCAGGAGCTGGGCCAGCACCACCGAGGTGTCGAGGTAGACCATTCGCTACCCGCGATCCGCCCGATCCTGGGAAAGGCCTTCGAGCACTTCGCGCAGGGGGAGCCGCGCGATCTGCGGGGGTCCTCCCTCCCGGGGCGCGCTCGCGGGTCGCAACACCCCCGAACGCACCATCTCGGCCAGGCGGGCGTCGTGGAGATCGCGCGCGCGGCCCGGCGTCGGTGGGCGCAATTCGGCGACGACCTCGTCCCGGTCCGTGACGAGCACGGTTTCGCCCGCTTGGGCCAGGCGTACGTAGTGGCTCAGGCGGTTCTTGAGGACCTTGATCCCGACGGCCTTCATGTCGTACGGTAGCCACCGGTAGCTACCAGGACAACCCTGGCCTCACCCCCCACCGGGCCGCAGCAACCCCTCCCATCCCGGCACCTCGGCGAGGCGCGTCAGATCCTGCTCGCGGTGCAGCTCGATCGAGCGGGGGAACCCCTCGCCGAATGCCGCGGTCAACGCCGCCAGCGCCTCCTCCGGTCGCCCCGCCACCGCGTGCAGGCGCGCGGCCCAGAACCGCGGCTCGCCCATCCGGTAAGGCGCGCGGTCGGCCTCGAGGCGCGCTGCGGCGGCCCGGCCGTCGCTCACACCCAGCCGCACGTCCACCAGGGCGGAGAGCGCGTCATGGCGCAGGCGGCCGAGCTGCGTGGTGTCGACGGGGGCGGTCCGGAGGATGCGCCCCGCGCTGGCCCACTCCTCGGCTTCGTAGTGCGCCAGCGCCAGGCCCAGGGCCTCGTCCGCGGAGCTGGGTGCGGGGGCCTCCGCCAGCGCGCGACGGACCTCGCGCAGGGCGAGCGCCAGGTCGCGCGTGTGGCCGTGCGCCCTCAGCTCCCGCACCGCCACCAGCCCCGCCCGCTCGGCGGTCCAGCCGAGCTGCGGGTCCAGACCGCGCGCCTCGGTCAGGAGCGAGCGCAGCGCCAGCAGGCGACCGCGGGCCGCCTGGGCCTCGATCTCGGAGACCAGGATCCGGAGCGAAGCCGGATGCTGCGCGCGGCCGCGGCGCGCCGCGGCCAGCTCCCCCCGGTGATCGCCGACCATGTGGTACGCCTGCGTGAGCACGCTCCAGTAGGGGAGCCAACCCGCCATGAAGCCGCGGTCGGGCGCGATGGCCGTCAGGCGCGTGATGGCCTCCGCGGGCCGGCCCAGGTCGAGTGCGTCGCGCGCGGCCTGGTAGGCCAGGATGGACGTGGGCGCCAGCTCGGCACCCCGCGCGCTGTGGATGGCGGCCTCGGCGCGATTCCCGTCCAGGAACGCCAGCAGGAAGTCGAGCGCCATCCGCTCGAACGGTGCGAGGTCGGGACCCGCGGTGTCCTCCACGTGTTCGGCCAGCGAATCGGCTTCCACGAACCGGCCCAGGTTGACGAGCGGCAGCACCGCGGTGAGCTGCGCCGCCGTGTAGGTGGAGTCGAGCGCCATGGCGCGCTGCAGGTGCGTGAGCGCGAGCGTGTCGTCCAGGCGCATGTAGGCCTCGACGCCGGCGATGAACTCCGCGTAGGGCGCGTACCCCGGCGGATCGTCCAGCAACCGGACGTGATCGTTCAGCAACGGCTCCAGCACGCTGGCGAGCGCGCCCGCCACGCGCTGCCGCAGGGGCTGCAGCAGCGCGCGGGCATCGTCCACCGGCGCGCGCACCGGCGTCACCGACAGCAGCAGCGTGCCGCTGCGCGCGTCGAGGATCGTCGCACGCGCCACGAGCGAATCGCCGACCGCATCGATGGCGCCGGTCACCACGGTCGCGGCTCCGTTCCAACGCGCCAGACGCAGCGCGCTGGGCTCCCCGTCCGGGCTGGAATCCGCCTGCTGGGCCAGAGCGACCGTCCCCGGCACGACTTCCACCAGGCCGGTCTGGGCCAGGCCCTCCACGGTCCAGTCCATGGCCATGGCGCCGAGCGGATCCAGCGCGGGATCGCCGGTGCGATTGGCGAACACCTCGACGGCGACGCGGTCGTCGTCCAGCGGAGGCGGAGATACCGGCTCGGTCGCGACCGGCTCCCGCAACGTGACCAGGAGCGCGGCTGCGGAGGCGGCGATGCCCGCCACGGCCACCTGCGCCCGGTGCCGCCTCAGGAACTTGCCCACGCGGTACAGCGGCGCGTCCCCGCGCGCGAGCACGGGACGGCCCTGCAGCCAGCGCTCCAGGTCGTCCGCCAGCGCCGCGGCGGACGGGTAGCGTCGCTCGGGCTCCGTGCGCAGCGCCATGAGGGCGATGTTGTCGAGATCGCCGGTCAGCGCGCGCCGCCAGCGTTCAGGATCGCCCGTCGGCACGTCGGCAGGTGCGCGGGTCGCGGCCCGCTGGCTGGGGCTGGGCGGGGGCCCGGACTCCCAGGCGCGTTCGAGCTCCAGCAGGGACGTCCCCACGCCGGCGCGCGGCGCAGCCCCGGTGAGCAGTCGATAGAGGACCGCCCCCAGCCCGTACACGTCGGTCGCGGGGCCCACCGACTCGCCCCGGACCTGCTCGGGGCTCGCGTACTCCGGCGTGAGCCGGCGGGCGACCGTGCGGGTGACATCGCCACCCTCGGCGTCGTCCAGCACCTTGGCGATCCCGAAGTCGAGCAGCTTGGGCGCACCGCTCGCGTCCACCAGGATGTTGGCGGGCTTGAGGTCCCGGTGCACCACGCCCTGCTCGTGCGCGTGCTGCACCGCCGCACACACGCCCAGGAAGAGTTGCACGCGCTCGCGCAGGCCGAGCCGGAGCTGGTCGGCGTACGCGTCGATCGGATGACCTTCGACGTACTCCATGACCACGTACGGCACGCCGCGTTCGGTCGTGCCGCCGTCCAGCAGCCGCGCGATGTGCGGGTGGACCAGGCGCGCCAGGATCTGGCGCTCGGCGCGGAAGCGCCGGCTCAGCTCGTCGCCGGGGATGCCGCTCTGCACGAGCTTGATGGCCACGCTCGCCTCGTACTCGCCGTCCGCGCGCTCGGCCAGGACCACGGTGCCCATGCCGCCGCGGCCGAGCTCGCCCAGCACCCGGTAGGGTCCGATCCGCACGCCGGCCGCCGCCTCCTTCCCGGCCACGGCCGCCAGCAGTCCCTTCTCCACGGGGGAATCGAGGAAGCCCGCGCTGGCCTCGTCGGATGCGAGCAGCGCCTCGAGCTCGACCCGCAGCCGCGGATCGTCCGCACCCACCCGCTGGAGGAGCGCGGCCCGCGCCTCCGGCGGAAGCTCCGACGCCTCCAGGAACAGCCGCTCCAGACGCTGGAAGCGCTCGGTGTCCACGGGTTCAGGCCGTCGGGCGGCGGATCAGCCGTCGTACTCCCGCACCAGCCGGCCCACGAGCGTGAGGTTGGGGCTGCGCTGCAGGTCCGCGGGCGTGACGAAGTCCGCGTAGACGTGGGCGGCCGCGGCGGCCACGTCCTCCCCGACCGTGTCGAAGCCGGTCGAGGCCGCGTAGCGCAGCAGGAAGGTGCGCGCCAGGTCGGCGCCGTCGTCGAGGCGGTCGAGCGCCGTCTCCAGGCGGGCCGTGGTCTCCGCCCGCTGCGCATCTCCCACCGCGCCGACCGGAGCGGGCAGGACGTACGGGTTGTCCACCGCAATCTGGTAGCGGTGGGGATGGCCCCCGTGCAGGGCCTCGTCGAAGCCACGGTAGACCAACCCCGAACAGGTGACCGCGGTGGTGCCCTTCGAGAGCCACTGGTCCATCACCTCGAGCGCCCACTCCAGGAGGAGGCGCACGATCCGCTTGCCCGGAACGTGCTCGGTGCCCGCCTTGGCGATGAACAGCAGCGCAACCATGAACATGCGGTGATAGGCAAAGCGCGTCCCGCCGGTGGCCGAGTTCAGGTAGCGGGCGAACGACTGCTCCACGTCGGACTCCGGCCAACCCGGCTCGCCGATGCCATGGCCGTCCTTGCTGCGCCAGCGCCACACGTCCACGTAACGCTCGCTGTAGAGCCGCTCGTCGAGGGGCACGTGCAGCACGCCCGCGGGCCCGGCGTCGATGATGTCACCGCCGTCTCCCCCGCTCCCCGCGCTCCAGAAGCCCGCGTGGCTGTAGTCCCCGCCCGCCAGGTCCCGGATCAGGTCGCTGACGGCGGCGTCGCCGTACATGAGGAGCACGTCGCCCGGGCGGAGCGCGTCACGGGAGACGGGAGGGGGATCGCGGTCGGGGGTCATGGCCTCAGCCTCATCCGGTGTGCGGGGCCCCTGAACGTAGGCGGCGCGAGGGAGGTGGGCACCCCTGCCCGCGGTGTCCAGCCGCGGCCTCGCACAGGTTCTTGCGTCCGGGTCCGTGCCACACCCCTCCCATCCGCCTCCAGACGGGTTGTGGCGTCCGGCCGGCCAGGGTAGCGTCAAGCACGCCGGACCCCCGCCGTCAAGGCTCCGCCTCGCCTCCCCGCCTTCGGATCCCATGCCGTTCCCCTTGTTCCGCGCCGTGGACCTGCGCGCCGAGCGCGCCCCCGACCACGCGGCCGTACGCTGCGCCGGGGAGACGCTGACGTATGGAGCGCTCGCGGATCGCTCCCGCCGCCTGGCGCACGTGCTGCGGGCGCACGGGGTCGAGCGGGGAGACCGGGTGGCCATCCACGCCGGCAAGGGCCTGGCCGCCACGGTGGGACTGTACGGCGCCATGCGGGCGGGGGCGGCCTACGTGCCGCTCGATCCATCGGCGCCCCCTCAGCGGCAGGCGTTCATCCTGCGCGACTGTGGGATCCGCCACCTGGTCACCGAGCCCGGGCGGGCCCGCGCGCTCGAAGCCCTGCTGGCCGAGGACACGCCGGTCGAGACGGTCGTGGGGATCGACCCGGCACGCGCGGATGAACGCGCACCCACCCGCATCGGCTGGGCAGACGTGGACGGCGAACCGGCCGAGGAGGCGCTCCCGGACGTCACGGACGACGATCTCGCCTACGTGCTGTATACCTCCGGCTCCACCGGCACCCCCAAGGGCGTCGTGCACACGCATGCGAGCGCGCTCGCCTTTGCGCGGGTTGCGGCCCGCACGTATGGCCTCCAGCCCGAGGACCGGCTGAGCAACCACGCCCCGCTGCACTTCGACCTGTCCACGCTGGACTACTTCGGCGCCGCCTGCGCGGGTGCCACCACGGTGGTAGTCCCCGAGCCTTACACCAAGCTGCCCGCCAGCTTCACGTCCCTGGTGGAGGCCGAGCGGCTCACCGTGCTCTACGCCGTGCCGTTGGCGCTGGTGCACATGCTGCTCCACGGCGCCCTCGACAAGCGCGACCTGTCGTCCGTGCGCTGGGTGCTCTTCGGGGGGGAGCCGTTCCCGCCGCGGCACCTGCGCGCGCTCATGCAGGCCCTGCCCCACGCGCGCTTCAGCAACGTGTACGGGCCCACCGAGGTGAACGGCGTCACGTACTGGATCGTCCCTCCGCTGCCGGAAGGGGACGACACGCCCATCCCGATCGGGCAGACCTACGACGGGGTCGTGCCCGACCTCGTGGACGAGCACGACCGGTCGGTCCCGGACGGCGTCGAAGGCGAGCTGGTGGTGGACACGCCCACGCGCATGCGGGGCTACTGGAACCGCCCCGACCTGGACGCCCGCGCCTTCCTGCGCCGGGCCGGACCGGCGGGGGAGCGGATCTTCTACCGCACCGGCGACCTGGTACGTCGGCGACCGGACGGTCTGCTGGACTTCCTGGGGCGCAAGGACCGCCAGATCAAGGCCCGGGGCCACCGGGTGGAGCTGGACGAAGTGGAGGCGGCGCTGCTGTCCTTCCCCGCGGTCGAGGCCGGGGCGGTCTTCGCGGTGGAGGGGGACCACGGCTCCAAGCGGATCGAGGCCGCCCTGACGCCCACCGAGGGCTTCGACCTGACCGCGCTGCGCACGCATCTCGCGTCGCTGCTGCCGCCGTACGCGCTGCCCGAGCGCATCGAGGTGCTGCCCGCGCTTCCGCGCACCTCGTCCGGCAAGATCGACCGTCTGGCCCTGGCCGGGGCCGCCCGCTCCTCCCGCAAGGACGCACCTGCATGAAGGATCACCTGTCCGATTGGATCGCCCGTGAGCTGCTGGACCTCCCGGACGGGGAGTCCGTCGCGCCCGACACCGACCTGCTGGGCAGTGGCCTGCTGGACTCGCTCGGGGTGATGTCCCTGGTCTTCCACATCGAGCAACACACCGGCGTGGAGGTCCCTCCCGAGGACGTGACCCTCGAGAACTTCGTCTCCATCGACGCCATCGACGCCTACCTGAAGGGCCGTCGCGCGGGCTGAACGCGCGTGCCGGATCGGCGCACCCGATGCGGGCCGACTCCCTCGGGTGGTCCTGACACCGGTGCTCTCCGTCCGCGCTGAGCGCGGGGGCCGGTCCATCGTGCACGCGCAGGTCATCCCGTTCGCGAGCGAAACAATCCGCACAGTTCCACGCCGATCTCCACAGCCGGAGTGGCGGAAGGCCGGGGATGTCGGCTCCGCCCGTGCGCCGGGGACCCGACGCGTGCGGCGGTCCGGGGCGGTTCGGCCGGAGCGGACGTGGAGCGATCGTTGCCTCCCTGGGCCGACCCGCCCGTACCGTCGACCCGCCTGCAGGAGACCGCCCATGAAGATCCTCCACGTCGTGGTCCTCACGATCGTGGTGCTGGGCGCCCTCAACTGGGGGTCGGTGGGGCTCTTCCAGTACGATGCCGTCGCCGGCCTGCTGGGCTGGAGCTCCCGCCTCACCCAGGCGATCTACGTGCTCTTCGGAGCGGCGGGGCTCGCCCTGGTCTTCACGAGCGCGGCGCTGCACCGGAGCGTCCAACGCGCGCCGTACCCGGGACGGGTCGGTCGTCAGGACGGCGCCGAGCGGGGACCGGAGGCCGGTGCAGGAGCGGTGGTCCACGACTCCTCCGGCACCCACGATTTCGACGGCCTGCCGGGGGACGCGCTGCCGCCCGGCCACGGAGGCGAGCGGGACGACGCCGACCCCACCACCCACCCGAGCACCCGCCATGTACGAAATCGTCAGTGAGCCAGAGGGAAACGCCGTCGGGCTCCGCCTCCGCGATCCGCTGGAGCCGGACGAGCTGCGGGAGATGGGCGAGTTCCTCAGCTCCGCCGTGGCCGCCCAGGGCACGATCCACCTGCTGGTGGAGTTCCCCGGACTCGGCACCGAGCGGGTCGAGGAGGTCGGCGCCGACCTGGAGCGCGGCCTGGGCCGGCGGGACGGCGTGGAGCGGGTGGCCGTGGTCGGCGACGAGCGGCGCGTTCCGTCGCCGGAGGCCCTGGGGCGTCTGTTCCGCGACGCCGACGTCCGCCAGTTCGATCCGCCCTTCCTGGCCGAGGCCTGGCTGTGGGTGCGGGGGAAGGGCTGACCGGAGCGCCCCTAGGCGGCCGAGCGCCCCGTGCGCGTGCGCGCCCAGGAGTAGAGGATCCCGGACCCCAGGATGATCGCCGTCCCGCTGAGCGACCACGAGGCCGGGAACTTCTCCAAGCCGAGGGCCGGCGCGACGAAGACCTTGCTGCCGATGAAGATCAGCAGCACGGACAGCGCGTACTTGAGGTACTGGAAGCGGTACAGGATGGCGGCCAGGGCGAAGTAGAGCGCGCGCAACCCCAGGATGGCGAAGATGTTGGACGTGAAGACCAGGTAGGGATCGGTCGTGATGGCGAAGATCGCGGGGACCGAATCCACCGCGAAGATCACGTCCGCCGTCTCGATGGCCATCAGCGCGAGGAACAGCGGAGTCATCCAGACCCGGCGGTGGCCCGTGGCCGGGTCCGGCAGGCGCACGAAGAACGCGTGGCCGTGCAGCTCGTCCGTGACCCGCAGGTGCTTGCGCACGAACCTGAGGACCGGATTGGCGCGGATGTCGTACTCCCGGTCCGCCTCGCGCAGCATGCGCAGCCCCGTCAGGACCAGGAAGCCGGCGAAGACGTAGAGCACCCAGTCGTAGCGCTCCACCAGCGCGGCTCCCCCCGCGATCATGGCGCCGCGCAGGAGGATCACCCCCAGGATCCCCCAGAACAGCACCCGGTGCTGGTACATGCGGGGCACCTGGAAGTACCCGAAGATCATGGCGATGACGAACACGTTGTCCATCGCCAGGCTCTTCTCGACCACGAATCCGGTGAGATACTCGACGCCGGATTCGCGGCCCAGCTCCCACCACACCCAGCCCCCGAAGCCCACCCCCAGCGCGATGTAGAACGCGGAGAGCGAGAGGCTCTCCCGCACGCCGATCTCGTGATCCTTGCGATGGAAGAGACCGAGATCCAGGACCAGCAGGACGAGGACCACCCCGGCGAAGAACAGCCACATCCACGCCGGTTTGCCCAGGAACGGTTCAGCCAGATAGCCCGCCAAGGAACGGATCCCGTTGCGCCGCGTCCGCGCCGAGATGGCTCGATCCGACATCGCGGTCAACGCCTCGACCGCCAGAGGGGCCCGGATCCGGTTCTGTATCTACACCGGCCCGACGGCCGGTCAAGACTGTTCTACACCGCGCCCGACCGTTCGAGCGGGGGAGCGGACTCCACGGGCCGGCGCCGCGCGTCGGCGTTCAGGGCCACACCGATCGGCATCCAGACGCAGAAGGCCAGACAGGCCACCAGGAACAGGGCCCAGGCGTAGGGCACCGCCTCGGCCGCCGGGAAGGCCAGCGCCGCCGCGAAGACCAGGTAGCGCGCCCCACCGGTCAGGATGTTCGCCCGCATCAGGGCGAGCACCAGCAGGAGCGTCCCCGCCCCGAACAGTGCGGCGCCCGCGATGAACACACCGGTGACCCAATAGCCGCCATCGAAGTACAGCTCGGGCGCGCCTCCGCCGTACCGGATGGCCAGCGGCGCCAGGCCATCGGCGCCCAGCCCGAAGACGTGCAGCGCCGCGCCCGGCACCAGGAGCGCCAGCCCCACCCACGCCAGCGGCTCGCTGCGCTCGAGCCGCAGCGCGATGACCGCGCCGGCCAGGATGGCGGACGCGAAGGCCAGCGCGCTCAGCAGGTGTCCCAGGAACCAGCGGCCGGACGCCAGCGAGGCCGCGGCCGACAGGCCGTGGTCGGCATAGTCGTCCACCACGGGGATGAGGAGCACCCCGAGCGCCAACAACACCGGCATCGCGAACAGCGGCAGCCGCCGCACGGTCAGCGCACCCCGGCCGGGACGTCCGGCATCGGCGGCTCCTGCCAGTAGAACGGACCGGCCGCCTGCTGCCGCGGCCACACCTCGTCCAGAGACATCGCGTCGTAGAGCCGTCCGTTCATCATCACCCGGTCGATGCTGTCGCTGGCCCGGATGTCGTCCAGGGGATTGCGGTCCAGGACGAGCAGGTCGGCCAGCTTCCCCGCCTCGATCGATCCCAGGTCCCGGTCGAGTCCCAGCGACTCGGCCCCCACGAGGGTGGCGACGCGCAACGCTTCGTGCTCGGTCATGCCGCCCGACTGCATCATCCACAGCTCCCAGTGGTAGCCCAGGCCCTGGAGCTGTCCGTGGCTGCCCACACCCACGCGGCCCCCGGCCCGCAACACGTCCTTCGCGAACGCGGCCACCCGGTCGAAGGTCTGCACCAGCGGATGGAACCAGCCGTTGGAGCCTCCCGGAGAGGTCGGACCGGGCCGCCGCAGCGCCTTCTGCTGCAGCTCCTCGAACGGCGTCCAGCGCCGGAGCTTCTCGTTGCCGAAGACGTCTTCGGTGGCATAGAAATAGTTCTCACCCCACGGCCCCCCGTACGTGACGATGATCGTGGGCGTGTACGCCATCCTGGACTCCGCGACGAGCTGCACCACGTCCTCGTACAGCGGGAATCCGGGCATGTTGTGCTCCATGCCGGAGTACCCGTCGATCCCCATCGTCAGGTTCAGCGCCAGGTCCAACGACCCTTCGGTCGTGGGCATCAGCCGCTGCTCGCGCGCGGCCTGGATGATCCACTGCCGCACCTCGCGGTTGCCGGCGCCGTACATCTTGATGGTCTTGGTGTCGTAGTAGTCGGAGTAGCGGCGCAGCACGTCGCGCGCCTCCTTCAAGCTGCTGATGCCCTCCGAGCTGAAGACGCCCGGTCCGGTGGAGTAGATCCGTGGCGAGCGCATGCGGCCGGCGCGCACGAAGTCCTCGTAGCTGAGCACGTCGGTGGTGCCGGTCTGCGGGTCGCGGGTGGTGGTCACGCCGTAGGCCAGATTGGCCGCGTACGACCAGGGCTGGTCGCGCAGCAGGTCGATCTGGGCCCGCAGGTGCGCGTGGGTGTCCACGAAGCCCGGCACGATCGTCTTGCCCGACACGTCGATGATCTCCGCGCCGTCCGGCACCGTCACCGAGCCCTGCGCGCCCACGGCCTCGATCCGGTTGCCGCGGATCACGATGTCGCCGCGCTCCAGGATCTCGTCACCCCGCATGGTGATCACCCGGGCGCCGCGCAGCACCGCCACGCCGTCCGGGAGGTCGCGCTCGACCTCCACGCGCACGCGGCGCTCCTGGGGCTGGTAGCGCGGGCGCTCTTCGCCGTTGCGACGGCCCTGGGCGGAGTCGGGCGTGGCGGCTTCGACCGAGTCCGCGAACGCCTGCGCGGCCGCGACGTCGTGCACGAAGTGCGCGTTGCCGATGGACCAGTGCACGGTGCGCGCGTCGGCGCCCCACACCGGGAACTGCGCGCCGATGTCGGTGAGCCGCTTCGCCGGGAAGGCGGCGTTGTCGGGATTGGCGACGGAGATGGTGGGCACCTCGCCGCCCACCCGCGGGACGGTCACCAGGTAGAGGTCGTTGACCACCTGCGCGAGGGCCTGGTCGCCTTCGGGGGCCATCCAGATCGCGGAGGCGGGGATGCCGGGTCCGCTGCCCTGCGAACGGCCGCGCACCTGCACATGCGTCTTGCGGTCCGTGCCGTCCCAGCGCATGGAGACGAGCCCGTCGGAGCCGCTCACCCAGATCCGTTCGGCGTCCCGGGTGAAGTGGGGAGCGCCGAAGCCGTCCACGGGCGCGATGAGGGTGGACGGGCCGCCGGTCGCCGGCACCCAGAGCAGGTCCTGCAGGCCGCCCGGGATGCCGCGCGCCAGGGCCTCGTCGTAGGCGCGTCCCTGCGTGCGGAGCGCCACGATGCGGGCGCCGTCCGGCGACCACACCGGATCCGTGTAGTAGCCGGGCTCGGTGGTCACGCGCTCGGGCGTGCCGCGCCCGTCGGCGCGGACGCGGTAGAGGGCCCCGTCGTCCTCCGCGCCCGACCAGGTCGTGAAGGCGATCCAGCGGCCATCGGGAGACCACACCGGGTGGGCCTCCTGCGCGTCCATCCGGGTGAGGCGGCGCGGCGTCCCGTCCGGCCAGTCCATCACGTACAGGTCGCCCAGCACCGCGAAGGCCAATCGCGATCCGTCCGGCGAAGGCGTCGCATCGCGGATCTGCTTGGCCACGAAGGTGGGCGTGTCCTCGACGGGATAGTCGAAGTCCACCAGCGGTCCGATCGGCAGGTCCACGTCCACCGTGAACGGGATCTCGGAAGGCGCACCCCCGTCCGCCGGGACGCTCCAGAGCCGGCCCCCGTAGGAGACGACCAGCGCGCGCGAGTCCGGCGTGAAGGACATCCCGGGCAGCACGTCACGCGAGGCGCGTGACTCCATCTCGTCCCGCTGCACCGGGTACGCCAGCCAGCGTTCCTCGCCGGTCTGGAGATCGCGGATGCGCAGGCCGGTCTCGGCCACGTGCCGCGTGCCGTAGACCAGCCACCGACCGTCCGGGGAGAGCGTGGGCCGCACGCCCCCGCCGTAGCGCGCCGTGCGCACCGCCGTCTCGCCCGTCTCGCGGTCGTAGACCGCCAGGTCCCACTCGCCGAAGCCCGAGTTGTACTGCCAGCTCCCGCGGCGCTGCGCATGCCACACGTAGCGCTCGTCGGGGCCGAAGGCCGCGCCCACCATGCGCAGGTTGGCCGGCTCCTGCACCAAGCCCACGCCGGAGCCGCCGTCCACGTGGTACATCCACAGCTTCTCGACGCCGGGACCCGGGCTCTTGCTGGCCACGACGTAGTCGCCGTCCGGCGTCCACTCGGGGGACAGGTAACCGTTGTCGTCCCCCTTGGTGACCTGCACGGTGTCGGAGCCGTCCAGCGCCATGATCCAGAGGTTGTCGCCGCCACTGCGGTCGGACACGAAGACGATGCGGCTGCCGTCCGGGCTGAAGCGCGGCTGGGCGTCGAAGGCCATCCCGTGCGTGAGCGGAGTGGCCCGACCGCCGCCGATCGGCAGCGTGTAGAGATCGCCCAGCAGGTCGAAGACGAGCGTCGCCCCGTCGGGGCTCACGTCCACCGACATCCACGATCCCCGGTCCACCGTCATGCGGATGCGGCGACCGGGCTCGAGGGGCAGACCCTCCTGCTCCGGGTTCTTTGCGCTGCTGTCCGCCGGGGCGTCCTGGGCCCGGGCCGCCGGAGCGACCCCCATCCCGAGCGCTCCCGCGATCAGCAGGCCCCTCCCCCAGGTCCCGCCCCGCGTCCTCGTCCTCATCCGCCAGACCTCGCTGCCGTGGGTGCCTCGGGGCCACGAAAGCCCACGAATCCCCGGCAAGATGAGGGAAGGACGGAGGCGCCGCGAGCCCGCCGACCCGGAGGACGCCCGCGCGGAGCGGCCCGGCCGCTACTCCGCGCGGAGCGCGGTGGCGGGATCGACGCCCGCGGCGCGACGGGCGGGCAGCCAGCTCGCCAGCACCGCGACGCCGGCCAGGACGACGGACACCACCGCGTAGGTGGGCAGGTCCACGGGCTCGACGCCGAACAGCAGCGAGTCCATGAGTCGGGCCAGCCCGAACGCGGCGATCAGGCCCGCGGCGACCCCCAGGACGGAGAGCCGTACCCCCTGCCGCACGACCATGGCCGTCACGGCGGATGGCTCGGCCCCCAGCGCGATGCGCAGGCCCATCTCCTTGGTGCGCTGGGAGACGCCGTAGGAGATCACGCCGTACAGGCCGATGGCGCCCAGCAGCAGCGCCACCAGGGCGGCGATGCCCAGCATGACCAGCGTGAAGGACGTGCGCGCCAGCGAACCCTGCACCAGGTCCTGCAGCGTGCGCACCTGGGCCAGCGGCGCGCTCGGCGCCACCGACCAGACGACCTGGCGCGACCGCTCCAGCAACGTGGGACGCGCGGACGCGTCCGCCCGCACCGTGAAGACCAGCGAGCGCTGCACCTCGGTGCCCACGCCGTACATGTTCTCCTGCAGCATCGGCCAGTACATGGTGGCCGGCGCCTCCTGGTCGAGCCCGTCGTGGTGGACGTCGCCGACGACGCCCACGATCTCCTGCCAGACCGGCTCGGAGTCATCCAGGGCGATCGTGGAGACGCGGCGCCCGAGCGCGCTGCGCGCATCGCCGTAGTTCTCGCGCGCGAAGCTCTCGGAGACCACGACCACGTGACGCAGGTCACGCAGGTCGGACCACTCCAGGTCCCGTCCAGCGACCAGCGGCACGCCCAGCGTCTGGAACCACCCCGGCACCATGAAGACGAAACGGCGGATGGGCGGGATCTGTCCCGGAGGCGTCGGCGCCTCCTCGCGATAGATGGGATCGTTCGACTGCGAGCCACTCATCGGGACGGCGGTCGCGGCGGAGACCGCGCGCACACCCGGGAGCGCCTCCAGTCCGCGCACCATCTGCTCGTAGGCGTTGAGCACCGCCACGGGCTCTTCGATCACCGCGCTCGGCAGCGTCACCCGGAACGTGAACACCTCCTCCGGCGCGCTGAACCCCGGGTCCACGTCGCGCAACGCCTGGAAGCTGCGGATCATCAACCCCGAGCCCACGAGCAGCACCAGCGCCAGGGCCACCTGCCCGACCGCCAGCGCGTTGCGGGCCCGGTGCTTCTCGCGTCCCGCGGTGCCGCTGCGCCCGCCCTCCTTGAGGGCCGGGGCCAGATCGGCCTTGCCGTAGCGCAGCACCGGGAACAGACCGAAGAGGAGCCCGGCCAGGACGGAGACGGCGAGCGTGAACAGCAGGACCGTGCCGTCGATGCCGACGCTGGACAGCCGCGGCAGCTCGCCCGGTCCCAGCGCCCGCAACAGACGGAGCCCGCCCGCCGCCAGGCCGATCCCGAGCGCGCCGCCCACCAGGCCCAGCACCACGCTCTCCGACAGGAAGCCGCCGGCGATGGCACGGCGCCCGGCGCCGAGCGCGGTGCGCACGGCGACGTCGCGCGAGCGGCCCTCGGCGCGCACGAGCAGCAGGTTGGCCACGTTGGCGCAGGCGATCAGCAGGACCATGCCCACGGTGCCGAGCAGCACCCACAACACCGGACGCACGTCGCCGACCAGGTCCTCCTTGAGCGGGCGTGTGACCGGCTTGAAGGCGGCCTGCTCGAGCATGCTCATGGTCACGGGCCCGGGGAAACGCTCGACGGCCACGGGGATGAGACGCGACAGCTCGGCCTGCACCTGTTCGATGCTGGCATCGGGCGTACGCCGGGCGATGAGCTGATAGCTGAAGTTGCCCATGATCACCTCGGCCGGATCGAACCGCGCCGTGGTGAACAGCTCCGCGTCGGAGTCGAGGAAGCGGAAGCCGTCCGGGGTGACGCCCACGATCTCGTGCGGATTGCCGTTGATGGTGAGCGTCCGGCCGATCACGCCCGGATCGCCGCCGAAGGCCCGCTGCCAGTAGGGGTGCGTCAACATCACCGTGCGCGCGGCACCGGGCTGGTCGTCGGCGGCGGTGAAGGTGCGCCCCAGCGCGGCCTGGACGCCGAGCACGGGGAAGAAGCCGTCCGTGACCATCAGGCCGCGCAGCTCCTCCGGTTGATCGAGCCCGCTGATCTGCGCGGTGCGGTCGGCCCAGAGCGCCACCTCCTCCAGCGTGGTGGCGTCCTCGCGGTACACGAAGTAGTTCGCCGGGGACTGGTTGAGCAGATCGAAGCCCAGGCCCGGCGCCTCGTTCCACAGCCCGAGCAGACGGTCCTCGTTCGCGTAGGGCAGCGGCTCCAGCAGCACGCCGTGCACGACGCTGAAGATGGCCGTGTTGGCTCCGATCCCGAGCGCCAGCGTAGCCACGGCCGTCACGGTGAACAGCGGCGCCCGCGCGAGCGTGCGGACGGAGAGGCGGAGATGCCGGAGCAGCGCGTCCATGTGGACTCCCGGGGAGCGACGAGACGGGCGGACGACTCCGCGTGCGGAGTCCCCTCGGGCTGGCCCTACGGGCTTCGAGGAGCGACGGTTTCCTGGGGACCCGGGGGGCAACGCCCGTGCGCGACCCGCCGTCCAAGCCCACGAACCCATCCAGCGGAGGCCCCGATGAGCCGTTCCCGCACGGAGGACCGGGTGCTCCGGCCTCGCGCCGCGGACGCGATCCGCCCCTGCCTCGCCGCTGCCGGGCTGAGGCACCTGGGCCCGCTGACCCTGCTGCTCGCCGCGTGCGGCGGGGAGGTCGCCGACGACTCCAACGCCTGGACCGCCCGCGTCGACACCCTCGGCGACACGATCCAGGTGCAGACACTATCGGGCAGCGTGTGGGGTGCACCGGCGCGTCTGGTGTCGGAGGTGTCCATCGGCAGCCTGGAGGGTCCGGAGGAGACGCTGCTGGGCAGCGTGGAGGCGCTGGCGGTGACGGCGGACGGCTCCGTGCTGGTGCTGGACAGCCAGGTGCCGTCATTGCGCGAGTACGCTCCCGACGGGACGTACGTGCGGTCCTACGGGCGACCGGGGAGCGGTCCCGGCGAGCTGAAGGGACCCGACGCGGGGCTCGGCGTCCTGTCGGACGGGCACGTGCTCGTGCGGGATCCGGGAAACGCGCGCATCCAGGTGTTCGGGGCGGACGGGAGTCCCACCGCCACCTGGCCGCTGATGGGGTCGTTCATGACGTCGTCGCCTCTGGTCGTGGATACGGCGGACCACGTCTTCACGTCCACGGTGCTCAACCTGGCCGAGGGCGTCGCGCAGTGGAAGCGCGGTCTCGTCCACTACTCACCCGAGGGCGATTCGCTGGATGCATTCGAACCGCCGATCCCGCCCTTCGAGGCCGAGGTGGTGGAAGCGAGTCGCGAGGGGAGCGTGAGCCGGACCGGCGTGCCGTTCGCACCCACCCAGCAGTTCGCGTTCACGCGCTATGGCGACTTCGTGCACGGCATCTCGTCCGCGTACCGCGTCGATGTCCTCCACCGCGACGGGTCCGTGCTGCGCATCACCGCCCCGCACACGCCGGTGCCGGTCTCCGCCGCCGAGCGCAGCGCCCGCGAAGCGCAGGTCACCCGCAACCTGCGCCGCGTGGATCCGGCCTGGAGCTGGAATGGCCCTCCCATCCCGGACGTGAAGCCGGCCTACCGCGGCTTCACGCCCACGGCGGAAGGACACCTCTGGGTGCTGCTGCACGGTCCCGGCACGGACACCGGCGAGCCGGCGTGGGAGGCAGGCCCGGGCGAGCCCGACGCACCGACCGTCTGGACCGAGCCCGTCCGCTTCGACGTGTTCGACCGGGACGGGCGCTACCTGGGCCGGGTGGAGGCGCCCGACGGCTTCCAGACCCATCCCCTCCCGGTGATCCGCGGGGACTCGGTGTGGGCGGTGGTCACCGACGCGCTTGAGGTGGAGCGGGTCGTGCGCTTCCGGGTGGAGCGCGGCGCGGACCCCGGGGCCGCCGGCGCCTGAGGGCCCCATCCTTGCTGCCTCGGGCGCCGCGCGGCGATCATTGGGCCCCCGCAGGTCGGGGCCGTGGCGCTCCGACCGCGGAGCGCCGCCCGTACAGCGACCTGCCCAGCCCACCCCCAGGCGGAGGTCCATGGACAGGAGGAAGACGGCGATCCGCGTCGGCGTGGGGGCCGCTGTGCTCCTGCTCCTGTGGATCGTCTTCGCGTACGGTCTCGCGCCCCGCCTGATCCGTTCGGCCTATTCGGGCGACAGCGTCCCCTTCCTGAACGACCTGTTCCAGGGGCGGAGCCGGACCCCGCTGGAGCGCTACCAGGCCTTCTGGTCGGGGCTGGCCCTGCGCGGGACGGTCGCCGCCGGGGTCCTGGGGCTCGCCGCGGTCCTGCTGGTGCGCTTCGGCGACCGGGTCGCGGCGCTCCGCCGCGCCTGGTTCCAGGCGGAGCCCACCGTATCGTGGGCCGGTGCCGTGCTGCAGGCGGCGGCCGTGGGCGCGGTCCTGGGCGCGGTCGAGGTCGTCCTGCGGACGCTCAAGTACCGCTACGACCGCGTGTTCTTCGAGTGGTCCAATCCGGACCTGGTCTGGATGATCCCCACCTCCCAGGCGGCCTTCTTCGCGGCGCTGGCGGTGGGCTACCTGCTCGTGACCGCGTGGCCGGCACGCCGCGTCTCCATCCAGCCGCTGCTGGCGGTCCTCGTGGCGATCGGCGGGTGGGGCATCCTGATCTCGATGAAGCAGCTCGGGATCCACTCGCTGGCGTCGGGCGTCCTGGCGCTGGGCCTGGGGGTCCAGGCCGCCAAGGCCTTCGCCCGCGCACCCGCACGCTCGGCGCGTCAGCTCGGGGTCGCGGGCGCCCTCGTGGGTGTGCTGTCGCTCGGCGGGATGGTGGGGCTGCGGCCGGGCTCCGCGGTGGGGCCGCAGGGCAGCGCTGCGGCCTCCGGCCGCGCCGTCCCCAATGTCCTGCTGCTCGTGCTCGACACCGTGCGGGCCCAGAGCCTCGGTCTGTACGGCTATCCGCGTCCCACCACCCCGCGCCTGGAGGCGTTCGCCGAACGGGGCGTGGTCTTCGATCGGGCCTTCTCCACCGCGCCGTGGACGCTGCCCTCGCATTCGAGCCTGTTCACGGGCCGTTGGCACCACGAGATGTCGGCGAACTGGCTAGAGCCGCTCGACACGCGCTATCCCACGCTGGCGGAGTTCCTGTCGGGACACGGCTACGAGACCGGTGGGTTCGTCGCCAACCTGCTCTACACGACCCGCATCACGGGCCTGGACCGCGGCTTCCGCACCTACCGCGATCACCAACGCACGTTCGAGACGTGGATCTACTCCGCGGCGGCCGTGCAGAAGGCGATGAACCGCCTGCGCGCGCTCGTCCCCGGCGGCTGGCTGCTGTTCGAGCGCAAGCTGGCCACGGACGTCAACGACGAGTTCCTCACGTGGGTGGACGGGTTGGACGGGCGGCCGTTCTTCGGCTTCCTCAACTACTTCGACGCGCACGAGCCCTACGAGCGCTTCGAGCCCCAGCTCAGCCAGATCCGCGAGGTGCCGCGCGACTCCATCGCCACGGCTCCGGGCCAGACGCGGGCGCTGACCCGCGAGGAGCGGGAGGCCGTCGATCGCTACGACGGATCGATCCGCTACCTGGACGACGCCATCGGCGGGTTGCTGGACGCGTTGGAGACTCGCGGACTGCTGGACGAGACGTTGATCGTGGTCACGGCGGATCACGGCGACCAGTTCTTCGAGCACGGCCTCGAGGGGCACTCCAACAGCCTGTACCAGATGCTGACGCGCGTGCCTCTGCTGATGGTGTTGCCGGGCCGCGTGCCCGCCGGGCTGCGCGTGCACGAGACGGTGTCCATCCGCGACGTCCCCTCCACGATCGCCGACGTCCTGGGGCTTGCCGGGCCCGCGCCGTTCGCCGGCACGACGCTGCGCCGCACCTGGGATCCAGAGTCGGGATGGAGCGCGCGCGCCGCCGCGCTGACCGAGGTCGATCCCTATCCGCTCTCGGATTTCGACGGGCCGGTGGTGCGCGGACCCATGAAGGCGGTGGCGAGTGGCGACCTGTACTACATCCGCAACGGCGACGGCGTCGAGGAGCTCTACGACCTCGTGTCCGATCCCTGGCAACTCTCCGACCTGATCGGCACCCCGCGGGGGGCGCAGGCGCTCCCGGGACTGCGGGCCGACCTGCGCGACGCCACCGTGAGCGGGCACTTCACGCCGCTCGAGGGTCACCTCGCGCCGACCGAGGACGCGCCGGGCGGGTCCTGAGGAACACCCCGGGTGCCGCTCGCCCCTCCTTCGTTGCATACTCTACGCGCGCGACCGTGGCCGAGCTTCCCCCCGGAGCCGAGCCGCGCACACATCGGGAGCGAGCGACCATGGCGGAGCCGAAGAAGCGGTTGATCGTGGTGGGTGACCGGGTGCTGGTCTCCCCGGAGGAAGGGGAGGAGCGCACACGGGTGGGGCTCTACCTGCCGCCGACGGCGGTCGACAGCCAGGCCATCCAGGGGGGAACGGTGCTGGCGACCGGGCCCGGCACGCCCATCGGCGCCCCCACGGAGCTGGACCAGGAGCCCTGGAAGATCGGCGCCGGCGAAGCGCGCTACCTGCCCGTGCAGGCGCAGGTGGGCGACTACGCCCTCTTCTTCCGCAAGGCCGCGGTGGAGATCACGTTCGAGGGCACGCGCTACCTGGTGGTCCCACAGGCGGCCATCCTCACGCTGGTGCGCGAGGAGACCGGTCGCGAGCCGCTGTTCTGACCCGCCGCGGGTCGCGCGGAGCGAGCGCTCCGACCGCGCCTATGGGGTGGTTCCCGCCTGCGGCCGGAACATGAACCAGGCAGCCGCGAGCAGGCACAGCGCAGCCCACAGGTAGTCCCAGGACAGCGGCTTCCGCATGTAGAGGAGCGAGAACGGCACGAACACCGCCAGCGCGATCACCTCCTGCAGCACCTTCAGCTGATCGAGCCGCAGGACGGTGTAGCCGATGCGGTTGGCCGGTACCTGCAACAGGTACTCGAAGAGCGCGATGCCCCAGCTCGCCAACGCGGCCACCCACCAGGCGCGCCGGTCCATGTTCTTCAGGTGTGCATACCAGGCGAACGTCATGAAGACGTTCGAGCACACGAGCAGCACGACCGTACGCACTGTCGCCGAGGGCATGGGTCGGACTCCGGGATCGGGTTCAGGCGGAGGGAGTGGACTCGGGCGTCAGGCGGACACCGACGCGTCCTCGACGGGATCGTGCGGCGCCAGGTGGAGCAGCGCGCGCGTGCGCGCCACCGCCTCCGGCAGTCCGCGCGTCACGTTCTCCGCGCCCACCCGCGTCACGAACCCTGAGCGCTCCAGGAGCGCCAGCGGCTGCGGCTGCACCCCGGAGAGGACCAGACGCGTGCCATCGCGCTCCGCCTGCGCCGCCAGTTCCTCCAGCGCCCGGAGTCCGGTCGCGTCCAGCACCGGCACCTGCCGCAGGCGCAGGATCAACACCGGAGGGCGGCGCCGCACGGTGCCCAGCGTGGACTTGAACTTGTGCGCGGCGCCGAAGAAGAAGGGGCCGCTCACCTCGAAGACCTCGACACCCGCAGGCACGGTGGCCAGCACCGCCGCGTCCGGATCGGTCGTGTCCTCTTCATCGAGCATGGACTCGAGCGTGCGCATCTCGGTCACCTCGGTCATGCGCTTCATGAACAGGAGCGCGGCCAGCACCACCCCCACCTGGATGGCCGCGGTGAGGTCCACGAAGACGGTCAGACCGAACGTGACCAGCAGCACCAGCGCGTCGGCGCGCGTGCTGGCCGTCAGCACGCGCAGGAAGAGCCGCGCCTCGCTCATGTTCCAGGCCACCACCAGGAGGATCCCGGCCAGGGTGGCCATGGGGATGAGCGCGGCCCAGCGGCCCGCCACCAGCAGGATCACGAGCAGCGTGAGCGCGTGCACCATCCCGGCGATCGGGGTGCGCCCGCCGTTCTTGATGTTGGTGGCGGTGCGCGCGATGGCGCCGGTGGCGGGGATGCCGCCGAACAGCGGGGACGCCACGTTGGCGACGCCCTGACCGATCAGCTCCATGTTGGAGCGATGACGGCGTCCGGTCATGCCGTCCGCGACGACCGCCGAGAGCAGGCTCTCGATGCCGGCGAGCAGCGCGATCGCGACGGCGGGGGACAGCAGGTCGGGCACCTGCTCGAGCGGCACGCGCGGGAGCCGGAACGTCGGCAACCCTGCCGCCACGGAGCCGAAGCGGCTCCCGATGGTGGCCACCGGCAGATCCAGCGCCTGCACCAGCCCCGTGGTGACGAGCAGCGCCAGCAGGGAGGTCGGGACGCGCGGAGCGAACCGCGCGCCTCCGAGCAGCAGCAGCACGGTGAGGCCGGCGAGCCCGACGGCCCACGGGTCGGGCTGCGGGAGCACCGGGAGGAACGCGCGCCACTGCGCGACGAAGCCCGCGGGCACGGTGTCCAGGGGGAGACCCAGCGCATCCCGCACCTGGGTGGACGCGATCACGAGCGCGATGCCCGCCGTGAAGCCCACCGTCACGGGATAGGGCACGAACTGGATCAACGTGCCGAAGCGGGCCAGGCCCATCGTGATCAGCAGCACACCGGCCATCAGCGTGGCGACGGCCAGCCCGTCGTAGCCGTGGGTCTGCACGATGCCGTACACGAGCACGACGAACGCGCCCGTGGGTCCGCCGATCTGGACGCGGCTGCCGCTCAGGGCCGAGATCAGGAAGCCGGCGACGATGGCCGTGTAGAGGCCCTGCTCGGGACCCACGCCGGACGCGATGGCGAACGCGATCGCGAGCGGCAGCGCCACGATCCCGACGAGGACACCGGCCCCCACGTCGCGCGCCAGCTGCGCGCGGGGAAGGCCCTCCTTGAGGACCGTGACCAGCTTGGGCTCGAACTCGTGCGACATCCGCCACAAGGTGAGCCGGTCGGAAGGCCGAAGGAGCCGTCCGGGGGCCGGAGCGCCCGAAAGCTAGGGGGTGGCGGGGCGCGATCAATGGGGCACGGCCGGGAGGTCCGCACCTGGCTCGCGTGACCCGGGATGGCCTCGTTCCCCGCCCATCCCCCGCCCCCCCGCCGAACTCCGGCGACCCGAGACCACGGCCCCCTGGCTTCTCACTAGCGCTGCTATTGACATCGCCGGGAGGGACCTCCAGCCTTACTAGCAACGCTAGTCGAGGAGGGGGGGATGACGCGACGGGGTCTGGGCGAGTTCGAGCAGCAGGTGGTGCTGACGCTGCTGCACCTGGGAGGGGAGGCCTACTCGATCCCCCTGGTGCTGGAGATGGAGGAGCGATCGGGTCGCCCGGTCTCGCAGGCGGCGGTCTACATCGCCCTGCGGCGGCTGGAGGACAAGGGTCTGCTCGCCTCGCGCATGGAGGACGCCGCGGACTCGGGGACCGGTCGCGAGCGCCGCTACTTCCGCGTGCTGCCCGAGGGGGTGGAGCTGGTCCGGGACGCGCGCGCGACCATGGACCGCTTCTGGGCGGGGCTGGACGACACGCTGGAGCAGGCGTGAGCACGCCGCACGCCGGAGGCACCGGCCCTTCCGCTCCGCCGCCGCCTCGTTGGGTGCGGGTCGCGCTGTCCTGTCTGCTCCCGAAGGAGGAGATCCACCTCATCCGCTCCGAGCTGGAGGAGCTGTATGCGCTCACCACCGCGCGCCATGGGGCGGTGGAGGCCCGACGCCGTGTGCTGCGGCAGTGGCGCGGCTATCCCGCTCGCCTCCTGTGGGCGCGCCTGCGGGGTGGGTCGGCGGATGCGCGGCGAGCATCCGGAGGGACCCGGCCGTGGCCGACCCCCACCGCGCTCCGGCAAAGCGCCCGCTCCCTGGCGCGGGCCCCGCTGCTCACCGGTACCATCGTCGCGACGGTGGGGCTCGGGATCGCCGGGTGCACGGCCATCTTCAGCCTGATCGACGCGCTGTATCTGCGGCCCCTGCCCTACCCGGACGCCGACCGCGTCATGGCCCTCTTCACGGATGCGCCACCCAATCGTTTCCCGTTCTCGGTCGTGGACCTGCAGGCGCTCGAGGCCGGACAGACCTCGTTCGCGGCGGTGGGCGCCTACGGACGGAGCCGCCGCACCTTGATCACGGACGCGGGCGCCGAATCGATCGCGACCGTGGAGGTCACCCCGGGGTTGCTGGACGTGCTGGGGCTGGCGCCGCTCGCCGGCCGCCTGCCGGGCGAGGTGGACGGGCAGCCCGGTGCGGCCCCGACGGTGATGGTGACGGACGGATTCGCCCGGCGGGTGCTGGGCCGGACCGGCGTGGACGCCGTCGGTGCTTCGCTGGTCCTGGACGGGGAGACCTGGCAGGTGCTGGGCGTGCTTCCAGACGCGCTGGGACCCCTCGCGCGGGAGGTCCAGGTGCTGCCCACGCTGCGGCTCGAGCCTCCTACGCGGAAGGGGCCGTTCTTCCTGCGTCCGTTCGGACGCCTGCGTGAAGGCGTCTCGCCCGCGACCGCGGCCGCCGAGCTGCGGGTCTTGAACGCACAGCTCTTCCCGCTGTGGGCGGACTCGTACACGGACCAGAGCGCCTCCTGGGGTCTCATGCCGATCGCGCATTCGATCCGCGGTGACGTGGGCCGGCTGCTCGCGCTGGTGCTGGCCGCCGTCGGCACCGTGCTGCTGATCGCACTGGCCAACGCGGCCAACCTGCTGGTGGCGCGGCAACGGACGCGCGCGGCCGAGCTCGCCGTGCGCGCCGCGCTGGGCGCCACTCCGGCACGGATCCGCGCCCACCTCTTCACCGAGAGCCTGCTGTTGGCGGCGGGGGGCGTGCTGGTGGGGCTGGTCGCCGCGCGGGCGGCCATCGCCGTGCTTCCGCTGATCGCCTCCCGCTACGTGCAGGGAGCGGAAGACGCGACGCTGTCCGCCAACGCCGTGCTGTTCGCGCTGGGGCTCAGCGCGCTGAGCGCGCTCGTCTTCGTGCTCGTGCCCGCGGTGCACGACCGGCGGGGACGCCGATGGGTCCTGGACCTGAGGGCCGGCGGCCGCGGCGGCACGGAGCGCCGTGCGCAGCAACGTGTGCAACGCCTGCTGGTCGCGGCCCAGGTCGCGCTCGTCATGCCGCTCCTCGCCAGCGCCGTCCTCCTGCTGCGCACGTTCGTCGCGCTCGAGCGGGTCGATCCCGGCTTCGACGTGGAGCGTCTGGTGTCGATGCAGGTGTCGCTGTCCCCCACGGCCTATCCCGACCGGCTGGACCGCCAGCGGTTCTGGGATGCGGCGCTGGTCCGACTCGAAGCCCTGCCGGGCGTCGAGCGGGTGGCGCTCGCCAGCGAGCGACCGCCGGACGACGTCAACGACATCAACAACTTCGACCTGGAGGATCGGCCCACGGCGCCCGGCGAGCCCGCGCGCCTGGCGGCCTGGGTGGGCGTGGGGCCGGGGTTCTTCGAGACGATGGGCATCCCGCTGCGCGAAGGGCGGTCCTTCACATCCGCGGATCGGACGGACGATGCACCCCCGGTGCTCGTGGCGGACGAGGCGTGGGCGCGCCGGAACTACGCCGGCGAGACGGCGCTGGGCCGGCGGCTGTACACCGGAGGTCAGACGTCGGGCCCGCGCGCATCGGTCGTGGGCGTGGTCGCAAGCGTGCCCTATCAGGGCATCGGGGCCAGCGACCTGGGCGCCCTCTACGCGCCCACCGACAACGGGTTCGGCGACGCGTTCCTGCTCGTGCGGGCCAGCGGCGATGCGGACGCCGTCGCGGCCGCGGTACAGGACGCGCTACGCCGCCTCGATCCCACCCTGCCCGTGAGCGACGTCGCCAGCGGTCCCGCGTTGCTGCAGGGCTCGCTCGCGCGCCCCCGGCACCTGACGCTGCTCGCCGCGGTCTTCGCGGGGGTGGCGCTGATCCTGTCGGTGGTGGGGATCTACGGCGTCACCGCCAACGCCGTGCAGCGCCGGCGGGGCGACATCGCCGTGCGCCTCGCGCTCGGGGGTCAACCCGGCACCGTGCTGGGCGTGACGCTGCGCGAGGGACTCCAGGTGGCGCTGACCGGGCTGGCGGTGGGTGCGCTCGCCACCCTGCTGATCACGCGTGGGCTGACCGGGCTCCTCTATGGGGTCTCGCCCGCGGATCCGTTGGCGCTCGGCGCGGCCGGCGCGCTCCTGCTGCTCGTGTCGCTGGTCGCCACGCTCGTCCCCGCACTACGCGCCGTGCGCCTGGATCCCGCGACGGTGCTGCGGGGCGAGTAGCCGCAGACGGGAGCGGCGACCCCCGCGCGGACCGAGGCACGCCCGGCGCGGCGTGCCTCGGCGCCTTCGCGCTCCTACCGCTGCCAGCCCGGACCGCGCACGATGCGGCCGGGCTTGGCGCCCGTGTGCGCTCCGTCCCGCACCACGGCCACGCCGTTGACGAACACGTCGCGCACGCCGACCGAAAGCTGGTGGGGCTGCTCGAAGGTGGCCACGTCGATCACGGTCTCGGGGTCGAAGACCACGATGTCCGCCATGAGGCCCTCGCGCAGGACGCCCCGGTCCCCGATCGACAGACGGGTGGCCACGGCCGCGCTCATCTTGCGCACCGCATCCTCCAGCGGCATCACGCCCTGCTCGCGCACGTAACGGCCCAGGATGCGCGGGAACGTGCCATACGAGCGCGGATGGGCCATGGACGTGACCGAGTCGGGGTCCATCCCGCCCGCGTCCGTGCCGAACTTGATCCAGGGCTGCTGCATCTGCAGCGCCACGTTGGGCTCGCTCATCATGAAGACCACCATGCCCGCCTGCCCCTGTGTGGCGAGCGTCAGCTCGATGGCGGCGTCCACCCAGTCCACGCCCATCTCGCGCGCGATGTCCGCCAGCCGCTTGCCGACGTGCTCGGGCGCGCCCGGTGCCTCGACCACCAGCACGCCCTCCGGGGTCGAGAGCGCCCCCAGGTTCTCCCACTCGACGTCGTCCCCGAGCACCTCGTCGTGGATGCGCGTCCGGGTGGCGGGATCCCGCAGGTTGTCGAGGAGCCGCCCGCCTTCCGAGGCCCACGGTGGCAACAGGGCCGCCAGGCCCGTGCCCCCCGCGATGTAGGGGTACATGTTGGCCTGCACGTCCATCCCGGCCGCGCGCGCGGAGTCGATCTTGGCGATGGCGGCCGGGCCCTTTCCGAAGTTGCGACGACCGGCCGCCTTGAGGTGGTAGATCTCCACCGGGACGCCGGCGCGCCGACCGATCTCGATCGCCTCGTCGATGGCCTCGAGGTAGCGGTCCGCCTCGGAGCGCATGTGCGTGATGTAGACGCCCCCATAGGGCGCGGACGCCGCGACGATCTCGGCCAGCTCGTCGGTGGACGCGTAGTTGCCGGGCGGGTAGATCAACGCGCTGGCGACCCCGAAGGCGCCGTCCGCCATGGCCTGCCGCACGGCGGTGCGCATCTCCTCCAGCTCGGTCTCGTTCGCCGGGCCCGCGTCCATGCCCTTCCCATAGATCCGGATGGTGGAGGCGCCCACGAAGGAGCCCACGTTCGGCGAGATCCCGTTCGCCTCCATGGCGCGCAGCCAGGCGTCGAAGCCGTGCTCGCCGGAGAAGTCGTGCCCGGCGGCCGCGGCCTCGGGATCCAGCGCGTCCTCCGCCGCCCGCGTGCGATCGTTCACCGGCGCGTTGGTCCATCCCTCGCCCAGGATCTCGGTGGTGATGCCCTGCGTGATCTTCCCCAGCACGCGGCCATCGCCGTCCAGGAAGGCGCTGCGCGAGTGGCTCTGGATGTCGATGAAGCCGGGCGCGACCACGTGCCCCGTGGCGTCGATGCGGGTGGTGGCCGGCGCGTCGCGCAGCACGCCGGCGGGCGTGATGGCGGCAATGCGGTCACCCCGGATGCCCACGTCGCCGTAGAACCACGCGGCACCGGTGCCGTCGATGACGCGGCCTCCGGTCAGCACCACGTCGTAGGCCCCGTCCTGGGAGGCAGGCACGGCGTCGGCGTCGGGCGTGGGAGCGCAGGCGGCGGCCAGCAGGCCGGTGCAGAAGAGGAGCGCGCGTCTCATGGGTCTCCTTCGCGGGATGGAGTGCACGAACCAGCTCGGTCCTTCGGGGCGTCCAGTCGGCGCAGGCGCGCGGTCGGGGCCCCACCGCTGGAGGACCCACCCCGGGCAGTGCGGCATCCGGGCGCTCAGACCGTCCAGATCTCACCGAGCACCCGACGGAAGTTGCCGCCCAGGATGCCCCGGATGTGGTCGTCGGTGTAGCCCCGGCGGATCAGGCCTTCGGTGAGGTCGAACATCCGCTGCGGATGGTCCACCCCTTCGATGTCGATCTTGTCGCGGAAGCCGTAGCTGCCCTTGTAGCCCGCGCGGAGCTGGGCGTTCTGCTCGGCCGGCATGTCGTCGTAGCCGTGCAGGTCGATGTCGCTGCCCACGCCGAGGTGCTCCGGCCCGATCAGGTCGCGCACGTGGTCGAAGTGGTCCAGCAGGTGTTCGATCGTGGTGGGCTCGTCGTTCTTGACGAACATGCGCACGTTCGTGATGCCCATGACGCTGCCGGCCCGGCCCACCGCCCGGATGGCCTCGTCCGTCTTGCAGCGCGGGTGGCCGGGCGCCAGGGCCCGGCAGTTGGAGTGCGTGATCAGGACCGGCTTCGACGAGATCTCGAACGCATCCAGCGTGGTGCGGTCGCCGCAGTGGGAGACGTCGACCGCCATGCCCACCTCGTTCATCTTCCCGATCACGGCCACGCCGAAGTCGCTGATGCCGCCGTCCACGCGCTCGGTCGATCCGTTGCCGATCCGGTTGCGGGCATTGTAGGTGAGCTGGGAGACCCTCTGGCCCAGGGCGTGGAAGAGGGCCACATCGTCGGGCGTCCGGAAGTGCTCGGAGTTCTGGAGTCCGATCAGGATCCCCACGCGCTCCTGCTCGCGCACCCGGTCGAAGTCCGCGACCTCGTCGATGCGCAGGAACACGTCCGGTCGGTTCGCGATCAGCGACAGGTAGCCGGACACGAAGCGCAGCACGTTCACGTGCGCCTGCTCCGTATCCCGCCCGCCCACGCCGGTGGCGATGTGCATGACGTCGATCTCGGAGCTCCGGAACTCCTCGAAGTCGGCGCTGGTGAAGCCGGCCCCGTCCGGGCCCCAGCGCTCCTGTCGCTCCCCCGAGAGCGTGAGCGGGCAGAGCATGTCGATGACCAGCGAGCCCCGGACCAGGTCCACACAGCGCGCGGAGTATTCCCGGGCGGACTGGGCGGAGAGCCGGTAGCGGCCGCGGTTCAGGAACGGGGCCGCCACCTGGGCGCCCACGGCGCTGGCCGCCCACTGGAGCATCTGGCGGCGCGTGGGCTGCGGCGATCGAGTCGGATCGGTCACGGGTGTCTCCGGCGGTAGGGGACCGACCGGCGAAGCTAGGGCGCGCAACCGCCGGAGGCGAGAAGGGTCCGTTCTACCTCCATCGTCGGTCCACCGCGTGCCTCGCGCGGTCGGGGTGCCCGGCACCGCCGCGCCCCTGTCCGCTGATCAGGCTTCCCTGCGCCTCTCCAGGTACCCCCGCCCGGACGCTACTCCAGCCCCACGAGTCTCCCGATGCCCGACACCCACGATCTCTCCGTCTCCATCCTCGACGGCTCCGGCAACACCACGATCAACCTGGACGCCACCACCGCCGACGTCATGATCGGTGGTCACGGTCAGGACGCCTTGGTGGTCGGCCTGAACGCCGGGGGGATTCCGCGCATGCTGCTCAGCGCATCGGACGCCCACCTCGAGCTCGGCAACCCGGCCGACTCCGCCCCCGGGCTGCTCCACGTGCGCGACAACGCCAGCCAGAACGCGCTCGAGGTCGTCGGATCCACGCGCCAGGTCACGGTCGCGAACCCGCAGCAGCAAGGGACCCTGCGGGTCCACGGCGACCTCCGTGTCCTGGACGCCCAGGGCCGCGAGGTCCTCTTCTTCGATGCCTCCACCGGCCTGCTCCGCGTCGGTGCGAACGGCAACGAAGGCGACCTGCAGGTCTACGACGGTCAGGGACGGCGCGTCTTCAACTTCAACGGCAGCAGCGCCTGGTTGGAGGTCGGTGCGGACGGCAACGAGGGCGACCTCGTGGTCCGCGACCAGGCCAACCGCTCCGTCTTCCACATGGACGGCCAGAACGCGGCGCTGTACGTGGGTGCGGCGGGGAACGAAGGCGACGTCATCGTCCGCGACGACCAGGGGCGGCAGGTCTTCCACGCCAACGGGAGCAACGCCGCGGTGTACGTGGGCGCGGAAGGCAACGAAGGCGACGTGATCGTGCGCGACTCGGCGGGGCGCGACGTGATCCACGCGGACGGCAACAACGCGGTGCTGTACGTGGGGGCGCAGGGCAACGAAGGCGACATCATCGTCCGGGACGCCTCCAACCGTGAGGTCTTCCACATGGACGGCAACAACGCCTGGTTGCGCATCGGCACCACCGGCAACGAAGGCGACCTGGCCGTCCACGATGCCTCCGACCGCCGCGTGCTGCACTTCGACGCCAACTATGCCGCGCTGTACGTGGGCGCTGCGGGCAACGAAGGGGACGTGATCGTCCGCGACGACGCCGGCAACGACACGATCCACCTGAACGGGCAGACCGGCGACATCATCCTGCGCAACGCGGACGCGGCGGAGGACTTCACGCTGCACCCGTCCTGGGCGGACGGCGTCGAGCCCGGGACCGTGATGGTGCTGGACGACGACGGACGCATCGCGCCCAGCGCCTCGGCCTACGACGCGCGGGTTGTCGGTGTGGTCGCCGGTGCCGGCGACTACCGGCCCGGCCTCATCATGGATCGGCAGGAGCACCCGAGCGAGCCCCGCGTGCCGATCTCGATGATGGGCAAGGTCTCCGTGAAGGCGGACGCGCGGCACGGGGCGATCCGGGTGGGTGACCTGCTGACCACGTCCCCGACGACGGGCGCCGCCATGGCCGTGTCCGATCGGTCGCAGGCCTTCGGCGCGGTCATCGGCAAGGCGCTGACCCCGCTCGCGGCCGGCGAAGGCTTCGTGAACCTCCTCATCTCGATGCGGTAGGAGCCCCATGGCCAGCGTGCGTTCCCTCATGCAGTGCATCGGCGCGGACACGTCGGGCAGCTCCTCCGTGCTCCGCGACTTCTTCGGCTTCCTCCGCGCCCGGGTGCCCACGGATCCCGACACCACGGTGACCGCCGAGGTGTCGCTCCTGGATCAGGTGCGCGGCGTCCAGGGCCGGCACGTGCACCTCAACGTGATCCAGGTGGGGTTCGACCTGGTGACGGACCTGGATGGTGCGTGGGAGATGCTCGACTACTGCGTCTACCGCACCCGCGCCATCTACCGCACCCGCAGCCTGGGGGTGGGCCGGGTGCTGCACTTCGAGGTCGTCTCCGCCGAAGCGCAGGGCTTCGACGACATCGGCAGCCGGGACGAGGCCCAGGACCTCTGGCAATCTTTCGACGTCGACAACAACGGGATCGACGTGTTCGTGACCCGCGCGAACAGCTCGCCCATCCTGGGCCGCTCGCCCGTGGACGGCGACTGTGACAAGGATGGCAACGACGACGGCCTGTGGGGGGGTGACCTCAACCGCACCTTCGACGGGCTGAGTCGGACGTTCGCGCACGAGATCGGACACTACCTGAGCCTCGAGCACAACCACGGGAACAACAACTGCCCGACGACGACCGCAGGCCGGAACCGGCTGATGGCGCAGACCGGCTGTGCGATCAGCGTGCGAACCTCCGTGAACTTGACCAGCGGTGAGGGGAGCGACGCCCGTTCCCATTGCATCGTGAGGAGCGGGTGCTGAGATGGCCGCCAGGAAGAAGAGCACCGGGAAGGCGGGTGGCGGGAAGCGGTCCGGCAAGTCCGCTGTGCCCCCGGTTCCCACCGATGCCACGCTGAAGCAGGCGGTGGAAGGCCAGGTGGACGACATCGCACCCGCCGCGGCGCTCCGCGCGCTCGTGGGGCGAGGCGCGGCCCCCCCGGCCCTGCTGGGCCGGATCGCGAAGGAGCCGGAGCAGCAGACGTCGCTCCGGACCACGGCGGCGGTGGCGCTCGGTCGCACCTCCACCGCGGGAGCTCGGCGCGCCCTGCTGGCGCTGCTCGAGGCGGACGACCCGCAGGTCGTGCGTCGCGCTGCGGAAGGACTGGGCCGCATCGGAGGCGAGGAGGCCTTCCAGAAGCTGAAGGCCTTGCGCCCGCGTGATCCGGTGGTGAAGGACGCCTTGGAGACGGCCAAGACGGTGCTGGCCTACCGGCTGGACGCGAAGGCCGGACGGCTGTCGCCGCCGGACCCGAGCGCCCGCGTGCCTCTGGTGGCGACGATGCGTGCGCAGCCGCTCGAGGTTCGCGCGCTCGGACCGGAGGCGGTGGAGGAGATGGGCCCCCGGCTCGCCCAGGAGGTTCCGGCCCTTCCCGTGGCCAGAACCGGCGCCCTGGAGTTGGACTGTGGACGGCACCGCTACCGGGTGGTGTTCCACCGCGACCTGGCCAAGCGAGGCGGGCTGTCCCGACTGGGTGAGGCGAATGCGGTGATGGGAGCCCTGCTGGAGCACGACCGGATCGACGACCAGTGGTTCCTGGCCGCCTATCTCCTCACCCACCCCGGGCCCGGGCGCACGGTGCGGCTCTTCGTGATGAAGGGCTCGGGGGTGGTGACGTACGCGGGGGAGCTCACGCTGGAGTCCGACGGCGAGGCCCGGTTCACCGTCGAGGCCCTGAAGACGCGGTACTCCCTGCCGATCGAGCTGCACGGCCGGATCGAGCCCGGTTCGTTGGAGGTCCGCGTCGACGAAGCGCGCGTCGCCACGCAGCCTGCCCGCTCGCAGCCGCCGGCCAAGCGGCCGCGGCAGATCAAGGCGAGGCGGTAGGGCGCGGTACGGGGCGTCGCGCTGAGCGGGCGGCCGCCCCACCGCGCGCACCGGGGCCGCGCCGGGAGGGCAGGCGCGGCCGGGCTGTTCCGGGGCCCACCCCGGCGTTTATTTGCAGCCATGCGATCTCTTTTTCTGACCGGCGCTGCTGCATTCCTCGCCGCAGGGTGCGGACCGGAGGCGCCTCCGGCCGATCTGGTCCTGGTGGGCGGGCGCGTCTACTCGCTGGCGTGGACGGCTCCGGGTCCCGGTGGGCTGCCGGCGGCGGATGCGCCCTACGAGGTCACGGAGGGGTGGCGCCCGGACGCGACCGCGGTGGCGCTGACGGGCAACCGCATCGTCTTCGTGGGAGGCGATGACGGCGCAGCCGCGCACGTGGGAGAAGGCACTCGTGTCATCGACCTCGAGGGTGCGGTGGTGCTGCCTGGTCTCGTCGACTCCCACGCCCACATCGCCGAGCTCGGTCGCAATCTGTCCCGCATCGACCTCGTCGGCGTCGAGACGGAGGAAGAGGCCATCGCCCGCGCGCGGGCGCGCGCTGCCGAGGTGCCCGCAGGCTCCTGGATCGTCGGTGCCGGATGGGACGAAGGGGCCTGGGCAGACCGCTACCCATCGTGGGACGCCCTGAACGAGGCGGTGCCCGACCATCCCGTGTGGCTTCGGGGGTTGCACGGATTCGCAGGATGGGCGAACCGCAGGGCGTTCGAGGCGGCTGGCGTAGGGCCGGAGACGCAGGCCCCTGTGGGCGGCGAGATCGGCCGCGCACCCGATGGAGCGCTCAACGGCCTGCTGCTGAACCGGGCCGTCACGCTCATCGACGACGTGATCCCGGAGCCCGGGCCCGCCGAGCGAGAACGAGAGATCCTGGCGGCCCTGGCCGAGATGGCGAGGTCCGGCTACGTGGCGGTCCACGAAGCCGGGACGGACGCCGAGAGCCTGGCGGCGCTCGAACGCCTCGACGCCAAGGGCCTTCTGCCACTGCGGTTCTACGCCATGCTCAGCGGTCGCGACCCGGCACTTCTCGCGGATTGGCTGCGCCGGGGACCCTCCACCCGGGCCGGCGAGTCCGACCCACGGCTCTTCGTCCGCTCGGTGAAGGCCTACTACGATGGCTCATTGGGGGTCCGAGGCGCCCGGATGTTGGAGGATTATTCCGACCAGGCTGGGCATCGCGGGGTGTCGGGAGCCGGCTACGGATTCAACCAGGACAGCGTCGCCGCGATGCTGCGCGCCGGGTTCCAGGTCGGGATCCACGCGATTGGCGACGCCGGCAACCGGGAGTCCCTCGACTTCCTGGAAGGGGTCTACGCTCGATACCCCGAGGCGCGGAACGCACGTAACCGGATCGAACACGCCCAGGTGGTCCACCCGGACGACTTCTCCCGCTTCGCGGAGCTGGGCCTCGTCGCCTCGATGCAGCCGCCGCACGCCGTCGAAGACATGCCCTGGGCCGAGGCGCGAATCGGCCCGCAACGCATCGGCGGGGCCTACGCCTGGAGGACGTTCCTCGAACGGGGCGTGCCCCTCGTGTTCAACGCCGACAACCCCGGGTCGGACCACTCACCGTTCTACGGTCTCCACTCGGCCGTGACCCGCCGCACGCCCGACCTCCAGCCGTACGGCGGATGGTACCCCGAGCAGGCTGTCACGCCCGAGGAGGCTGTGCGGGCCTACACGACCGGCGCCGCGTGGGCCGCCCATCTGGATTCCGTGACGGGCGTCGTGGCCGTCGGCCGCTGGGCCGACCTCACGGTCATGGACGTGGACCCCTTCCGCGTGCTGCGCAGCGAGCAGCCCGAGTCCATCCTCGAGGGCCGCATCCTGCTGACGGTAGTCGGAGGCGTGGTGGTCTACGAAGGCACTTCGGGCGGGTAGGCCGGACGCGAGCCGGCCCGACCGTCGTGGTCTGCCGCGTCGGTCGGGGCGGCCCGATCGTGCTCAGCTGATCCACGTCATCCGGCAGTGTCGCTTCGGCTCGAAGCCGGGGATCACGAGATCGCACCGGAACCCATGACCCCAGAGCCCTCCGAGCGCGATGCTGCCGCTGAACCGCCGGACCCCATCCGCGTCCCGGACGGGTCTTGTCACCGATACGGACGCGGCGGGTAGCCCGGTCTTCCGGTCGATCAGGAAGCCGCCACGCATATCGACCGGTGAGGCGTCGGGGCCCAGGAGGCACTCCTCGCCGAGCAACGTCACCGGTAACCCGATGGTCGCCTGCAAGTCGTCCCTCAGCTCGGCCAGCGCATCCTGGCGGAGCCATTCGTCGTCGTCGGTGGTGTAGGACGAGAGGCATACGCTGCTCAACGGGCCTCGGGGATGCGCGCTCCGCACCTCCTCGATCTTCGCCGCCAGCACCGCAGTCAGTACCTGGCGCTCGGACGCGGACAGCGGTACGGGCCGTGCGGGACGGACCACGGCGGCCTTTGGGGATGCCGCAGTCGGTGGCGGCTCCGGCGCCCCGGCGTCCGTTCGCGACGCGGGGACACGACCCTCCTTGCATGCCACCCCGAGAGCCAGCGCGAGCCCGGCGATGCACGCTCCCCTCGTGCCCATCCTCTTGCCTCCGTGCCCGTCCCTTGGACCGAAGTGAACCCACCGCCCCACCTACGGCCGCGCCGGCCCTTCGATCCGCTCCAACGTGCGGGCGACGAACGCCTCGAGGTCCGGGGCAAGCAGGCGGCGTGACGCACGCTCCAACGTGACTCGGTACTTGATGTAGGAGTCTCCCTTCACGAAGACATACAGCCACGTGCTGAGGGCGGTTGCACCCATGCGCAGAGTTCCCTCGCCGCGGCGACCCGCGAAGCGCGTTCCATCCGGCGTGGTCACCTCCCAGGGCTCGACGTCGCCCAACTCCAACTCCACGCCTTCGCGCTGGGAGGCAGTGTACTCCTGGAGTTCCTGCCACCCCCGGTCGAACTCGGCACCGGCGAGATCCTCGGGCTCCCCCGGGCTCACGGGATAGACGTACACGGTTATGTCCATCCGCGCGCGCTCCGAACCGTACGTGAGCCCGATCCCGAGGATCGGATCCGGATAGCGGGTCGCCTGTGTGACGTGGAAGCCCGCCGCCTCGTCCGGAAAGTGCACGCCAACGAAGGTGGAGAGTCCGCCCCCGTCCGGCACCTGCCCGACCAGTCCGTCGCCGGGGAGGATAAGCGCAAACGTGAGCAGCACCCACGGGGATCGGTACATGCGTCCCTCCTGCCTCAGGACACCGGCCGCGGCACGTAGATCTCCGGTAGCCCCGCCCGCCGGAGCAATTGATTGAACGCCGGTACATCCTCGTTCAGGATCGTCTGGAGCTGCAGTTCCAGGTCGGTCCAGATCTGCAGATAGTCCCCGGTCACTTCTCGTACGCCGTCGGTCAGCGGGAGGTTGCCGCCCGCCATGCGTCCCAGCAGGTCCTTGAAGCGCACGAGCTGCCGCGCCTCGAACATGTAGTTGTTCTGGCCGGTCTTGAGCTCCTTCTGCAGGATCTCCTCGATCCACGCGTCCATGGTGGCATTCAGCGCCTCACCCTGCTCGTCGATGTCGGACGCGGACGAGACGTCCATGGCGAAGTCCACCTGTTGGCGGATGCGGCGCAGCTCGGCGACGCCTTCGGCCATCTCGGATGCGGCCTGGTAGAGCGACTCCGACAGGCGGTCCAGCTCGGCGTACTGGGCGCGGGCGTCGATGCCCTGGTCGGCGATGACCTCGTCCAGGCGGGGGTCGATCAGGATCTCGAACGCCTGGCTGCGGACCACCGCGTCCGGCCCCTCGCCGATGGTCATCCGGACCGTGTACGATCCGGGAGCGGCCGTGTAGGCGCTCAGGTCCCCCTGGGTGCGGGTGAGCTCCTCCAGACAGGCGAACCGCCCCACCTGCAGGTCCCAGCTCCAGCGGTGCGCACCGGCGGCGCGGCTCAGGGAACGCCGACGCGGACGCGCCTCACAGTCCGGCCGGGTGTCGGGCGCGTACTCGGCGTGCACGACCCGCCCACGGCCGTCGAGGATCTCCATGGCCATCGGCGTGCCCGCCCCGACCGCCTCCTTCAGCACGTAGTTCACCTGGAGCCCCTCGGGCGGGTTCTCGCCCGGACCACCCTCGGCGTAGTAGCCCTTCGTGATCTCACGATACGGGTCGCGCGGGTCGTAGAGGTGGTAGCGGTCGGCCGCCACGGCCTCCCCGATCTGGTGCAGCGGAGTCAGGTCATCGAGGATCCAGAGGGAGCGTCCCTGCGTGGAGACCACCAGGTCCTTCTGGCGCACCCGCAGATCCGTGATGGGGACCTCGGGCAGGTCGAGCTGCAGCGGCTGCCAGCGCGCGCCGTCGTCGAAGGAGACGAACATCCCGGTTTCCGTGCCGGCGTAGAGCAGGCCACGTCGGTCCGGGTCCTCGCGCACGGACCGCGCGAACGTGTTGCCGGGGATCCCGGTTACGATCTTCGTCCAGGTCTGGCCGTAGTCGGTGGTCTTGTAGATGTAGGGGGTGAAGTCGTTCAACTTGTAGGCGGTCGCCGCAAAGTAGGCCGTGGCGGCATCGTGGGGTGAGGGCTCCACCACGTTCACGATGCTCTCCGGCAGGTCCGCGGGGGTCACGTTCTGGAACGTGCGACCGCCGTCCCGCGTCACGTGCACCAGTCCGTCGTCGGAGCCGATCCAGATCACGCCCTCGACCAGAGGGGACTCTTCGATGTTGAAGACGTTGTTGTAGCTCTCCGCCGTGATCTGCTCGTTGGAGATGGGATAGCCGCCCATCCCTTGCTTCGTGGTGTCGTTCCGCGTCAGGTCCGGGCTCAGCACCTCCCAACTCGTGCCCCGGTCCGTGGACTTCATCAGGTACTGGGACCCGTAGTAGATGACGTCCGGATCGTGGGGCGACACCAGCACGGGTCCGTTCCAGTTGGCACGGTACTTCAGGTTCTTGGGCTGCTCCCCGGTGACCCGCTCCGGGTAGGGCCGGATCATGCGGTAGTTGTGGGTCACCGCGTCCCATTCGCCCAGGAAGCTGGCGAAGAAGGTCGTGTAGACGTAGCGCGGGTTCTCGGGATCGAGCCCCACCGTGGCCGACTCTCCGGAGCGGATGGTGGTCCAGTGCGTCTGCCCGATGCCGTCGCCCAGGGTCCGGCTGTCGATCACGATGCCGCTGGCGTCCTGCTGCCCCGAGTACACGCGGTAGGGAAAGCGGTTGTCCGTCATCACCCGGTACATCTGCGCGGTGGGCTGGTTCAGCAGTGTGGACCAGGTCTGCCCGCCGTTGAACGTCACCGACGCGCCTCCGTCGTTCCCGTTGATCATGATGTCCGAGTTCTCGGGATTGATCCACAGGTCGTGGTGGTCGACGTGGCTGTCCGGCATGCGCGTGTAGGTTCGCCCGCCGTCGATCGATTTCATCGCGCCGCTGTTCATCACCCAGACCTCGTCCTCGTCCTGGGGATCGGCGATGATGTGCATGTAGTACCAGGCCCGCGCGTACGTGCTGGCGTCGTCGCTGACCTGCCGGAACGATTCGCCGCCGTCGTCGGAGCGATAGACGCCGCCCTCACCCGGCAGCGCCTCGATGGCCAGGTAGACCACGTCGGGGTTCGCGGGACTGATGGCCACGCCCATCTTGCCCACCAGGTCGGGCAGCCCGCGCGTGATCTGCCGCCAGGTCTCCCCGCCGTCCGTGGTCTTGTAGACCCGACTGCCCGGCCCGCCGCTCTTGACCACCCAGGGCTGGCGCCGGAAGTCCCAGGACGTCGCCATCATGAAGCGCGGATTGGACGCGTCCACGCTCAGGTCGACGATGCCAGAATCCTCGTTGACGTAGAGGATCTTCTCCCACGTGCGGCCGCCGTCGATCGACTTGTAGAGGCCGCGCTCCTCGTTGGGGCCCCACGGATTCCCCTGCGCGCCGAGGTAGACGATGTCGGGGTCCTCGGGATGGACGTAGATGTCGCTGATGTGGCGCGTGGCCTCGAGGCCCAGGTGCGTCCAGGTCTCTCCCGCATCGGTGGACTTGTAGACGCCGTCCCCGTGGGACGTCTTCACGCCGCGCACGGGCGACTCCCCTGTGCCCACGTAGATCACGTTCGGATCCGAGGGCGCCACGGTGATGTCGCCGATCCCGGTCGTGTTGAAGTAGCCATCCGAGATGTTCTCCCAGGTCGTCCCGGCGTCGGTGGTCTTCCACACGCCGCCCCCCGTGGCCCCCATGTAGTACAGGAACGGCTGCCCGGGCACGCCGGCCACCGTGGTGACGCGGCCGCCGCGGAAGGGGCCAATGCCCCGGTAGGACATGGAGGAGAACAGGGCCGGATCGACCTGGGCGGCGGCTCCACCCGGGAAGGCGGACAGGACCGCGGCGACCGCGAGGATCGCAATGGACGGGCGGGCGGGGCGAAGGCGGATGGACGTCTTCAGGGGACTGACTCCGGTCGGGTGCGATGGTCGGCGGCGCGGGGTCGGCCGAGACCCCGTACGCGGGCTCCGACCGATCCGGTCGCACGGTAGGGGGCGCAGCGGAAGTGGGACAAGGGTCGGTCGGTCCCTCACGCGAGACAGGACCACCGTCCGTCGCCTTCTCGGGGATCGTCCACACGGAGGAGACCGCGGCCTCGATCTACGTGCGGGACCGTGGAAGGACCGCGGGAAGGGACTCGAGGGCGGACGAGCGTTCCGCCGTCGACCGATTCCGGCGGGGACCGTTGGCCCGGTCGGCCTCCCCGGGATTCGGAGTTGGGCACGGGTGAAACACGATCGCGCCGCCGGTTCCCGCGTGGAGGGCGACCGACGCGTCGGCTTCCGGGGGAATTCCCCGACCCGCCACCCGGGGCTATGTCCTGGCGGACATCCCTTCGGCCGCGCCGATCAGCATGACCGCCGCGATGATGGCGACGGTGGCGCCGATCACGTTGAGCTCCATGATCGTGCCGGTCCCGAGCAGATTGGCCACGACTCCGCCAATGATGGAGCCCACGACGCCGAGGAGCAGCGTCATCCCGACGCTGAGGTTCTGTCGGCCGGGCTTGAAGAGGCGCGCAAGCGCTCCGACGACGAGGCCGAAAACGAGAAATCCGATGATGCCCACGGAGGCCTCCTGCGGTCGGTTGATGCGATTCGGATCGAATGCCGTTCCGAAGAGAGTTTGCCGACCGTAGGAGCACGGGCCGTGCCGATGCCGCGCACGCCTCCGGGCGCTCGGTCGTGGCCCGACCCCGCAAACCATGAAAGCGGATCCAGAAGAGAGCGGAGGCCACACCCTCCCTCCCCGCTCAGGGCACGAACCGGACTCCGAACGCGACCGCGTGACCGTCCCCAGTGGCTCGCAGGCGAGGCACGTCGAGCCGCACGCCGGCGTGCGCCGTGGATCCTGTCGCCGCCCGATATCCCTCGGCCTCGTTGAACATCCGGATGCCGTTGTCGAAGTGCCGCCTGGACACGATCGCTCCCGTGAGCATGACGGCCCCCGTGATCACGTAGTCGAGCACGCCGGCGCCTCCGCCGTCAATGTCCAGGTTGCCCTGGTTGACCTTGTCCCGGTCGGAGATCGCGTCGGCCAGGTCGATCGCCCCGACCACCACGAAGCCGGCCGCACCCACCAGCGCGACGATCCCCCACGGGCGTCCGCGCATGATCTCGGCACGCGCGTCCGGGTGGCGGGACATCACGGCGTCGAACTCGGGAGAGAGGCCGATGCCGAACGCGTTCATCGCGCGCTGCGGCTCACTGCCGTTGAGCGTGAACTTCATGCCGCTGAAGTACGTGCTCTGCACCTGGAGCGGTGCCGCGTCGGCGGATTGGGCCGACACCGGGTCTGCCGGAAGCTGGAGCATCGACAGCGCCGCCAGGACGGGAATCGCTCCGACCACGCCAGGTGCGAGCCTCCGCGCTGCTGCGCGAACGTGGCCCCGGAGCCCGAGGGCTTCCGTCCAGTGCTCGAGGCCGCCGCGGCAGGATCGGGCCGAGGATCGGAAGGGGTGCGGGGTGGACGGCATCGGATCTCCTGGGTGCTGGCGGGTCGAGGGCTGAAGGAAGCAGGACATGTGAGTGGATCAGTGCACGCGGGTCAGCGTGTCGGGCGCCGCTCCGGGCCGGGAGTAGATCAGGAGGTTGGCGCGGACCGCGAGGTGTCCGGCGGCGTTCAGCGGACTCAGGCCCGTATCGCCGCTCGTGTCCGACGTGGCGGTGGCCGCGAAGGCGCCCGAGCTCCGGTCCCAGGTGTAGGTGCCCTGCTCCATGCCGGGGCCGCCCTGAGGAGACGCGTCGTCCACTCCGAGCATCCAGTGCTGGTCGTCGAGAAACGTGACCACGAGGAGGTAGTCCGGGTCCGACGGGTCGCGGTGCGCCCACCCCCCGACCAGCGGGTTCGTCGGCGAGGGGACCACCCGACGCGCCACCTCGACATCCGGCCCGATGCGGAGCGTGAGGGTGTCGCCCGCCACGGTCACGGTGCCGCCTGAGACGTGGGAGAGGCCCCAGTCACCGCTGGTGTCGGTGGTGGGCTGGGTCAGGATCACACCGGTGATGCTGTCCCATTGGTACGCGCCCCGATCGATCCCGGGCTGGCCTCCTCCATCGGCGAATCCATCGTCGGCGACCAGGAACGCGGATTCGTCCAGCGCCGTGAAGACGGCGCTCCGCCGTTCACCCGCGGTCCCCTGGAGCCAACTGCCGATCAGGGACGCCGCCCGTCGGTCCGTGGGCTGATCCGCCTGCGCCCGATCGCCGCGTTGGTAGCGTCGGTCTGCACCGTTCCCGCTGTACTCGAAGATCGCAAAGTGGTAGTCCGCGCCGGGTGTGAGGTCCGTGACGCGCACCGCGCTGGAATCCCCTTCGAACACGACGAAGTTCTCCGAGCCGATCTCGCTCCCGGCACCGAAGCGGGAGTCCGGTGCATACGACGTCCCGTCCAGGGGAGTCGCGGTGGGATCCCCGCCCTCGCGGGCCAGGACGATCCGTCCGTCGCCGTTCCCGTCCGTCCACGACAGCACCAGCGACGTGGCGGTCACCTCCCCGACGCCGGGTGCCGACGGTCCCTGGGACGGCGGTTGTGGCGTGGGAGGCGGTGGAGGCGGCGACGGGATCGTGTCGGCCGGAGGAGGCGTCACTTCGGTGCCCGTGTCGCCGGCACAGGCGGCGATTGCCACGCAGAGCGCGATGGGGAGGCCCGCACGCAGACCTGCGACCGACCGGCACCACCAGTCCTGCCGCAGGGGTTCCATGCAACCCAACGCGCGCAGCCCCGACCCATCCCGGATCGCCCGAAGCCAGTGCAACGGCCTTCCTCCCGTGAACGAGCGGCCCTCCCGGTCCTTGGGGGCCCCTATCTCCTACAACGGGAAACCGCCGGGCTCGGGCCCCCCGGGCTCAGGGAGTCGCCGACGTCGGGCCCCCGGAAGCGCATCCTGCGGCGGCGAGCACCGTGTGTACGGGATCGTCGGCCGGGGACGACTTCGGGTCGACGAGGAGCTCGGCCACCCTGGAGCGCGCCTCGTCGCAACGGCCGTCCTTGGCGTAGTGCGCCGCCAGGGCCCCCGCCACGCGGGCGCGCGCGGGGTCGGAGAACGGCAGCGTCTCCGCGATCTCGGTCGCGCGGGACAGCGCGCCCATCGCTTCCCCGGAATCCCCCTTCTCCTCCAGGGCCAACGCGAGCGTCACCAACGCCACGCCGACGCGCCGGTCCGTGGGGCCATGGAGTCGCGCCCAGGACTCCGCCGCCTGCCGGGCGGTGGCGATGGCTTCTTCGGTGTGACCCAGGGAAAGCAGGACGGAGGCGAGGTTGTTGCGCGTCGCAACCGCGTTCGTGTGCTCCAGCTCCCCGCGTGCCTCCCAGGACGCAAGCGTGCGTCGGAACATGGACTGCGCCTCCTCGGCGCGGCCGGCCTGGAACAACGTCACCGCGAGGTTGTTCAGCGTGGTGGTGGTGGTAGGGTGGCCCTCTCCGAAGACCTCGAGCACCGTGTCGACCACCGCGCGGTACACCTCGACGGCCTCGTCGAAGGAGCCCTGCAGGCGAAGCACGTTCCCCAGATTGTTCGTGGTGATGAGGATCTCGGAGTGGGCCGGGCCGAACAGCTGGCGCTTCATCGCCAGGGATTCCTCGAACAACGCGCGCGCGTCTTCGAGTCGCCCCTGGGCGCGACGGATCACGGCCAGGTTGTTGAGCGACCACCCGATCTCGGTATGGACGGGTCCCAGCAACGCACGGCGGGTGGCGAGCGCCATCGTGGCCATGGAGTCGGCGATGTCGAGCTCACCCTCGACGCGTCGCAGCTCGGCGAGATTGTCCTGCGAGGTCGCCACCGCGGGATGACGGGTGCCGAACAGCGTAGACTGCATGGCCAGGGCATCGAGCAGGGGGGCCTCGGCAGCGGTGAAGTCCGAGCGCAGATAGTAGAGACGCGACAGCCGACTGAGCGACTCGGCGATGTCTGCGTGCACTGGACCCTGGAGCGCACGCCGTCGCTCGAGTGCGCGCTCCACCAGCGGCAGGGCGTCCTGGTAGTTGCCGAGTCGCTGGAACGCATCGGCCACGACCATCCACAGCTCGGCCTGCAAGAGCGGCTGGCCAGCCAGCTCCTGATCGATCCGCGGGACGCTCCGCCGCAGCAGATCCTGCGCGCGTACCTCGCTGGTGCCGGAGCGATCGGGGTCGGTCGACTCGAAGAGCGTGAGGACGAAAGCGGTCACCGCTTCGGCTCGCGCAGCCTCGGCCGCCGCCTGCCGTGCCTGCCAGACCGTGGCCCCCAGACCTCCCAGGAGCGTGACGACCGCGAGGGCGATCGCACCCACGACCCGGGCGTTGCGCCGTACGAACTTGCCGGCGCGATAGCCCCTCCGCTCTGCGTAGACCGACACCGGTCGACCCCGACGCCAGGCGGTCAGGTCGGATCGCAGGGCCTCGACCGAGGGATACCGCGCATCGGGCTCGGGCGCGAGCGCCCGCTCGACCACCGCAAGCAGATCCGCTGGGACGTGGCGTGGCGCAGGTCCCGCGTGGCGATCAGCGTCCGCCGACAAACGATTCGCGGGCCGGTCGGCAGCGGCATCCGGGACCGCCCTCCCACCGGCGGCGGGACGCGAGCCCCGGCGGGAAAGCGGTCGACGTCCCGTCAGCAGCTCATGGAGCAGCACACCGCATCCGAAGACGTCCGTGGCCGTGGTCACCGGCTCCCCCCGCACCTGCTCGGGCGCAGCGTAGGCAGGAGTATACGCGCTCCCGCCACCCCCAACCGCGCCGGTGGGCGTTAGCACGCGGGCAATACCGAAGTCGAGCAGGCGGAGGATCCCCTCCTCGGTGACCAGGATGTTGGAGGGCTTGATGTCCTGGTGCACGACGAGATTGCGGTGGGCATGCTCCAGGGCCGCCAGGAGGTCGTCGAACAGGTGCAGCCGCTCGGAGACACCCAGGTGGCGGGCGTCGCAGTAGGTCGTGAGCGGCACTCCGTCGATGAACTCCATGACCAGATACGGATAGCCCTCGGGTGTCAGCCCGGCGTCCATCAGGGGCACGATGTGCGGATGATGCAGTCGAGCCAGGATCGACACCTCGCGGAGCTGACGTTCCCGGCCTTCGGGGCCGAAGAGCCGGCGTCCGACCTTCAGGGCCACGGTGCGGTCGAACGCACCGTCGGCGCGCTCGGCCAGATACGTGATCCCCATGCCGCCGGTGGCCAGCAGACGGAGGATCCGGTAGCGTCCGATCCGGCTTCCTTCCTCGAGTCCACGCGGTCCTCCGGCAGGCCCGGCGAGCACCTCCGACAGCGCCTCGAGGGGCGGTCCACCCGACCGTTCGAACGGGTCATCCGTTACGGCGGGCTCCGCCAATGCCGACCGCACCCAGCGCAGCAGGTCTCCGTCACCGCCGCACCGCTCCGCGACGGCCGGGTCGTCGGAGCACATCCCCTCGGGTAGCTGCTCGAGCACTGACTTGATGCGCAGCCACTCCTCGGGAGACGGCATCCTCACGGGCCGGCGTCCACCGAGGCGCCGTCGGCGTCTCGGTCTGTGGCCTGTGCGACCCGCATCCGTAGGTAGGCCTTCGCGTGCTGCCAGCGACGTTTGGCTTGTCGGTAGGTGATCCCGATCAGCTCGGCCACCTCGGCCAGCGGGACCCCTTCCGCGAAGTGCAGCACGAACACGGGGTGGGCGTCGGGATCCGCCTGCGCGAGGTCGCCGAGGTAGCGATGGGCATCCACCACCGCCAGCACCTGCGCCTCGAAGGAGTCGATCCAGAGCGCCGGATCGCCCTCGACCCCATCGAGTGGCACGGACCCCGCTCCCGCGCCGCGCTTGAGCGCGGAATACCGGTCCCTGAGGTCGCGGCCGGCGCTCTCGATCGCCTTCTCGAGGTAGTGACGGAAGTGGGGATCGTCGTTCCATTCGCGGCGACGTCCGCCCAGAACCCGCGCAAACCCCTCGTCGAAGTAGTCGGTGGTCTGCAGCGTCTCTCCGCGTCCGTACCGGATCCGCACGAAGTGCGCAGCGCGCTTGAGGTCACCGATCATCGCGGCCAGAGGCACCCCGATCGGGACCCACTCACCGTCGCCGACCCGCACGAGCGTATCGACCTCTCCCGTGGGCCGGTCCGCCAGCGCGGATCGGAGAGGGGCCTCGGCGTGGGGATGGGGCGGGTCGCGCTCCTCCGGCGGGCCCGGGGGGTCCGCCTCGGAGGCTGCGGCTGGGGTCACGGCGCGTCTCCTTGGGCTCAGCGAGAGGGCCAATCCGCAATCTTGGGAGCGCGCGGACGCTCCGCCAGTCACGCGACCGCTACGGGAAGAAGTGCTGCCCCACCCCGGCCCGCAGGCTTCCCGACACTGCGCCGCGGCATGCCGAACGCCTCACGAATCCGGTCCCAGCACTGCGTACGCGAGCACGTAGAGCAGACCCACGCCGCCGACGGCCGCAGTGCCCCAGAGCGCCGCGGTGGTCCCCAGCGTGACTCCACCGTATACGGCCTGGGCCACCGGGAACGTGACAGGAAAGGGGCCCGGATCCGGGTCCTCGTCCGGAACCACCCGATCGAAGCGGAGCGTCAGGGCCACGCGCTCGTCGAGCGCCAAACGCGCATCCGCCGTCCATCCCGGCCCCCGCGCCTGGCCGGAACCTTCAACCACGGCCCACAGCGGTCCCACCGCCAGATCGAGCGCGTGCGTCTCCCCGAGGAAGCGTCGTCCACGCAGGCGTACGGCGAAGCGCTCGGCGGGCCCGAAGTACCCGGCGTGCACGTCCGCCCCGACCCACCAGCCGGAGCGGACCCGCCAGAGGTGCCCCACGGCCCACGACAGGTGGCTGCCGAACGCCCGGTAGACCTCCACCGGGGCGGTCTGCGGATCCACCGTGCGCGTGCTCGCGGCCAGCGCGGTCACGACGCTCAGCTCGGTGAGCCACACCCGCTCGCAGGGGGCGGCCGGACGCCAGCACGAGGTTGCCGACGCGAGCTCTTGTGCCGATGCGGGTGCGCCCCACAGGGGCAGGGACGCGAGGACGAATGTCCACCGGGCGACTGCTCGCGCTGGTCCCATCGCCACCTCCCCTCCCTCGCCCGGATCCCCTCCCTCGCCTCGATGCGTTGCGACTCCCTACCCCACGGACTTCGGGGAAGTACGGACGGTAGCCGCGGGCGCCTGGAGCCCTGCGGCGGAACGTGGGGCTCGAGACCCGCCTCCCAGCCGCTACATCGGCTCCGCCCGCCCCGCCACCGCCACGTAGCTGTCGTCGTCCATGCGCAGCAGGACCAACGTATTCGTGCTGCGGCAGTGGGTGCAGAAGGCGTGCGTCTCGTCCAGCACCTCCATGTCGCTGCGCTCGCCACACGCCTCGCAGACGGCGCTCACGAGCGGCCAGGCCCCGTGCTTCTCCTCGCCCGAACGGGCGAGCCGGAAGCCCATGACCACGGCGGGCAGACCCGAGATCGGGCATTTCCCGTTGCGACAGCCGGCACCGAAATCCAGGCAGATGAGCTCGCCGCCGTCGGGGAGCGTCGCCTGTCCTCCCGACAGCGCCATCGGTGTCACGCCCACGTCCACCTGCTTGTCACAGTGACTGCAGTACACGCTGCGCGTCTTCATCGGTTGTCCTCCAGCCGCCTCTTCATCTCCTCGGTCGGGACCGTGAAGACGGGGCAGAGGTCCCCCGTGCACGTCTCGCCGTGGGCGAGGCAGACGAGATCCTCCGCCGTGGCTTCCTGGCCGGCCGGCAGATCCGGTCGGACCATCACCTCCACCTGCTTGTCGCACGCGGAGCAATACGCCATCCGTGCCTTCATCGAAGCCTCCTACGCGACATGGACCAGCCGCAGGGTGGGGGAAGCGCGGCGGAGCAGAGCCTCCGCGCGCGCAGGATCGAGACCGAAGACCGCCGTGGCCCAGGCATCCGCCTCCACGCAGGTCGGAGCACCGACCGTGACCGTGTGGAAGGAGGAACGCACCGGGGCGCCCGTGGCAGGATCGAGGATGTGCGCGTAGCGCCGTCCCTCGTGGTCGAAGCCTTGCTGATAGTCGCCGGAGGTGGCGACGGCACCCTCGGAGAGCGGCAGCTCCGCCAGCATCCGTTCGGGGTCGTCGGGAGCGCGCACACCCACGACCCACGGATCTCCGTCCGGGGAGAAACCCAGCGCGTACAGGTCCCCGCCGACGTTGACGAGGCCGTCCTGGACCCCCCAGGCGCGCAGCGCGTCCACGGCCCGGTCGACGCCGTAGCCTTTCCCGATGCCGCCGAGGTCGAGCACCACGTCGGGGGTCCGACGCAGGATGCGTCCACCTTCCGCGGTCGATTCGAGGGTCAGCGCCTGGAAGGGATGGCGCCCCGCCAGGTCGAGCCGCTCAGCCTCCGTCAGCGGTGTGGTGCGATGCGCGACGTCCCAGGCACGGACGGCCTGGCCCAGGCACGGGTCGAAGCGTCCGCCGCTCTCATGTGCGATGCGGAGGCCGGTCCGGAGCACATCGGCGGTCCAGGGCCCGACCTCCACCGCTGCGCCTGCCGCGGAGGCGTTCACCCGGCCCACGTCGGAATCGTCGCGGAAGCGCGTCAGGCGGGCCTCGCACGCGGACAGGGCGTCGAGCGCCGCGCCCGCCGCCGACCAGGCCCAGGCCGGGTCCGTATGGACCACGCCCACCTCCGCCACGGTGCCCATCAACGGCAGGCGCCGGCGCACCAGGCGACGCCGACGTCCGCGCGTGAGCGGCCACGCCGCGACCGCGAACGCGCCGAGACCCAGCGCCACGAACTCCCTGCGTCCGGGGCCGCTTCCGGCACGCTGCCGATCACCCATGGTCCCCCCTTCGTTCGCAGGTGGCGCCACATGCGCCACACCCGCCTTCACAGCCACCCAGCCGCACCCGGCCCAGGACGGCGAACAACACCCCGGTCAGCACGATCGCCACGACCGTCATGCGAGCCTCTCCTCCCTCATGAGCTGAACAGCCCGGCGAAGCCCATGAAGGCCATCGACAGGCTGCCCGCCAGGATGAGCACCAGACCCATGTTGCGGGCCACGGCCGGAACGCTGGACAGCTCGGTCTGCTCGCGGATGGACGCCATCAGGACCAGCGCGAGCGTCAGACCGAGTCCGGCACCCACCGCGAAGGACAACCCCTCCAGGAGGCCATAGCCCCGGTTGGTCTGGAAGATGGCCAGACCGAGGATGGCGCAGTTGGTGGTGATCAGCGGCAGGAAGATCCCCAGCTCGCGGAAGAGCGTGGGGCTGAAGCGCTTGATGGCCATCTCCACGATCTGCACCAGCGAGGCGATGACCACGATGAAGGAGATGATGCGCAGGTACGGCGCATGCACCAGCACCCACGTGTTGAGCACCCAGGCCGTGAGCGAGGTGAGCACCAGGACGAACAGGTTGGCCGCGCCCATGCGCAGTGCGGTGGCCACCCGGCCGGAGACGCCCAGGAAGGGACACAGACCCAGGAACAGCACCAGCGTGAAGTTGTTCACGAGCATGGCGGAGACCCCGATCCACAGCAGCTCGGTCATCAGGCCGCCTCCTTCCGCGTGCTGCTCACCACGCCGTGCGGCCACTCGCGCAGGCGTGGCCGCTCGGCCTGCCGCCGCTCCGCCCACCAGGCGAAGCCCAGCAGGAAGACACCCAGCGTGAAGAACCCGCCGGGCGGCAGGATCATGATGACCCACGGCTCGAAGCCGCTCCCGAAGACCGCGATCCCCAGGACCGAGCCGTTCCCCAGCACCTCGCGCACCAGCCCGAGCGCGACCAGCGCCACCAGGAAGCCCGTGCCGGTGCCGGCGGCATCGAGCAGCGAGCGTCCCACCGGGCGCCTGGACGCGAAGGCCTCCTGGCGGCCGAGGATCATGCAGTTCACCACGATCAGCGCGATGAACGCGCCCAGCGCCTTGTGGATGTCGGGCACCAGCGCGGCCAGCGCCATGTCGGCGATGGTGACGAACGTGGCGATGATCAGGATGTACGCGGAGATGCGGACCTCGTGCGGGATCCAGCGCTTGAGCAGGGACACGAGCAGGCTCGAGCCCAGCAGCACGAAGAACGTGGCCAGGCCCATGGCCAGTGCGTTGGCCACCGAGTTGGTCACCGCGAGCGCGGGACAGAGCCCCAGGAGCTGCACGAAGACCGGGTTCTCCTGCCAGAACCCGCGCGCGAGATCCTGTCGGGCGGTGGTCTCCCTCATGGTGTGGCCTCCGCGGCCGGGGCCAGGGTGGCCCAGTGGCGCGCCAACAGCGGAGCCAGCGCCTCCAGGCGGTGGTTGATGATGTCGATCACGGTGCGCGAGGAGATGGTCGCGCCCGTGATCATGTCCACTTCGTGCGCGTCGCCGCTTCCGGCGCCGCGCTTGACGCCGGCGAGCGGCGCCAGCACGCCGGCGAACTCGCGCACGAAGAGCGTGTCCTTCTCGATCTTGTCCCCGAGACCCGGCGTCTCCTTGCTCTCCAGGACGGTCATCCCCAGCACCTGCTGGGCCGCCGGGTCGTAGCCGAAGATCAGCCGCACCACGTCCTGGAAGCCGGGCTCGCCTCCTTCGACCGCGTAGCCGACCGGACGCCCGGCCCCATCGAAGCCCAGATAGACCCGGTCCATCCCGGCCGTGTCGGCCCGCGCGGGTGCGGCGTCCAACGCGCCGTCCACCACGAACAGCGTCTCATACCGCTCCGGCCCTCCCAGCACCTCCTCCACGGCCTCGCGCAGCACGCGGGCCTGGTGCGCCAGGATGCGCGGTTGGGTGGCCTGGAAGACCAGGACGAGCAGCAGGCCGGAGAGCATGCCCGCGAAGGCCAGCGTGCCCAGGAGACGCCAGGACGGCGGGGCCTCACGCGCGGGAGGCTCCGACGCGGCCGCATGCGACCCGTCCTCCGTGGTGCCGGAGACCGGAGAGGCGGGCTTCGCGTCCGCGTCGCCCGACGCCATCGGCAGGGAGCGTGACCCGCTCATGCGGCCCCCCGATGCGCGTGCCCGAACACCCGCGGTTGTGTGGCCCGGTTGATGAACGGTACGAGCGCATTCATCAGCAGGATGGCGTACATCACACCTTCCGGGAGGCCTCCCCACGTGCGGATGAGCACCACGAGCGCGCCGATGCCCGCGGCGAAGATCCAGGCGCCCGCATTCGTGACGGGGGACGTCACCATGTCGGTGGCCATGTAGACCGCACCCAGGATCAGGCCGCCGCTGAAGAGCATGAAGAGCGGATCGGGGTAGCGGGCGGCATCCACGAGGTGGAGCGCACCGGAGAGCAGACCCACCGTGAGGAAGATCCCCGCGGGGATGCGCCAGTTCAGATAGTTGCGGAGCGCCAGGTACGCGCCGCAGACCAGGATGACCACGCCGGCGGTCTCGCCCAGCGAGCCACCCGTGCTGCCGAGCATCAGGTCCGGCAGCGCCGTTCCCGCCCGCTCGAACTTGAACGCACCCAACGGCGTGGCTTCCGTGATCAGATCGGGCGTGGCGCCGGTGAAGAGCGGGAGCGCGAACGTGGGGCCGCGCAGCGCCCACCAGGACTCCGGCTGCGCCGGCCAGGTGGTGATGGCGATCGGGAAGGCGGCCTGCAGGAACGCGCGACCCAGCAGAGCCGGATTGAAGACGTTCTGGCCCAGCCCGCCGAAGATGAGCTTGCCGAAGCCGATCCCGAACGCACCGCCCAGGAAGGCCATCCACAGCGGAAGGCCCGGGGGCAGCGTGAGGCCCAGCAACAGCCCGGTGATGGCGGCGGAGCCGTCCGCCAGGGTGCCGCCGCGGCCGAACACGCGCTCGGTGCCGACGGCGCCCAGGGTGGCGGCCGCGACGACGAGCAGCGCGCTCGGTCCGAAGTACCACACGGCCACGGCCAGCACGGGCACCAGGCTGCCCACCACGTGCCACATGATGCGGGCCGTGGAATCGGGCGCCTTGAGGTGGGGCGCGGCCGTGAGCTCCAGTCGCAGGTCACTCATGCGGACCTCGCCTTGCGCTTCTTCAGGCCGGTCTTGGCGAGCGAGAACATCTGCGAGAGCGGGATGTTGCTCGGGCACACGTAGGAGCAGCAGCCGCACAGCATGCAGTCGAGCAGGTGCGCCTGCTCCATCTCCTCCCACCGTGCCGCCTGCGCCAGCGATCCCAGCCGCTGCGGATTCAGGAACACCGGGCAGGCGTCGAGGCAGTGCCCGCAGCGGATGCAGGGATACGTGCGCTTGGGCTTGACCTCCCGCTCGGTGAGGACGACCACACCGGTCGTGCCCTTGAGCAGCGGGACGTCCAGGTCGGGCTGACAGGTCCCCATCATGGGGCCGCCGAAGACGATCTCGGCCGCGTCCGGGGTGAGGCCCCCGCACTGGTCGAGCAGGTCCCGCAGCTTCGTGCCCACCGGCACGATCAGGTTGTGCGGTTCCACCACGCCCGGACCCGTCACGGTCACGACGCGCTCGATCAACGGCAGCCCGGTCTCGAAGATCTCCGCGATGGCCGCGATGGATCCCACGTTCTGCACGACCGTGCCCACGTGCGCGGGCAGCTTGCCGGACGGCACCTCCCTTCCCGTCACGGTCTTGATGAGCATCTTCTCCGCGCCTTGCGGATACTTGACGGTCAGAGGGAGGATCTCGATGTCCAGGTCCGCCGGCTGCGTGGCACGCAGGCGCTCGATGGCGTCCGGCTTGTTGCGTTCGACGCCGATCACCGCGCGCGGCGCACCGAGGGTGTGCAGCATGATCCGGATGCCGAAGTGCACGCGCTCGGGATACTCCACCATGGTGCGGTGGTCGGTGGTGAGATAGGGCTCGCACTCCGCGCCATTCACCAGGAGCAGCTCCACCTTCAGGCCGTCGGGCGGGAGCAGCTTCACGTGCGTGGGAAACGCCGCACCGCCGAGCCCGACCACACCGGCGTTCTGCACGGCCTGCACCACCTCCTGTGGGGTCAGGCCTTCCCAGTGGGGCACCAGGCGGGGTCGGGGGATCTGGGGGGAGAAGCGGTCGGAGCGGATCCGCACCGCCGTGTCCACCGTCCCATCCGGATGCGGCCACCAGCCGACGTCCGTCACCGTGCCGGCCACCGAGGCGTGGATGGGCACCGAGACGTAGCCGTCCGCCTCGGCCACCTTGTCTCCTCGCTCCACCCGGTCGCCCTTCTGCACCAGCGGCCGCGCGGGCCGGCCGGCGTGCTGACGGACGGGCAGCACCACCTCCTCAGGGAAGCGCAGGCGACGCACCGGCAGCCGCTCGGTGAGCGACTTGGAGTCGGGCGGGTGGACGCCGTGGCGGAAGGTGGCGCGGGAGAACACGTCAGCGCGCCTCCGGGGCCGCGTGCGAGGGTGGATCGGGCAGCGTTACGTGCCGACGGCGCACGGAGTGGCGCCTTCCCGCGCAGCCGCTCACAGGAACGGCTCCGCGCGCGCGCGCCACTTGTCCAGGTCGGGCTCGTTCGGGTCCAGCGGCGTGCCCGGATGGATGATGCCGGCCGGGCACTGCTCGGCGGCCCGCACCAGCTCGGCGAACGTCCCGGCCTTCGGATCCTGGATGAACGCCTGCTTGGTGTCGTTGTAGCCGAACATCCGCTTGTTGATGTTGATGCACTCGTTGCAGCTCGTGCACAGGTCCGTCTCGATGTAGGGACCCATGGTGAGCTCGTCGTCCTCCTCCTCGGCCGGCGCCGTCGGGGTTGGTGGAGCGGCCGGTGTCGACGGCACAGGGGCGGCGGATGGCGCGGCAGGGACGGGCATCGACTCCGCCGGCGCGGGCACCGGCGCCGCGACACCTCCGACGGGTCCACCCGCGAACCCGCCGTTCAGCGCATCGTCCGCGAATGCGACGGGTCCGACCGGCACGGCGTTCGCGGCCGCGTCCAGCAGCTCCGCCACCGTCCGGTCGGGTCCGCCCGCCAGCAGCCCTTCCGCCAGCCGCCGCGCCACCACCCGGGGGTAGCTGGCCTTGAGCTCCGCCAGGCGGGTCTCGTAGTCGGCCGTCAGCGCCTGCAGGCGCGCGTCGAACTCCTGCTCCAACGCCCGGCTGACGCCCTGGCGCACCCGACTCGACACCTCGAGCCCCGCCAACTCCTTCAGCTGATCCCAGAAGCGCAGGCGGTCGTCGGCGAGCGCGACCATCTCGTGCGTCGTGGCCAGGCGTTCCAGCCGCCCGTCGGGCCCGAGCGTATGGATCCACGGCGTCTTCCCCACCCGGTCCTCGGGCGCCGTGGCCACCAGCTCGGCGAAGGGCACGAGATGCGAACCCTCCCACTCGCTCGGCTTCAAGGGCTTGAAGTGCTTCTTGAAGCGTCCTTCCGTCGCGGCCCAGTCGGCGATCGTGAGCGGCACCTCCAGCGTGCGCTCCTCCCCGTCCTCCTGGTAGCGCAACGTGTACGTGGGCCACACGTCCTCCACCGACGGGTTGCCGTCGAGGGTGAGGCACTCCGCCACGCTGGGCCCGGCGTCCGGGTCGTACACCAGGAACGGGAAGGCCCGGCTCTCGAGCGCGAGGCGCGCCGAGTGGGGCGCCCACTCGTCGGCGACCCCGTGCTCGACCGGACAGGGCGTATAGATGTTGAAGACGGCGGGGCGCCGCGCGTTCAGGCCGCGCAGGATGCCCTGCATCATGTGCGAAGGCGCCGCCTGGGAGGTCTGCAGCACGTAGGCGCCCCGATGCGCCAGCGCGATGAGCGCGAGCTCCTTGCGGGTCTCGGTCTTTCCGTGCTGCGCCTTCCCGTAGCCGGCCATGTCGGCCACCTGGCCGGTGAACCCGGAGGTGCAGGATTGCCCCCCCGTGTTCGAGTAGACCTGGGTGTCCAGCACCACCACGCGGATCGGCTTCCCGGACGCGAGCAGCCGGGAAAGGTTCTGGAAGCCGATGTCCAGCATGGCCCCATCCCCACCCATGGCGAGCACCGGCGGGCACAGGTGGAACTCGGCGTCCGAGAAGTCCTTCCACGAGAAGGCCTCGAAGAACGCCTCGTCCCGTTCGGCGTCGTAGGTGTCGGCGACCAACCCCTCCGCGCGCCGGACCTCGATGAAGTTGTCCGCCATCTTCCGCATCTGGCCCTCGAAGATGCCGATGGCCACCGACGGCGCGTCCTGGAAGAGGTGGTTCACCCAGGGGAAGGGATACGGGTTGTAGGGATAGGTGCTGCCCCACACGGACGAACAGCCGGTGGAGTTGCTGATCCCCATGTGGGCGCGGCCGCGCCCGCCAGGCCCCTCCACGTACCGCCAGCGCAGGTCCTTCAGCCGGTCGCGGGTGCGGAGCAGCAGGGCCAGGCGCTCGCGGTGCGCGGGGGACGCCTCCACGGCCAGCGCGCCGTCCGCGGCGCCGGGCGCGTCCAGGTCGGCGTCCGCCGCCACCAGGGCACGGGCGCGCTCCTCCAGCGAACCGACCAGACCGTCCAGCCGCTTGACGAAGGCTTCCGCGCGCGGCTGCATGAGCCCTTCGATCGTCGACACCAGCACATGGACCGCGGTCTTCTCGCCGCAGCCCATGCAGGCTCCGTCGCCGCCCGCCATGGAGCGGTAGTTCTTCTTCTTGAGCAGGAGCGTGGGCAGCACGCCGATGCCCTGTTCCACATTGCGGACGTTGATGTAGCGATCGTCCGTATCCGGCAGGTTCTCCCAGAGTTGCCAGTTCCTGCGCAGGCGCTCCACGATGGCCTCGTCCTGACGCACCGTGATGAGCGCGCCTTCCGGGCAGACGTCCACGCAGATGTTGCAGCCCTTGCAGGCTTCGGGGTTCACGGTGATGGAGAGCAGGCCCCCGCTGCCCTTCTCCTTCTTCTCGGGCACGTCGAAGAACGGCGCCGTGCGCGCGAAGGGGAAGTCCGCCAGCACGCCGTAGGCGGCGGCCCACTCCTCGTCCAGGGCCTTCCGGCGCTCCGGATCCCACTTCAGCTTGCCGGCCACGTTGTCGTAGGCCGCCGCCACCGCGTCGGCGAACGACCGCATGCCGACGCCCTGCAGGATCTTGCGCGACTCCTTGGCCAGGTGCGGGGTCAGGGGCTTCAGGCGATTGAGCGGCGTGCCGTTGGCAGCGGTGCGGATGGCCGCCTGCAGCGCGTCCTCCACGGACGTCACCAGGCCCGGGATCGCCGCGTCCGGGCACTGCATCCAGCATTGACTGCAGCCCGTGCACTTGTCCGCCACGAAGTCCGGGACTTCGAAGCGGATGTTGGTCATGTCGCGCACGGTGCTCGTCGCCGCCGGGATGACGGCGTGGGCGGCGAACGGGTCCGCGATGCCGTCCTTGCCCGTCGTGGCGCAGTACGCGCAGACCTGCTCCCAGAACCGTCCGGGATTGCCCACCCCAGGCTTGGCCGCGGGCACGTCCAACAGGGACGGCAGGCCCGGCAGCACGTGGGCGCCGGGCTCGTCCTGTCCGACCGGGCCATGGGGCACCGGGCGCACCTCGTCGAAGCCACGACGGATCACCCGCAGGTTGTCCTCGACCACGCGCGCGCCGAGCTTGCCGAACTTCTTCTCGATCTGCCCGCGGATGCCGTCGAAGAGCGCCTCTTCGCTCAAGCCTTCCCGCTCCGCGAGCGGGGAGACCCGGAAGAAGGCCCCCATGAACGCAACGCCCTGCATGCGGTAGCGCAGCTCCGCGTCGGTCGCCTCCTCTGCCGCGATGCGGAACGCGTCGAACGCATAGAGGCGCAGCCCCTTGTCCACGATGGTGCGCTGCGCAGCCACCGGGAGGGACGCCCAGACCTGGTCGGTGGGCAGATCGCTCTGGATGACGAAGGCACCGCCCGGGTTGAACCCGGCCAGCGGATCGGTGGAGCGGAAGACGTTCGGGTCGGGAGAGAGCACCACGTCGACGTGCTTGAGCTCGGCGTTGATGCGGATGGGCTCGCGCGCCAGCACGGCGTAGAAGTTCGTGGGCTGTCCCTTCTTCTCGGACCCGTACTTCGGGTTCGCCTTCACGTGCAGGCCGGCCAGCTCGAACGCCGTGAGCGCGAGGTTCTTCCCCATCGTGATCGCGCCCCAACCGCCGACCGAGTGGATGCGGATCGCGATCGAGTCCTGGGGGAGCAGATCCAGGTCCGCGGCTGCGGGCAGCGCGAGTTGCTCGAGGTGCGGGTAGGCGTCCAGCAGCTCCTGCTGCCAGATCTGCAGCTTCGGCGCCCGCGTCTCCCGGTCGATGAAGTCGATGCCCAGGTAGAAGTGCCGACGTTGGGCGCCGCCTTCCAGCATGTTCTCCACCGCGGCGAGCAGGTCGCCGGGCTGCAGGTCGCGGCTCCCGAAGCCGAAGCCGCCCGCGTAGAAGTCCGGGACCTCGTCCGGCGCGAGCGCCGCGACCCCCGGGTACGGCTGGGCGCCGCGGGCCCGGCCGTTCTCGACGCCCTGGCCCAGCGCGCTGCGGATCTCGCGCAGCAGAGGAGGATCGGCCGCCAGCGGCTGATCCACGCGCTCCAGCACCGTCACCGCCCTCCGGCCCCGCAGCCACGCGCTCACCTGATCACAGGGGAACGGGCGGAACATCGTGAGGTTGAGCACGCCCACCTTCAGGCCGCGCGTGGTCCGCAGATGATCCGCCAGCGCCTCGGCGTTCCACACGACGGAGCCCTGTCCCGCCAGGACGTATTCGGCGTCCTCCATGCGGTAGCCGGTGGCCCGGGCGTAGCGACGACCGCTCAAGGCGGCGTACTCGTCGAACGCCCGGTCGGCCAGGGCCGCCACGTGGTCGAAGTAGAACGGCCGCTGGGCGGCCACGCCCTGGGCGTAGCTCTCCTGGTTCTGCACCACGCCGAACATGGCGGGATAGTCGAAGTCGAAGAGCTCCGGGATGCGCCTGCGGGTGGGCCCGTACACCAGCCGCTGCGCGGGCGTGGGGGAGTCGATCCGGTCGGCCGGGTCCCCCAGGTAGGCCTTGACCAGCTCCCGCTCGGGCAACAGCAGGGATTCGATCACATGGCTGGTGAGGAAGCCGTCCTGGGCGGAGATGCCCGGCGTGAGCGACAGCTCGGCGATCCGGTGCGCGATCAGCGTGAGGTCGGCCGCTTCCTGCACGTTCTTGGCGAAGAGCTGGAAGAACCCGCTGTCGTCGACCGCGTGATAGTCGTCGTGCCCCGCGTGGACGTTGAGCGCCTGTTTGGTCATGGCGCGGGCCGCCACGTTCAGCACGTACGTGAGCCGCTTCCCCGCCGCCGCGTACAACGACTCGTGCATGTAGGCGATCCCCTGCCCGCTCGAGAAGTTGGTCGCGCGCAGACCCATCATGCTGAGGCCGGCGGTCACCGCCGCGGCCGCGTGCTCCCCTTCCGGCTCGAAGAACAGCAGGCGCCGTCCGTTGACGTTGGTCTGTCCGGCCGCCACGGCCTGGGCCCATCCCTCGCCCATCTGCGTGGACGGCGTGATCGGGTAGGCACCGGCCGCCTCGCTCGCCGCCGTCTCCATCGCCACGACCGCGGCACTGCCGTCGGTGGCCTCGAGATGGCCGGGGAACGGCGCAGGCTCGGCGGGCGAGACCTCGGGGTGCTTCTTCCGGAACAGGTCCATCATGCAACCGCCTCGTCGAGTCGGGGCTCGCTACCGGGGAAGGCCTGCCGTCCCATCACCCAGGTGATGGCACCGGTGGGGCAACGGGCCGTGGCATCGGGGTTCTCCTGCGCGATGGCGGTCTCGTCGATCACGGCCAGGCCGGAGCGGATCTCGATGAGACCGGGTGCGGCGTCCTGGACGCAGCGACCGCAGGCGTTGCAGGCGACCGAGCACACCGACGTGGCCGCGTCGCCTTCCAGGAGGTTGCGGCACTGGACGAGCAGGTGCCGGTCCAGCGGGAGGAGCACGAACAGGTCCAGCGGACATGCCTCCACACAGTCTCCGCAGGCCGTGCAGCGGTCCGGGTCGACCGCAGGAAGGTCGAACGCGGTCATGCCGATGGCATCGAAGTCGCACGCGACCGCGCAGTCCCCGAGGCCGATGCACCCCCAGGCGCAGGCCTTGCCGCCGCCGGTGACCGCGCGGGCCGCAGCGCAACTCGCCAGCCCGTAGTAGTCCGCCTTGCGCCGCGCCACGTCGGAGCCGCCGGCGCAGAGCAGTCGGGCGATCCTCCGGTCCGCGGCGCCCGCGGCCACACCCAGGAAGGACGCCACCTCGTCCACGTCGGCGGATCCCATCACGGTGCAGCCCGCAGGCACGGCGGCGCCGCCCACCAGGCTCTCCGCGAACGCGCGACACCCGGCGAAGCCGCAGGCGCCGCAGTTCGCGCCCGGCAGCAGCTCCGTCAGGGAGTCGATCCGGGGATCCTCCCAGACGCTCAGCTTCTTGTGGGCCAGCGCGATCAGCGCGCCGAACGTCAGTCCGACGCCGCCCAGGATCGCGACCGATTGGAGCACGAGCGCGCCGTCCACGTCACGCTCCGCCCGCCAGTCCGGCCTGGGCCAGCAGCCAGCCCGCCAGGCGATCGGCGGGCGCGGCGGTCGGTACCGCAACAGCAGCGTCCGGCGTCCCCGTCGCCGACGCATCGGTGATCACGGGGACCTGCGCCGCGGCCGGAGCAGACGTGAGCAGCTCGCGCAGGTGCTCCAGGTCGTTGGCCTCGCGCGCGGCCGCCACGCGGCCCAGCACGCGGCCGGTCGGTGCGTCGGGGATCTCCTCCTCCTGCACCCGCGTCCGAAACGAGGCCCCGCCCGGCCGGTGCACGAAGCGGGCGCCCCCCTGCTCCATCCAGGCCGCGACCGCCGGACCCGACCAGCGCCCCACCTCGGCGAGCGCCTCCGCTCTGCCCACCTGCGCGACGAGGAGGTCCGGCGTGAGCAGGCGGGCGAGTGGCGCCACCGGCGCCGGCCCTTCCACCACGAGGATCACCTTCTGCCGCCCTTCGAGCAGGTCGGCGAGTCCGGCCGCGCTCACGTCCCGGCCGCCGACCTCCACCACCAGCGGGGGCGCGAGCGCGCGCTCCGCCGGATTCCACCGGGAGGGCGGGAACGGGTCGCGCGGATCGTCCAGGGAGGTGGTGGGCACTCCGTTCCAGACGAACCGCAGCGCCCGCGCCACGCCGAAGGCGCGACCGGCGTCCGCGAGCGCGTCCGTGACGGTGGTGCGCAGATCCCCACCGGGCGTGACCCGCGCCCAGAACAGGTCGGTGCCGCGTTGCCGCAGGCTCTGCAAGGTGTCCAGCGCCCGCTCGACCACGTGCAGGGTCTCCACGTCCGTCGTGGTGGGCGGCGCGATCAGGGAGGAGAAGCGCTCGGGGTCGATGCGGGCCGCAGCGAACCGCCCCAGCTCGGCGCCGACCCGCTCGCCCGCCGCGTTCTCCTGTCGGTGTGCGTCCAGGAAGCCCCGGAGCTCTTCGATGGTCGCAGCGAGCGCCGTCTCGAACGGCTCGATGGCCGGAGCGAGCGCCGCCAGCGCCTGCTGGACCCGCGTGTTGTCAGACGGCATAGCGGTCGAGCTCCCGATCGAGCAGCGCGATCTTCTCGTCGGCGGTGTGTGCGGCGACATGCCGCGTCTCCTCGTAGCGCGGCCGGTCCGGGTCGTGGAAGAACAGCCCGAGCTTGAGCTTGCTCGTGTCCTCCGCGAGCCGGCGCGCCCCGTCGAGGTCACCGGGATCGTGTGTGATCCGGTCGCTGTAGCGGTTGGCGAGTGCCGGGACGTCGATGCCCTTCTCGTGCACGAGCATCTGCGTGCGCTCCGGGCTCTTCACGTCGCCGCCGAAGATATCCGGCGTGAAGTGGGGGCAGCGTTGCAGGATGCGCACGAAGGAGAAGCCGCGGTGTCGGTGGGCGGCCTCCAGCGTCGCCTGCATGTGCGCGGGGATCCACTCGGCCGTCTGCGCCACGAAGGACGCATTGGTCACGCCCAGCGTCGCCTCGATCGGATTGATGGGCGGCAGCCAGCTGCCTCTCGGTTGCGTGGACGTCTTGTAGCCCTGGGGCGTGGTGGGCGACGTCTGCATCTTGGTCAGGCCGTAGATCTCGTTGTCCAGCAGCAGCGCCACCATGTCCACGTTGTAGCGCGTGGCATGGATCCAGTGGCCGGCGCCGATGGAGACGCAGTCTCCGTCTCCCATCACCACGAACACGTGGAGCTCGGGGCGGTGCAGCTTCACACCGGTGGCGAGGGGCAGCGCCCGGCCGTGGATGCCATGGAAGCCGTACGTGTTGATGTAGTGCGGGAAGCGGCTGGAGCAGCCGATCCCCGAGACGAAGACGGTCTGCTCGGGCGGCAGGTCCTCCTGGGCCAGGAGACGTTGCACCGCGCTCAGGACAGAGTGGTCCCCGCAGCCGGGGCACCAGCGGGCCTGTGCCCCTTCGTAGTCCGACATCGCGTAGTCGCGATCGTCGCCATCGGACAGGTGGATCAGCGAGCAGCTGCTCATGCGCGGCCTCCTCGCGCGGTGCGCGCGCGGATGACGTCCAGGATGGCGCCGGGGCGCAGCGGCTCGCCGAGCACCCGGGTCCAGCAGTCCACGTCCACCAGCGTCTGCGCCCGCAGGAGCCAGGACAACTGACCCCGGCGCCGGTTCTCCTCGGTGATGAAGGGCGCATCCGTCGGATCGCTGTAGTTGATCTCGACGGTCATCACCCGCCGGAACCGCTCGAAGATGGCCTTGAGGCCGGGCTCGAGCGGAGACAGGAACGTCAGATGCAGGGACGACACCGAGCGGCCCTCCGCGCGGGCCCGGTCCACGGCTTCCTCGATCGCGCCCTTCGTGCTCCCCCAACCCACGATCAGCAGCTCGCCGGAGTCGTCCCCGTTGATCGTCGGAGGCTCGAGCGTGCTCTGCAGCACGGCGATCTTCCGACTACGCATCTCGGAAGCGCGTTGGTTGATGTCGGAGCTGTAGGCCACCTTGCTGCGCTCGTCGTGCGCCAGGCCGGTGACCGTGAACATTCCTCCCGGTTGGCCAGGCACGAACCGACGGGACAGCCCGGTCTTCGGGTCCCAGTCGTAGGGACGCAGGCCTTCGGGGATCGGGCTCTGGTCGGGAGGCGCGGCCATCCAGGCCGGATCCACCCGGGGCCGCACGAACGGCTGCACGCCCGTGGCGAGGTTCGCATCCGACAGGACGATCACGACCGTGCGCAGCGCCTCGGCCAGTCGGCGCGCCGTGACCATCACGTGGAAGCATTCCTCGATGGTGGCCGGCGCGATCAGCACGTGGGGGGCGTCCCCGGGCTGCCCGAACAGGGCGGCCAGCAGGTCGGACTGCTCCACCTTGGTGGGCAGACCCGTGGAGGGGCCTCCACGCTGGACGTCGACGACCACCAACGGGGTCTCCGTCATGATGGCCAGGCCCAGGAACTCGGTCTTGAGCGCCAGGCCGGGGCCGGACGTGATGGTGAAGGCCACCTTGCCCGCGTAGGACGCGCCGAGCGCCACCCCGGCGGCGGCGATCTCGTCCTCGGCCTGGTGCACCACACCCCCGAAGCGCTCGAAGACGTCGCCGAGCTGGTGCGACACGGAGGTCGCGGGTGTGATGGGGTACATGGCGGCCAGCTCCATCCCGGCCGCGATGGCGCCCAGCGCGATGGCCTGGTTGCCGTTCATCACGACCATGTCCTCGTCGGTCGGATGCGGCGGCACGTCGACGGTGAAGTCCAGGTGCTCGGCCGCCCAGGCCATCCCGAGCTCGAGCAGCGCGATGTTGCGATCCGCGACCGAGCTGTCCTTCTTGCGGAAGGAGAAGCGGATCTGGTCGCGCACGCGCTCGACGTCCCGGCGGAAGATCTGCGTCAGCAGACCCAACGCGAACATGTTCTTCCCGAGCTTGGGATTGTCGACCAGGGTCAAGCACCGCTCGTGCATCGGGACGCGCACGATGCGGTAGTCGTGGCTCGACAACTCCTCCAGCGCCGCCTCCCACTCGGCCCGGATCGATGCGTCGTCGTGCGTCGCCCACTGGTCTTCGAGCAGCAGGATGGCGTCCGGCTCCAGGGCCCCGAGGCGGTGCCGCGCCAGCAGCACCTGCTCGTTGAAGGCCACCACCAGGTTGGAGCGGTCTCCCCAATTGGTGATGGGGCCCGACCCGATGCGGATGCGATTGCCGGAAGCGCCGGCGGCGTTGCGGGGCGGTGGCTGCACCTCGGCCGGGATGATCTCCACCGTCCAGACGCCGTTGCCCATCTTGGCGGAGACGGTCCCGAAGATCTGCCCGCACTTCTGGGCGCCCTCACCGGAATCGGAGACCACCTCGACGGTGAAGGAGTCGGTCTCGAGCACGGACGCCGGACGATCCGCGGTCGGGACCGCGCCCAGCGTCGGGAGTCTTCTGGCCATCGCGGTCTCGCCACCCCGTTCGGAGCCACCTGGCAACCCATCGTTGCAGCTTGAATCGAACCGGCAGGGCGGAAGGCGTCTGTAAGCCTTCCTATGGGGGGCCGTGTACGGACTTTCCCCGCCCGCGTGGGGAAGGATCGGGGTGCTGCGGGATGGCACGGGAAGTGCGCTGCGGGCAGTCTCTTGTGGCGCCGCATCGGCCTGCGCCGTCGGCGGGCGGACCGCGTGGGTCGGACGGGCTCTGCCTGCGCCGTCGGCGGACGGACCGCGTGGGTCGGACGGGCTCTGCCCGCGCCCTCAGAACCGGTCCACCACGCCCCGCGTCGTGTAGAACACCGCACGCTCGACGACCGGCTCGCCGGACGCCTCCTCCCAGGCGCGCGCGTACAGCTCCACCTGTGCGCGGTATCGGCCTGAACGGGCCGGGAAGCCGGGATCGTCCCCTGGATCCGTCTTGTAGTCCACGACCACCCATCCCTGCGCCTCGCGGAACGCGAGGTCGAGCACGCCCTCCAGCACTGCGGGCCCCTCCTCTCCGTCCTCCAGGGGCACCGCGATCGGAACCTCCACGTGGCGCACGGACGCGGCCTCGGCCCTTCGCCACAGATCCGATCCCCGGATGCGCTCCACCAGCGCCAGCAGCTCCATGAGCTCCGTGGGCTCCCCGGCATCGTCGACCGGCCGTTCGTATTCGCGCAGCAGGTCTCTCCCCACGATGCGGAGCTCCTCCGCCGGGCGGCCGTGGGCCGCCGCCGCCAGGGTGGCGTGCACCACACTTCCCCACTCGTAGCCGCGCGGACCGCGCGCCCGCTCCTCCGCCCGCGTCAACACCGGCGCCCTGTCCCCTGCGGCTTTGGCCTGCTCCGTCACCGATACGAAGCGTAGCGTCGGCCGGGCCGCCTCCCGTCTGCGCTCTCCCGTCGCCGCGGCCGCCTCCACGAGGCCTCCTGCACCGCGCTCGAGCGGGACCCGGCCGGAGGCCGCCTCCCACGGCAACTCCAGGTCCACACCGTCCTGCTTCTTCAGCCACTCGTCGAAGACCGTCCAGGCTTCCTGATCGCGCCGCCGGCCGTTCTCACCGATGGCGATGACCAGCTCGTCCCGCGCCCGCGTGGCAGCCACGTACAGCAGCCGTTCCTGCTCCGCCTTGTCGAAGCGCTCCTCGAGCGCCTGCATCTCGGGCCAGCGCTCCGGCCGCGCGAGCGGGATGGCGTTCCAGCCCCCGCGCTCGCTGACCGTGAACCACGCGCGACCGACGCCGTCCTCGTCCCGCTCCACGTGGAGCGTCCGACGTCCGAACCCGCCCGATCCGGGATCGGCCAGGATCACGACCGGGGCCTCCAGCCCCTTGGCCTTGTGCAGGTTCATCAGGCGCACGGCGTCCGTCGCGCCCGGACGGAGCGGCGCCTCCGCCTCGTCCCAGGCCAGGGCGGTCTCCAGCGCCTCCAGCGCGCCGATCAGGGAGGTATCTCCCGCGACGGCCGCCGCGCGCACGGCGTCGAGCGCGTAGGCCATCACCCCGGTCCGGATGGACCCGAGCTCGCCGGCCGCGGCGTGGGGGACCAGCCCCGTCTCGTCCACCAGACCCAGGATGAACACGTCCGCGGGCTGGGTGCGGCTCCGCTCCCAGAGCGCGCGGAGCTCGCCCAGCGCGTCGGCCACCGGCCCCTCCACGCCGGGCGTCTCCAGATCGAAGGCACCGCCGGCGAGCCTGTGCTCGACCAGCGCGTCGTGATCGAGACCGACGAACAGACCCGTCAGCGCCGCGAGCAGCAGCACCTCGTTGCTGGGATCGGCGAGCGCGCGCAGCAGGACGCGCAGCTCGTCCAGCTCGGTGGCGCTGCCCACGCCCGCACCCGCCACCTCGATGGGTAGGCCCCGCGCCTCGAGCGCCCGCGCGAAGTGGCGGAGGTTGCGCTTGATGCGTGTGAGCACGAGGAAGTCGCCGGGCGTGCGCTCGCCCCGGTCCACCCGGTCCCGGATCCAGCCCGCGATCCGCTCGGCCTCGTCCTGGACGCGGTCTTCGCGCGTCTCTCCCTCGGCGCCCTTCAGATCCACCCCGACCCGGAAGACACCGCGCCCCGGCACGGGCTCGTCCGGGAAGGGACGCTGGGGTCGGAGCGGTCGGAAGCGCGCCTGCACGGGCGGTTCTTCCGTGGCGAAGCGGGCTTCGAATACCTCGTTGGCGATCGCCGCGATCTCGATCAGCGAGCGGAAGTTCGCGTTCAGCTCCAGCACCTCGCCGAACTCCGCGAAGCGCTGTCGCACCTGCTCGTAGACCGCGATGTCCGCGCGCCGGAAGCGGTAGATGCTCTGCTTGGGATCCCCCACCACGAAGAGCGCGCCCGGCCGCGGGATCGCCGACCACCACGCCAGCGGGGAGGCCGGCGCGTCGGTCTCCGGATCGGACGCGAGCAGGAAGGCGATCTCGGCCTGGACCGGATCGGTGTCCTGGAACTCGTCGATGAGCAGACGTGGATAGCGGCGCGCGAGGTCGCGGCGCGTGGCGGGTCGGGTGCGGAGCAGCTCGGCGGTCAGCAGCAGCAGGTCCTGGAAGCTCACCAGCCCCAGACGACGCCGCTCCGCGGCATACGCCTCGGCGGCCCGGCGGACGAAGCGCACGGCGGTCGGGTAGCGGTGGGCCCACCAGCGGTTGAGCAGCGTGCGCGCCGGGCCGCCCTCCTGGGTGAAGGCGACGATGTCGTCCCGCAGCGTGCGCACGGTGTCCTGGGCGCGCCGATCCGGCTCCCATCGGTTCAGGGTGAGCTTCGTGGTCCCGGTGGAGAAGCCGTACAGGTGGTTGAGGAACGACTCCGTGCGCGACCAGTCCCGATGGCGGCGCGCATGCTCCGCGCGTTGCACCTTCTTCTGCACTTCGTCCCAGCCTGCCTTGGGCTCGCGGTCCGGCAGGTGTTCGAGGGCACGGTCCAGCAGGCCGTCGAGCTCGACGCGCACCAGGGCGACATCCGCCTCCGTGGGCGCCGCCACCTCCGGTGCCGGGAACTCCAGGTCCAGGTTCTCGGCCATGTCGTGGAAGGCGTCACGCAGCCGCTCGGGCTGGATGCCCAGGCCCGAGAGGGCGACGAGATCCGGATCCCCGTCCGCCGCCAGACGTTCGAGGTGATCGTTCCAGAACTGGCGCCGCAGGCGGATCTCCTCGTTCTCCTGCAGCTCCTGGAAGCCCGGATCCAGGCCCGCCTCCAGCGGTCGCTCCCGGAGGAGGCGCGCGGCGAACGCGTGGATGGTGCCCAGGAAGGTACGGTCCACCTCGGTGAGCGCCTGCGAAAGACGCGCACGGCGCTCCGCGTCCTCGCTCCGGCGCATCGCCTTCTCCAGGTCCTCCCGGAAGCGCTCCCGCAGCTCGGCGGCGGCCTTGCGGGTGAACGTCACGGCCGCGATCTGGTCGGGGCGGGCGGCACCGGAGGCCACCAGGGCCACCATCCGCCCCGAGAGTGCCGTGGTCTTGCCCGAGCCCGCCCCGGCCTCGACCAGGAAGTTCGTCTCCAGGTCGCGGAGGATCCGCTCGCGGGCGGCCTGGTCCGGGGGCGCGGCAGGGGACCGGAGGTCCGAGGTCATCGGCCCCTCCCTCCACCCGGCCCCCGCAGCAGGGACGGAACGGGCGCGCCGTCCGGGCTCGATTCGGATCCCAACGCCTTCTCCTGACGGGATGCGTCCGCCCGGAAAGGGCGGTCCACCGCAGGATGGTATCAGCCCGGCGGCGTCGGGGGCACCTCCGGGGGAGCGCGGCCGGAATCCCGGCGGCGCGGGCTCAGCGGGCTTCCGTTCGCCCGCCTAGTTGCGCACGAAGTCCACGGTCACCACGCGGCGGCGACGCTCGGCGATCCACAACGCGTCCGCAGCGCTCGTGCCGGTCAGAGGAAGGCGCGCAGGAGAGACGCGCTCGCTTTCCGCAGCACGCACCGTGGCGACGCCGACGCGCATCGTATGCGGTGCACCGTATGCTGCGATACGCCGAACCTGCTCGAGCAGATCAGCGTCGGCTTCCACGCGCTGCACCGTGGCGCGTGCGAAGACACGCGCGCTGGTCTGCGCGGAGAGATCTGGAGGTGTCGCGACGACCACCATCGCCGCTGTGAACGCGAGCGCATGGAACACGCGCGCGCCTCTGCACGGAGCGACATGCACGCGGGACTCTTTGGTCCTGCCTGCGTGAACGGACGCCACCACGTCCTCCCGGGACGGGGACCGGACGCGGTCCGGTCCGCATGACACAACGTCCTGTGCAGCAAGCAGTTGGCACGCGTCGACCCACGCCGGATCGGGCGGTGTCGCGCACGTGCACTGCGTTGGCACAGGCGTTGCGCCTGCCCCCCGTTCGGACCGGGGAGCTGTCACTCCCCAGAAGGCAAAACTCTGCAGGTACCCACCCGAACAGGGAGCAGGACGCAATGCGCTTGTCACTGAAAGTATCGGCCGCCGTGCTCGCGAGCTTGAGCCTCGCCGGCCCCGTGGCCGCACAGACCAGCGGGTCGATCAACGCCACGGCCCTCGTGCGCCAGCCGATCACCATCTCTCCCGGGCAGGATCTCGACTTCGGGATCGTGCTGCAAGGCACCCCGGCCACCATCGCGTCCACGGACGCCGCGGCCGGCCGCTTCGACGCCACCGGGACGGCGAACGCGAACGTCAACATCGACTTCACCCTGCCGACCAACCTGGTCAACGGCGCCAACAATCTCCCCATCGGGAGCTGGACGGGCTGCTACAACCAGTCGGCGGCGGTGAACTCGAGTGGCTGCACGGCCATCGCCAACATGGCCGGGACCACGGCCACGTCGTTCGGCAACGTGGCCGGTGCCGGCCGTCTGTGGGTGTTCGTGGGCGCCACGGTGAGCCCCGGGGCCTCCCAGGCCGTCGGGACGTACACCAACACGGCGACCCTGACGCTCACGTACTTCTAGCCGCGGATGAGAAACGGACCCGCGTGGCGCAGCACGTCTGCTTCCACGGCGCGAGGGGTGGGACTGCCCACGCGGGTCCGCTCATCCGGAGCCTCTCGATGAAGCGCATCCCGGCGCTGCTCGTCGCGCTCTTCCTGGCAGGTGTCCTGCCCCTCGGTGGACAGCTGGTCGTCCAGGGCGTCCGCGATCTCGCGTTCGGCCCCGTCCTCCAGGGCATCGCGGGGGACGTGCTGCCCACCGATCCCATCCGCAGCGGCCAGTTCTACTTCCGCACGCCCTCCATCGGGACGCGGATCCGCATCCGCTTCAATCTGCCCAACCGGCTCAACGGACCCGGCGGGGCCCGCATGAACATCTCGTTCGCGAACGACGACGCCATGGCCCAGGGCACAGCCGCGAGCAGTCCGGCCGTGCTCTTCAATCCTCGTGCGACCTCGTCGTTCGTGATGACCACCAGCCGCGACGCCAACGTCTGGCTCGGCGGTCGGGTCACTCCGGCGGCCAACCAACCCGTCGGCACCTACACGAACACGGTCGTCATGACCGTCACCATCTTCTGATGCGTACGCTTCCGATCCTCTTGTCGCTCGTGCTGTGCGCTGCCTCCGGGTTGCGCGCCCAGGGCGTCGTCGTGGCTCCGCACGTCGTGGTCATCGACCATCGCACGCGTAGCGCCTCCATCACGCTCTACAATCCGGGGAACGAGCCGGCCGAGGTCGAGCTGTCCTCCTTCTTCGGGTACCCCGTCACCGACGCCGACGGCGACTTCGAACTGGCTACGCCGGCCGAGCCGGGTGCGCTGCCCTCCGCCGCCGAGTGGGTCGAGGCGTATCCACGCCGCATGGTGATCGGACCGCTCGAACGCCAGACCGTGCGCCTGCTGGCACGGGCTCCGGGCGGGCTGGCCGACGGAGAATACTGGAGCCGCGTGATGATCACCGCGCGCGGAGGCACCGTTCCCGTCGCGATGGCCGATACCATTCCCGGCATCCAGGTCGGCCTCGACCTGGAGGTGCGCACGATCATCCCGCTGCAGTACCGCAAGGGACCGGTGACCACCGGCGTGGATGTGCAGGACCTGCGCGCGGAGCGCGGACCGGACGCCTCCGTGATCGCACGCGCCCGGCTGACCCGTCAGGGCAGCGCCGCGTTCGTGGGGACCGCCATCCTGCGCCTCTACGATGCGTCGGGCGCCCAGGTGCTCCGGCACGAAGCGCCGCTCGCCGTCTACACCGAGGCCGATCCCCGCTTCGAGCTGGGGCCCGTGCGGGGCTCGGGTCCGTTCCGGCTCGACATCGAGCTGCTGGCCGAGCGCTCCGATCTCGCGCGCGAGCAATTGGTGCCCGCCGAGCCCGTCCACGCCTCGGTCACCGTCCACCTGCCGTGAAGCGCACGTGGGTCGTCCTCGCCCTGTGGGTCGCGGGCGCCCTTCCCGTCCCCCTCGCGGCCCAGGAGATCGCCGAGGCCACCGCGATCGAGGTGTCGCTGGGCCGCCTGGTCTCCCGGACGCTCCTGGGCTACCGGCTCGGGGAGCGGGCCCTCCTCCCGGTGGGGGAGATCGCCGAGCTGGCCGAGCTCCGGGTCCAGCCGGACGGGCCGGCGCTGCGCATCGTCCGTGAACCCGAAGGGACCGAGCTGCGCGTGGATCCCCGCACGGGCCGCCTCTCGACCGAGACGGACTCGTGGACCCTCGCGTCGGGGACCTTCGTGCTGTCGCAGGGCGAGATCTACCTGACGACCGAGGACCTCGGCCGCCTCCTCGACGTGGAATGGCTCGTCAGCTGGCGCGACCTGGCGGTGACGGTCGTCGACCCCTCCGATCTGCCGATCGGCCGACGCGTCGCGCGCGAATGGCAGCGTCGCGTCCGCCTGGTCCAGGGGCTCGAGATCGACCCCAGCGTTCCCTTGCTGCCGCTCGAGCGTCAGGCGCTCGACGGACTCGTGGTCGACTACGGCGTGTTCGCGCCGGCGGGCTCCTCCTTCGAGGACGCCGCCTATTCGCTGGCGGCCGGGATCGAGCTGCTGGGCGGCTCGCTCACGACCGCCTGGCAGAACCGTTCCGGCTCGGACACGGCCGAGCGCTGGGACGCGGCCTGGTCCACCATCTGGACGGATCGGTCCTGGATCACGCATACGCGCCTCGGGGACGGGATCGGCACCGGTCCCCGGCCCCGTACGGTGCGCGGGCTCTCCTTCGGCAACGCGCCGTACCTGCGACCCAACGACGTCGGGGAGGTGGCCTTCACCGGCAGCCTGGGGCCGGGCTGGCAGGTCGAGGCGTACCGCGGGGGCCGCCTGATCGCGTTCGATTCGGCGGACGCGCTCGGGCGCTACTCGATCGATGCCCCGATCGCCTACGGCGAGAACCCGGTGGAGTTCGTGGCCTACGGCCCCTTCGGCGAGGTCCGCCGCTTCAGCCGCACCCACCGCGTGGACGGCACGCGCATCCCCGCCCGCCAGCTCGAGTACGGCGTGTCGGTGGGCGCGTGCCGTACGGACCGGTGTGACGCGACCGCCAACGCCGACCTGCGCTACGGGCTCTCCACGCGCTGGACGGCGCGCGCCGGGGTGGATCAGTTCTGGCGCGGCGATTCCCTTCCCTCGTTGTTCCACCCGTACGCCGGGATCGCCGGCATGCTCGGCAACAGCGTCGGGGTCGAGGCGGAGGTGGTGGCGGATGCGGTCACCCGGGCCACGCTGCGCTTCGAGCCCAGCCCGGACGTGGTCCTGCAAGCGGAAGGGACGCGCTTCGCGCAGGGCGTGGTCGATCCCCTCCTCACACCCCCCGGCCGCACCGAACAGGTGACGGTGTCGGGCCTGTGGCGTCCCGATGGACGGCTGGCCGGGTGGTACGTCGAAGGGTCGCTGGACCACTACCGCTCGGAGCGCTCGCAGACCACTGGCGGCCGGCTCGGTGGCGCGCTGCAGTTCGACGAGCTGCAGCTCTTCCCCGCCGTCCGCTGGCAGGCCACACGCCTCGACGGGCTGACCCTCGAGCAGCGCTCCGCCGAGCTCACCGCGACGCTCCTGCCGCTCGCGGGCCTCGGCCCCTGGTTCGGCCAGGTCACCGCGCGCACCTATCTCGAAGTCGATCTGGAGCGCGGGGTCTCCGTGGTGGACGCGCGCGTGGGCCGCATGCTCGACCGCGCGCTGCGCATGGAGGTGGGTGGGGGCTGGCGCCGATTCCAGGGACCGATGGTGTCCCTGAACCTGGCCGCCAACTTCTCCAGCGTGCGCGGGCTGTTCAGCGTGGATCGCCGTAGCGGCGCGACCACGACGACGCAGTACGTACAAGGGTCGGTGCTGTACAACCCGGTTTCCGGCCGCTTCCAGCCCTCGGCGGGGCCGGCGCTCGAGCGGGCGGGGGTCACCGGCCGCGTCTTCCTGGACGGGAACGGGAACCAGCGCTTCGACGAAGGCGAGCAGCTCCTGCCCAACGTGCGGGTGTCGGTGGGCCTGGAGACGCGCCTCTCCGACGCGACCGGCGCGTACAGCTTCTGGAACGCGGCGCCGTACCAACCCGCGATCGTCGCAGTGGATTCGACCACGCTGGCGTCGCCGCTCTGGGTGCCCGCGGGCGCCATCGCCGTGCAGCCGGGTCCCAACCGCTACCGCATCGTGGATCTCCCGGTCGTGCCGGGCGGTGTGATCGACGGCGAGGTGATCCGCGCGGACGGCACGGGAGCCCCCGGGGTGACGCTGGTGCTCCGGCACCTGGAGACAGGCGACGAGCGCACGGTCACCAGCTTCAGCGACGGGGAGTTCTACGTGATGGGCGTGCGGTCCGGCGAGTACGAGCTCAGCGTCGCGCCCGCCAGCGCCGAGCGCCTGGGGGTCGTCGCCACTCCGCTGCGCTTCACCATGCGGGCCGACGCGGACGGCGGGTCCGTGGCGGGCCTGGTGGTCACGCTGCGCTGACGCGTCTCTATCCGTCGTCGCCCCCCAGGAGGGTCTCCAGGGAGGGGGGCGGTAGCAGACCGGGCGGGCCCTCGTCTTCGCGCCGGCGCGCGTAGCGGAACGCGGCGTAGGCCTCCGACGAGGCACCGAAGCGCTGGGCCCACCGCGCCGGGGGTGAGTCCTCCACCTCCCCCGTCCACTTGAGCGTGACGCGACACACGGGCCGGAAGTCGCAGAACCGGCAGTCCCCGGGATCGTCCGTCGGCAGGAAGTGTCCTCCGGCCACCGTGTCCAGCAACCGTCCCAGGATCTCGGGCGCGGCGCGCAGCTCCTCCTCCGTGTAGCGGATGCGCGCGTTGGCGGCCCGGTGCGTGGGGAACTGGTACTCCATGGCCGCGACCGGCCGCCCGTAGATGCGCCGGACCGCCACCCAGTAGACGTAGTGCTGGAGCCGGCGCGCACCGTGGAACGCGCCGCGCTCGCTCTCGAAGGCGTAGGTGCCGCCGGTCTTGTAGTCCACGACGTACAGACCCTCTTCGGCCGCATCGACCCGGTCGATCTGACCCCGCACCAGGACGCGCCCGCCGTCCACCGGCAGCGGCAGCGGGTCGAGACCCCCGAGGCCGAACTTCACCTCCAGGTCCAACCAGGTGCGCCCGGTCTCGGCCAGGAGACCGGTGAAGGCGCGCAGGTCGTCCTCCAGACGGCCGAGCTCCCGCTGGCGGATCTCCTCGCTGGGCGTGGGCACCTCCTCCAGCGTGCGCTCCGCTTCCTCGGCCAGGATGCGCCGCGCCCGGTCCAGCAGCTCGGGTGCGTCCGGACCGATGCCGCGCGCGCGCGCTTCGCGCAGCAGACGCTCGTATACGCGATGGAGCAGCGTCCCCTGGGAACGGGCGTCCAGCCAGCGATCGGGATCGTACTCGGGATCGTCGGGCGGGGAGGTGCGCAGGATGGACGCATAGAGGAAGCGGCGGGGGCACTGCCCCAGCGCCTCCAGGCGGCTGGCCGACACCACGTCCTGCGTGCGACGCAGATCGAACCCGGCGCGCTGCGCGACGTTGCCGAGGTACGCCGAGGCCTCCTCCGACTCCAGCGCCGCGAAGGGGGCCCAGCCCTGCTCCAGCGCAGCGTACCCGCGGCGCACCACGCCGACGCCGTCCCGGAGCACGCCGCCGTGGCCCAGGGCACGCATCCACACGTCGCGGGCGTCCAGGTCCTCGGCAGCTGCGCGCGGGATGGTGGCCACCGGGGCGCCCACCAGCGCGCGCACGGTCTCGAAGCTCGCCTCGGGATCTCCGGTGCGGAGCCGACAGGCCAGCAGGACCTCCGACGCGGGCGAGCGGGTCCGCGCCTCGGACGGCTCCCATCCGCACCAGCTCACCGTCACCCGCCCCCGCAGACGCGCGAGCAGGGCGGCGAACAGGAAGCGGCGTTCGTGGATGCGATCCCCCGACGTGGGCAGGTGGGAACGCCCCAGACGCATGCGCTCGCGGTCCAGCAGCAGTGGATCCTGGGTATCCGCGCCGGGAAAGCGGTCCGCGTCCATGCCCACCACGAAGGTGGCGGCCCGACCGGTGTAGCCGCCGTGCTCCAGGTCGGTCAGGTAGACGTGCCCGCCGTCCGAGCTCCAAGGCGCCTTCCCCTCGGCCCGGGGTGCGGGCACGCGGATCTGCAGGTGCGCCCGCAGGGCGGCCGCAGCCGCCGCGTAGTGGGTCTCCCGGCGGAGCGTGGCCTCCACGCGCGCCAGCACCCGGTCCAAGCGGTCCCACGCCGTCTGGTCCACGGCGTTCTCGGCGGGCACGAACGTGAGGAAGCGACGGAGCCCGACCGCGAGCGCCGCGGGCGACACCCGCGGCCCCGAACGATCGAGCGGATGGTCCGGCAGGGGAGGAATGCCGTCCAGGATGGGCTCCAGCAACGCCGCCAGCGCGTCCAGCTCGAGTGCGGCCTGTTCCTGGCGCGGGTCCGGGGCGTCCGCGCGCGCGCGCACCCGCTCCACGACGGCCCGTCGACTGCGCAGACGTGCCGCCGTGCGCTCGCGCCCCCATCCGATGCGCAAGGAGCGGAAGCGCCGTGACAGCGTCATGCCGTCGGGGCTGTGCTCCGCCGGTGGACGCAGGTCCCCCGCCTCCAGCAGGCGACGGATCTCCGCGGCGTGGAAGCCGCCTTCGATCCACCGGAACCAGGTGGCCAGCGCGCGGCCCGGCCGCGTGCGCGCCACCTGGAGGCCAACGCCGAACGTGACCGGCACCCCGAGGCGCTCGGCCAGGGCGTGCAGCGCGGAGCCGTAGACCTGCGCATCGGGCGTGACGATCTCCACCTCGTCCCAGGGCAGACCTGCGCCCAACGCGCGCCGCAACACTTCGCGCAGCTCCTCCTCCACGCTCGCGGCGGCGAAGAGATCGAGACCCGGAACCGGCGCGGACACCGATCCGGACGCGTGCAGCCGACCCAGCGGCCCGGGCTCGCCCTCGGCGCTCCAGATCCATCCCGAGGGAGCGTCGAGACCCACGACCGGATCCGTGGCGAGCACCTGCGCTCCGCGCTCCCGGAGCGCGGCCAGGAACTCGCCGGCGCGTCCGCGCGCGCCGAGGCCAGGGACCAGATGCAGCTGCGCGTCCGGCAGGGCGGCGGCGTCCGTGCGCACGCGGGCCGCGGCGTCCGCGAGCACGCGCGCGCTGTCGGCCGCTCGCATCCGGGCCAGCGCCCGCTCGTAGGACGCGAGCGCGGCCCGCAACAGGGCCTGCTTGTGGGGATCGGCGAAGCCGGCCCGCGCCACGTCTCCCACGCCCAGACCTCCCAGGCGCATGGCCTGCACGGCTCCGGCCAGGGCGCGCCGGAACCCGAGCGCCTCGGAGAGATCGTTGAACGAGGGCGCTTCGGGACCGGGTCCCAGGTCCGTGTCACCGGTGCGCTCCAGCGCCACATCGATCGCCTCGTCGAGCAGCGCCTGCTCCTCGAACTCATCCAGGAGGCGCACGCCCTGCTCCGCCAGCGTGGCGCCGACGCACTCCACGGCGAGCGGACGCGGCGTGGTCACCTCCCACCCGATCCAGGGCGTGCCCGCGCGCACGAGCGCGCGCAGCAGCTCCCGCCCCTCGCCTCGGGTGGCGGCCACGAGGATCTTGCGTGCCTGGGGAGCCGCCCGGGTGGCCCGGGCGAGGCTCCCGACGAGGCGCGCGGGTCCGCTCCCTGCGGGCTCGAAGACGTCCGGGGTCGCGACCGCCGCGGAATCCGTGGCGCGGGGCGGCGGCTCGTCGAGGAAGCCGAAGCCCAGCTGATCGGGCGGCGGGGATCCGCGGCGTCCGCTCATTCCGCTGGGTCGCCGGACGCCCGGGCGCGACGGGTGCGTACCCAGGCGAGCGCCGCATCGGGGCCCGCGGCGGCCGCCGCCACGAAGGCCCGGGCGGCCTCCGGCTCGAGCGCGGCGAGCCACTGGTTGGTCAGCCCCGGCTCCTCCGTCACCTCGCGCAGCAGCGGGACTCCGGCGGGCGGCGACGGCAGGGACTCGTCCGCGGCCGACAGCTCCACCTCCGCCACGACAAGACCCGCGAGGGCGCCGTCGAAGACGTCCACCTCCCAGCGGCCCAGCACGTGACGGGTCTTGGACAGGACCCGCGCCCCGGCGATCTCGAAGAGCTCATCCGCCACGTCCGCCGGGATGGGCCATTCCACTTCCCGCCGCACCAGGCCACCGCCCGCCTTCACGGTCATCAGGAAGGCGTCGTCCTTCTGGCGCACGCGCACGGCGGGCCCCGACGTCGTGAGGTAGCCCTGACGGATGCGCTGGACCCGGTCGGCGCGTGCGAGCGCGCCGCCTTCGAGGGGCCCGCACAGGAAGCGTCGTTCGATCTCGTGCATGGCGATCCGATCCGGGAGGGGGACATCGCCGATCGAGTACCGCGCACCCGGGGGTTCGGTCCGCTACCGCGCCTCCCGCCCCGGCGCGTAGCGCGCCACGGTCTGCTGGGCCACGTCCCGCTCGCTGAAGGCGACGGGCTTGAGCTCCCCGCGCGCGAACAGCGCCGCCTGGTCGTCGTGATGGGGGTGCCCTTCCCGGCTGCTCTGGCCGTACGCCAGCACCGAGTAGGCCCGCGGCTCCTGTCCGAACTCGACGGCCAGGACCCATCCGTCCCCGCCCCGCACGGCCCTGCGACCGTCCGGATCCTCGCGGAAGTTGAGCACGCGGAAACAGCCCAGCTCCCCTCCGCATCCCGCCACGGGCACGTCCACGGCGCCGTGACGCACGCGGTGGACGTCTCCCCAGGTCACGTCCCAGTCACCCCACCGGCGGACGGCCTCCTCCACGGCCCATTCCAGGGCGCGGACGGCGGCACGGGCGTCGCCGATGCCGTGCGGCGTGGCCGTGGGCTCCCGCTCCGACCAGCTCTCGCGGAAGACGTGCGCCGAATCCGTGGTGGCCAGGTAGCGCTCGAACCAGAGCGCGAACAACACGCTGCCCCGGCTGTCCACAGAGGCGGTGTTGTCCCAGCTGCGCAGCAGGTTGGCGGCGGCGCGGGCCGCATCGCTCGCATCCCCCAAGCGCACGGCCGCCACCAGGTCGTCCTTCACGCGGTCGGCGAGCAGCATGCGCGGGGTGTGCTTGAGCGCGACGACGTCCTCCAGGTCCAGCAGATCCGTCTGGGCGATGGTCTGCAGGCTCAGCTGACTGCGCAGGCGCAGCCGCGGATCGGGCATGTTCTCCGGAAACCGCTCCCGCGGCAGAGGCTCGTCCAGGTTGGTCCAGTAGGGCGGATCGTTCTCGTTGCGGACGTAGCCCCCCGCGGGGTTCTTGAGCTGGGGCAGGCGATCGAAACGGACCACTTCGCTCCACAGGTCGGCGCTGCGCGTGGCGAGCACGGGTTCATCCCGTGTCCACGGGTGCGGCAGCCGCGGGAGCTTGGCGTTCCAGACGTAGAAGATGTTGCCGTCGCGATCCGCGTACGTGTAGTTGGACGACGAGATGCGCTGCTCCCGCATCGCGGCCAGCCACTGGTCCAGCGACGTGGCCTTCATCATGTCCAGGAACTGCTCACCCCGGCGGAACTCCCCGTCGTCGGCAGAGCGCATGACGTAGATCTCGTCGGCCGTCTCGTGGATCACCGGGCCCACGTGCGTGGTCCAGAAGGTGCGCAGCTCGGTGGCGATCCCACCGCTGCTCGCGAAGCGCACGTCGTCTCGGATCTCGACGCTCACGTCCTCCGAACGCATGGGATACGAGACGCCGTCGAGCAGGTAGTGGCGCGGCGCCGCGGGATCCTTGCGGATCCGGTAGGTCTCGGTCAGATCGGGGGCGTTGTTCGTGGTGGTCCAGCCCAGGGCGCGATTGAAGCCCCCGATGATCCCGAACAGGCTGCCGACGCGGAAGTCGCCGTAGAAGTCCAGGACGCCGGGCACGGTGAGATGCGCCTCGTAGTACCCTGCGTCCCACGAGAGATGCGGGTTGCGGAGCAGGATGGCGCGCTGCGTCTTGGTGCGTTCGGGGGCGAAGGCCCAGGCGTTGGATCCGGCACCGTCGTCCAGCCACCGTGGCGGGCCCGCGGGGGCCTGCGTCGACGGATCGGCGTCCCCGGCGTCGGGCGGCGGATCTCCGGCGCCCGCCTCCAGCGTCCGGACCAGGTCGCGGGCCTCACCGGTATCGTACCAGCCGATGTAGAGCGCGTGCACGTCCACGCCGGTGATGGGCCGCTCGAGCTCGGGCAGGACCTCTTCCGGATGGAGCGCCAGGTAGTGCTCGACGCCCGCCGCGAACCCCTCCATCATCTCGCGCACGTCGGGTCGTAGCTGCTCCCAGGTGGCGCCTGCGCGTGCGTGCTGCCGACGCCGCTGGAAGTCCGACTCCACGTTCTCGGGCGTGCCGTCGCGCAGGGCCATCCGGCCCCGGGCGCGCAGCAGGGCCTCGAAGATGCGGGCACCGTGGTCCTCCGCCTCCGCGTAGGCCAGCCCGAACGCCACGCCGCGCAGGTCGGCGGCGCGCACATGCGGCACGCCGTAGCGGGTGCGGCGGATCTCCACGGCGTCGGCGGTCTGCCAGTCCTGGCCGGCCGCCGTCCCCGTCGCGAGAACGTGGAGGCCCAGGAGGGCCACAAGGGTCCGAAGGTTCATGACTCTCCACATCGTGTGCGTGGCGGCGTCCACGGGGTCGTCCCTGCCAACGGTATCCCCGCCGTCGAAGCGAGGACAGCGCCGGTCGCGGGTGAGCCCGCGCCCCCGCCTTCTGCGCCTCGGGACCCCGTCGGAAGTCGGTGGCGCGGTGCAGCCCGCTCCCCGAGCGTTCGAGGCATCCCTGCACCCGAGGAGTCACAGATCGTGCCAGGCCCCACCACCGGTTGCCTTCTGGCCCTGACCGCCCACCCGGACGACGAGACGCTGGGCATGGGCGGCACCCTGGCCCACTACGCCTCTCGTGGCGTCGAGACGCACGTGGTCTGCGCCACCCGCGGGGAGGCCGGTCGCTACCGGGATGGCACCGGTCACCCCGGTCCGGAGGCGCTGGGCGGTATCCGGGAAGCCGAGCTGCGCGCGGCGGCGGACGTGCTGGGCGTCCGGAGCGTCTCCTTCCTCGGGTACGCCGACGGCCGGCTGGACCAGGCCGATCCGGGAGAGGCCACCGCTCGGATCGTCACCCACCTCCGGCGCCTCCGGCCCCAGGTCGTCGTGACGTTCGATCCGTTCGGGGCCTACGGGCATCCGGACCATATCGCCATCTGCCGCCTGGCCACGAGCGCCGTGGTCCGGTGCGCCGATCCGGGCTACGGCGAGGGCCGGCCCCACGCCGTGGAGAAGCTATACTACATGGTGTGGCCCGAGCCGACGTGGGCGGCCTACCAGAAGGCCTTCAAGCGCCTGATCTCCCGGGTGGACGGCGTCGACCGTGCGGCCATGCCCTGGCCGGCCTGGTCCATCAGCACCCGGCTCGACGCCCGCGAGCACTGGCGGACGGTGTGGCGCGCGGTGCGCTGCCATGCCTCGCAGATGGTCGCCTACGCGGGGCTGGAGCGGCTCTCGGACGCCGACCACCGACAGCTCTGGGGCGCGCAGTCCTTCTACCGGGCGTCGGGAAGCGGGCCCGTGGGCCGCGCCACCGAACACGACCTCTTCGAGGGCATCCCGCCCTCGGTCTCCCATGCCTGATCCACCCACACCCGGAGCTCCCGTGAGCGCCCGTACCTCCGCCGTCGACCTGTCCGCCGCCGACTTCCGTGCCGCCGGCCATGCCCTCGTGGACCGCATCGCCGCCCTGTTCGAGACCCTGGGCGAGCGGCCCGTCACACGCGGGTTCTCCGCCCCGGAGGCTCGCGCCGCGATCGGTGCACCACGCCCGCTTCCGGAGGACGGTCGCCCGCTCGGGCCGGTGCTGGACGAGGCGACCGAGGCGCTCCTGCACGGATCGCTCTACAACGCCCACCCGCGCTTCTTCGGATACATCACGGCAGGGTCGGCGCCCGCCGGCGTGCTGGCGGAGCTGTTGGCTGCCGCGGTGAACCCGAACTGTGGCGGACACGCGCTCTCGCCGGTCGCGAGCGAGATCGAAGTGGAGACGGTACGCTGGATCGCCCAGCTCATCGGCTATCCCGAAGGGGGAAGCGGGCTCCTGACCAGCGGCGGCAACGCCGCCAACCTGACGGCGTTCTGGGCCGCCCGCACCGCGAGGCTCGGCGCCGATGTCCGCACGCAGGGCCTGGACGCCGCCGCCGGCCGGGCGCGCGTCTACGCGTCCGCCGAGACCCACACCTGGCTGCAGAAGGCGGCGGACCTCGCCGGGATGGGCACGGACGCCGTGCGCTGGATCCCGACGGACGATGCGCAGCGCATGGACCTCGAGGCCCTGCGGGTCGCCGTCGCGGCGGACCGGGCCGCCGGGGATCGTCCTTTCCTGCTCGTCGGGACGGCCGGCACCGTGAGCACCGGCGCCGTGGATCCGCTGCCCCGCCTGGCCGCCTTCGCGCGGGAGCACGGCCTCTGGTTCCACGTGGACGGCGCCTATGGCGCCTTCGCTGCGGCCCTCCCGGACGCTCATCCCGACCTGGCCGGGATGGCAGAGGCGGACTCGATCGCGCTGGATCCGCACAAGTGGCTCTACGCCCCCCTGGATGCGGGATGCCTGCTGGTCCGGGACGTGGCCCTGCTCCGCGACACGTACTCGTACCACCCGCCCTACTACCGCTTCGACCCCGAGACCACGAACTACGTCGATCTGGGGCCGGAGAACTCGCGGAGGTTCCGCGCCCTCAAGGTCTGGCTCCAGCTCCAACAGACGGGGCGGAGCGGGATCGTGCAGAGCATGGCGGACGACTGCGCCCTGGCCGCGCTGTTGCATACCCGCGCCGCGTGCGACGCCGAGCTGGAGGCGGCGACGCTGGGACTCAGCATCGCCACGTTCCGGTACGTGCCACCCGACCTCCGGGAGCGCGTCGGTGAGCCGGAGGCGGAGCGCACGCTGGACGACCTCAACGAAGGCATCCTGGCGGAGGTGAACCACACCGGGCACGCGTTCCTGTCCAACGCAGTGGTGCAGGGACGATTCCTGCTGCGCGCGTGCGTGGTGAACTTCCGCACCGGCCCGGAGGACATCGAGGCGCTGGCGGACGAGATCGTGCGGGTGGGTCGGAAGCGATGGGCGGAGGCGCCCGTGGTGCAGGCGTAGGGCGTCAGGCCGTCCGCGACGCCACCCCCGGCCGCGCCCCCACCAGCGCCATCCCGACGCTCAGGAGCCCGAGCGCCCAGGCGGTCGTGGCGACCATGCGGGCCTCCGGCCAGCGCGCGGCGATGCCGATCAGGGCCCATCCCACCACCAGACCGAACGTGACGTCACGCCGACGCACCGCGAAGGTGGCGGCCAGGCCGGCGGCCACGGCCATGAGCAGCACCGACCACACGGGGCCGGCCACGCCGAAGCCGTCCCAGCCCACCACCTCCAGCAGTTGGGACGTGTTGGCGATCGTGGCCACCGCGATCCACGCCAGGTAGATCCCGAACGGAAGCGTGGCGAACCACCAGTCCCCGCGCTGGACGCGCAATCCGCCCTGGTGCACGCGTCCGTAGAGGAGGATGAGGTCCACCAGCAGCGCGAGCATCAACAGCAACGCGAGCGCGAAGCGCTCGAACGAGAAGGCCGTCAGCCAGGCGGCGTTCAGCCCCGCGTTGATGATCCACAGCCATCCCACCCGCTCCACCAACGCGCCTGCGGCTGGACGCGGGAGCGCCTGATAGATCACGAAGCCGAGCAGCGCCGCGTAGATCACGCTCCAGATCCCGAACACGTAGTCGGCGGGCAGGACGTACGTGGGGTCGCGGTTGGCCAGCTCGCCGATGGAGCGGCCGCTCAGTGCGCCGCTGGCCGCCAGACCGTTCAGCACCACCACGCCCACGAACGCGCAGACGTTCAGGACGGACAGCGCCCGACGGCTCACGGCTGGGGCCGTTCGTAGTCCGGGAAGGCGTCGGAGAGCACGCCGGCTGCCCGGTCGGCGTCTTCGGGCATCACGAGGATCTTGGCGGTGTTGATGAACGCCATCCCGGCCTCGATGCCGGACCCGTCGTCGACCCGCAACTGCGAGGTGATGCCCGCGTCGTCCAGGAAGCCCTTGGCCAGCTCGGCCTCGTGACGGTAGCCGAAGGTGGCGATGGTGACGGGTTCGGACATGGCTTCGCTCTCCTGGAGGCCCGTTGATCTCTCGGCGCGCGTGTTCGGCTATGTACCCGGCGTGGGAACGGAGGATTCGGGACGTCGGCCCGGCGTGGTGCCGCTGGCCGGAGACGAGGCCCTTCTGCGCCCCACCACAGGAAGCCGCTTCGAACGGAGTCGCTCGGGGCTGCACCAACCGGCCAACCAGCAAGGAGGAATCCATGACGCGAGACCGTCTCCCGGGGTCGTGGCACCGATCGCGCTGGATGCGCGCGCCCCTGTTCCTGGCCTCGCTCGCGAGCGGCGGGTGTGGGGTCTCGACCGGCACCCCCACGGTCGACACCACGGTGGCCGGGGTGCAGAAGGTCGTCTCGCTGCCGATCACGCAGGGCCTGAACGCGCTGAACTCCGTGACCCTGACGGGAACCTATCCGGGCGCGCCGGCCACCATCCCCACCACGCCACCGTCCGGAGGCAACGCCTACACGGCCGTCCTTCCGGGCTCGGAGACCCTGCCGGCCGGCACGCAGGTGAACCTCACCTGGACCGTCGACTACGACTTCGCCTTCGTCTCCAACCAGACGAGCAATCGCTCCCAGAGCTTCACGATCGGCTCGGCGGTCTCCATCGACGGCAACGCGTGCGTCCGGCAGGGCAGTCAGGCGCCGGTGGCGCTGTCGCTGGCCAACGGCGCTCCCAACGCCAGCGTGGCCCTGACGGTCACGCCGGCGAGCCTGGCGCTGCCCGTGCCCGCCACCATCCCGCTGACCGGCGGCGGGAACTCGGTCAACCTGACGGGCTCCCAGTTGGGGGAGGGCACGCTCACCGCGAACGCGGGGGCGCTGGGCAGCGACGAAGCACCGGTGCGCGTCATCCCCGCCCTCGCCACGGCGACCCTGCTGGAACCGCTCGACAACGCAACGGACGTCTTCTTCGGCAATCCGCCACCGCCCAACGCCTCGACCGTGTCCGTGTTCCTGCGCTGGTCGGCCGTGCCCGGCGCGACGCAGACCTCCTCGGGGAAGTACCTCGTGCACTGGCGCGAGAACAACGGCGCCTGGACGTTCACCAACAGCAACATCGAGGAGATCGTTCTGTCGCTCGTGCCCGGAACGGTGGTGGACTGGAAGGTCACCGCCGGGTTCGAGCAGTGTAGCGGTGCCCCGGCCATGGGGCCGGAGTCGCAGGAGTTCCGCTTCACCGTCATCGATCCCTGAACGGGAGGTCGAGCGGGTCCCCCGGCGGATCCGGGGGACCTGTCCGTCCGAACGCCGGCGCGCAGGCGCGCTGTCTCAGTGCATCACACCCGCGCCGGGTCCCGGCCACGCGGCCCGCAGCAGGAAGCGCGGGATCTCCACGTCGAACAGCTCGCCGCCGGGACGCTCGAAGGTGTAGGTGCCTTCCATGAAGCCGGATGGCGTGGCCAGGACACAGAAGCTCTGGTAGTGGTGCACGTCCCCGGGGGCCAGGGTGGGTTGCTGGCCGATCACGCCGTCGCCGCGCACCTCCGAGTCCTCGCCGCCGTCTTCGTGGATGCGCCAGTGACGCCGGAGCAGGGTGCCGGTACGCTCGCCGACGTTCTCGATCTCGACGTCGTAGAGGAACAGGAAGCGTCCGTCCCGCGGCCGCGATTGCGAGGGCAGGAACGTGGGACGCACGGTGACGCGGATGCCGTGGGTGACGCGCTCGGGGTCCATGCCGGAGGGTACCCCGGCCGGGCCGCCAGGTGCGGAGCCGGAGGGCAGCCCGGAGGTGTGCGGACGCCCGTCGACCCGGCCCGCTGATCCGGCCACCCGCCATTCTGCGCGTGTTCGGGGGAGACCGAGACCCCCGAGACAGGTCGGCCCCCCCATGAGCGACCGAACCCCCCCGGACGCGCAGCCCGCGAGCGGGTTTCCGCCCGACGTGGACGTGCTCATCATCGGCAGCGGCTTCGCTGGCCTGTGCATGGCCATCCAACTGCGCAAGGCAGGACGGGAAGACTTCCTGATCCTGGAGAAAGGTCCCGACGTCGGGGGCACGTGGCGGGTCAACACCTACCCGGGCTGCGCCTGCGACATCCCCTCGCACCTCTACTCCTACTCCTTCGAGCCCAATCCTGGCTGGTCGCGCATGTATCCGACCCAGCCCGAGATCTGGCAGTACCTGAAGGACGTGGCGCAGCGCAACGACATCACGCCCGGGCGCATCCGCTTCAACACCGAGGTGCGCGAGGCCGTCTTCGATCGCGCCGCCGGGATGTGGCGGGTCCGGACGGCCGGCGGGGACGAGATCGCCGCGCGCGTGGTCGTGTCAGGCATGGGCGGGCTCAGCCGGCCCAAGATCCCGGACCTGCCCGGGCTCGCACGATTCCAGGGCCCGACGTTCCACTCCGCCGAGTGGGACCACTCGGTCGACCTGAACGGCACGCGGGTGGCCGTGATCGGAACGGGCGCGAGCGCCATCCAGTTCGTGCCGCAGATCGCGCCCCGTGTGGCACAGCTCCACCTGTTCCAACGCTCGCCGCCGTGGGTGCTTCCGAAGCTGGACCGCCCCATCCGGCCGTGGGAGCATCGGCTCTTTCGCGCGCTACCGGGCACGATGCGTCTCTTCCGAGCCTGGCTCTACTGGCGTCAGGAGGCGGTCGCGATCGGCTACACGGTCCATCCGAAACTGCTCCGGCCCATCGAACAATGGGGCCGACGCCATCTGGAGCGCACCATCCCCGATCCCGAGCTGCGCAGACGCGTGACCCCCGACTACACGATGGGCTGCAAGCGAACGCTGCTGTCCAACGAGTACCTGCCGGCGCTGGCCCGACCGAACGTCGAAGTGGTCACGGATCGCCTGACCGAGGTGCGCGAACACAGCGTGGTGACCGCCGACGGGCGCGAGCGGGAGGTGGACGCGATCCTCTTCGCCACCGGCTTCCAGACCATGGATATGACCTCGCCCGTGCGCTTCGTGGGCGTGGACGGTGTCTCCCTGGACGAGCGCTGGAAGGAAGGACCCCAGGGCTACTACGGCGTGGCCGTGACCGGCTACCCCAACCTCTTCTTCATCATCGGACCGAACAGTCGCGTGGCGAACAACTCGATCGTGTTCATGATCGAAGCGCAGGTGGGCCACATCCTGCGGCTCCTGGACCACATGGATGCGCGGGGCGCGCGTGTGCTCGAGGTCGAACCGGAGGCCCAGAGCGCGTACAACGACGCACTGCAGGAGCGCATGCAGCGTACGGTATTCGTATCGGGGTGCGACAACTGGTACCGCGATGCGCGCGGCCGGAATCCGGTCCTGTGGCCGGCGTTCGCCACGGGCTACTGGCTCAAGTCGCGCCGGGTCCCGAGCCACGGCTATCGCACGCTGGAGGGCACGGCCGCAGAGTCCTGAAGCGGCAGGGAGCGGAGGGACGGAACGGGCGCGGCCCACACGGGCTGCCCGAGCCGCGCCTCCCCACGCTACATTGCCTCCCCGTCCCTCGAGCCCGGAAGCCCGTGACCGCCACACCCGTCCCCTCCCTGCCCACCTGGGAGGCGCTCCGCTACATGGTGCCGCTGCGCGAGGGCGGCTCCCTGCCGGCCGTCGTGGACACCGGCGCCGGCGGCCTCTTCGTGGTCAAGTTCCGCGGTGCCGGCCAGGGCGCGCGGGCCCTGATCGCCGAGATCGTCGTGGCGGGGCTCGCGCGCGTGCTGGACCTGCCGGTGCCGGAGGTGGCCCTGGTGGACCTCCCGGAGGACTTCGGCCGCACCGAGCGCGACCCGGAGATCCAGGACATCCTGAAGGCCAGCCGCGGCGTCAACTTCGGCATCCGCTACCTCGACAGCGCGCTCAACTTCGATGCCGGTGCGGCCGGCGACCTCGTCACGGACACCTTCGCGTCCGACCTGGTGTGGCTGGACGCGCTGGTCACCAATCCGGACCGCAGCCACAAGAACCCGAACCTGCTGGTGCACGAGGAGCGTCTGTGGATGATCGACCACGGCGCCGCGCTCTACGCACACCACCAGTGGTCGGGGGTGGACCGGGAGCGCACGCGCACGCCGTTCCGCCCCATCGAGCAGCATGTGCTGCTGGACCGGGCGTCGGACGTGGAGGGCGCCGACGCCCGTCTGGCCGACCGCCTGGACGAAGCCACGCTCGCCGCCGTGCTGGCGACGGTGCCCGACGCGCTGTTGCTGGATCCGATCGGAGGCAGTGACTTCCCGGACGCCGGCACGGCCCGCGCTCGCTACCTGGAGTATCTGCGGGTCCGCCTGGAAGCGCCGCGCCCGTGGGTGCGGGAAGCGTCCGACGCGCACGAACGGGTGCTCGCCACCCCGGCCCGTCCTCTGCGCGCCCGGCGATGACGGACCCGATCGATTACGACTTCGCGGTCGTCACGGTGGTCCCGCACGTGCACCTGTACGGCGCCGCCGCCGTGGGGGTGATCCTGCACGCGCGCACCGCGGAGTTCATCGACGCGGAGGTCCTGACGGATCCCGACGCGCTGCGGCACCGGGTGGGCCTGGAGCACTGCCCGCGCCTGGCGCGCTACCTCGCGTCGTGGCAACGCATCGCGCGGGGCGAGGCCGAAGCGGGTCGGCTGGGTCTGCTGCCCCCGTCCGAGCGCTTCCACTGGCTCACGGCTCCGCGCTCGGACATGATCCAGTGCTCGCCGGTGCACGCCGGCCGCACGGACGATCCTGCGCGTACGCTGCGCGATCTGTTCCAGGACTACGTGCGACCCTGACGATCCCGCTCAGCGCGGGGTGAGCCGCAGGCCGCTGGAGGCCTCCAGGGCGGTCACGCGGCCCGAGGCATCCCGCTCCACGCGCACCTCGCTCCCGTCCTCCGGATCGTACCAGACGTCGGCCGACTCGGCCCACAGCGTTCCGCGCGGAACGCCCGCCACGCTCACGGCCAACGCGTTGTCCAGCGCGCGCAGCTGCACCAGGCCGCGCTGGTCCTCCATCTCGTATTCGCCCGCGAGCTCCGACAACAGGGCGTCGTCCGCGACCATGCGCGGTCGGCTCCGACTCCGGTACGCCGGCCAGTCGTACACGTCCGCCACCGCGCGGATGATCTCCCCGGCCAAGGCCGACCCCTGGTCGCCGTTGGTCATGACCGCCACGCCCTGCTGCGAATCACGCAGGGTGATCCACATGGCTTTGAACCCCTCGTTGGACCCGCCGTGGCTGAAGACGCGCACACCGTCCGCGTCCGGCAGTCCGAAGCCCAGGCCGTGCCGGCGGTAGCGCTCCTCGCCCCCACCGTGGGGCGTGAGCATCTCCTCCAGCGTGGCGCGATCCAACACGCCGTCTTCGACGCTCCCGTCCAGGATCCCCAGCAGATGCACCGACAGTCGGGCCAGCTCCTCCGGCGTCGTCCACAGCCCGGCGGCGGCCTGCTCGGGATAGGTGTGCCACTCTCCGCTCACCTCGTCCCCGTTGGCGCGGTGGCCCCGCGCCGCGTCGGCCCAACGCGCGTCCGGCAGGGGCTGCGCATAGGTGGAGCGCTCCATCCCCGCGGGCGCCAGCACGCGCGTCGCCATCAGCGCGTCGAACGGCTGGCCGGTGACGTCCTCCATCATCTGCTCCATCACCGTGTAGCCGCCGCCCGAGTACTGCCAGGACGTGCCGGGCACCTTGTAGACGCGGACCGCGTCGGTATTGCCCTCGCCTTCGAGCACCTCCGCGTTCGACGGCACCGGCTCCCCGCGCGCGTAGCCGGGAAACCCCCACACCGTGAGCCCGGCGCTGTGTGACAGCAGGCCGCGCAGCGTGGCGCTGGAGTCCTCGGTGAATTCGTTGTCGGGAAGCGACCAGGAGGTGAGCGCCTCGTTGACGGGGGCGTCCAGGTCCAGCGCGCCCTCCTGCACGAGTTGCATCGCGGCCAGCGCCGCCACCGGCTTGGAGATGCTGGCGGCCTGGAAAAGCGTCCCGGACGTCACGGGCGTGCCCGCCTCGAGGTCCGCCAGCCCCCACCCGCGCGCCCACGCCACCCGGCCCTCCTCGACCACGGCCACCGCCACGCCCGGCACGTTCCAGCGCTCCATGCGCTCCTCCATCGACATGCGGAGCGGATCGGTCCCTTCCGCCTCCACGGCCAGGCGCAGGCCCTGCTCCACGCGGGCGATCCGGTCGTCGGGATCACCATCCCGTCCGGTGGCTGCTCCGTCGGCTTCACCACACGAAGGCAGCGGGATCGCCAGCAGCGTCGCGAGGAGTGCACGGCGGAACGGCGAGCGGCGCTCGGGGGCGGTGACGGTCATGCGTGTCCTCCGTTTGGCGGAAGCGAGAGCAGCGCGGGGAGCGGCGGCAGGATGCAGCGCGGCCCCGCCCGCCGGACGGCGAGGCGGGGCCGCGGGTTTCAGCACGCGGTCGGGGCTACTGCATGCCCTCGCCGCGCTTCATGAGGCCCATGTGCTGCTCCGCCTGCGCGAGTCCACCTTCGCCCTCGCCCCAGGAGACGCGGCCGTCCCCGTTGGCGTCCGTTCCCTCCACGATGGCCGTGGTCATGTGGTGGATCTCCTCGGCCAGACGCGCCGCCGTGGCCGCGTCGGTGGCCGCCTGCACCTGACGGCCCTTCTCGATCACCTGCTGGCTCCACGTGACGACGTTCTCCGCGCTGGTCTTCACGTGCTCGGCGTGCGTCTTCACGTTGTCCGACGCGTCGTCGGCGGCCGCGGCCAACCCGATGTGCTGGGCCGCACCCTGCGCGGCCTTGACCACCCCGTAGCCCTTGCCCGGCCCGCCTTCGACCGTGCTCGGATCCAGCGCGTGCATCACGTGACCGACGTGGCGCTGGATGGACTGGAGGTTGTCGGGCTGCGCGGTGGCCAGGCCTGCGTGCTGGTTCGCGATCGCCGCCTCTGCCTGGGCGGCGGCCAGGAGACCCACGCCGTCGGGCGTGTCGTTCCATTGATCGGCGACGTGCCCCATGTGGCGGTGGGCGGCCTGCGCCGAGGCCGGGGCGGCCCAGGCCAGCAGCGCGCCTGCCAGGGCCAGACCGGTGAGACGTCGATACCAAGTGGGTGCCATGGATGCCTCCTTCGCTGTCGAACCCCGCGCGGGGGGCGTCGAGGCCGGAGTCGGACGGGATGAACCGAGCGGCGGGCGCCGCGGACGACCGCCGATCATACGACGGGAGCCCCCGGCCGGGCCAGTTGAGGCAGGTCGAAACCGAGCCTCCGGCTCGCCCGGGAGCGGCGCCCTCGCCTACCTTCTGCGCCCATGACCGCCGATCCGGACCGGAGCTGGGGACGCCGGGGCGCCTGGGGGTTCGCCCTGGCCTTGGCCGGCGTGGCGCTCTGGCGCTGGTTCGCGGCCGGATCCCCCCCGGGCGGCGACTGGGCCCAGTACCTGGGCCACGCCTGGGCGCTCGTGCAGGGCCGGCCCTACGACGACACGGGCTACCTCTACACGGACCTGGCCTGGACCGTGGGTCCGCTGCGCTATCCCCCCGGGCTGCCGCTCACGCTGGCCCCGCTGCTCGCGTGGCTGGGGCCCGCCAGCGAGGCCCCCCGCCTGCTCATGCACGCCTTCCTGGCGGGCTTCCTCGCCGCGTCGGCGGCGTGGCTGGCCCGCGAGGACGAGCCTCTGCTGGCCGCGGCCGCCACCGGCATGGCGGGGCTCTCCCTCCTGATCCAGGACGTGCCGCAGGTGGTGGGGTCCGACCTGGGGTTCTGCGCGCTGGCCTGGGGGGTGATCCTGCTGGCCGACCGCCCGGGCGCGTGGAGCACCGGGCGCATCCTCGCGCTCGCCACGCTCGGCGCGGGCGCCCTGCTCTACCGCATCGCGGCCGCGCCACTGCTCCCCGCGTTGGTCTGGGTGGCGATGGCCCGGCGCCGTGAGATCGGTCTCCGGGCCACGCTCCCGCTCCTGCTCTGGACCGCCGCGCTGCTCGTGGTGCTCACCCGCTTCGGGCCCGGGGGCGCTCCCGCCGACACGATGGCCGCGGGCTCGTCCGGCGGCGGAGGCCGCGACCTGCTGGCGACGCTCGAATGGGTGGTCCGGCGGCTCGACTCCAAGCTGCTGCGCTACCGGTTCGCGGCCTTCGAGACGTGGCTGTATCCGTTCCCCGTGCCGTTGCTCAACCACGCCTGGCACGTCGCGGCCATCCCGCTCACCGCGCTCGGGCTGGCCCCGTGGCTGTGGCGTCGGCGCGCGTCGTTCGGCGCCGCCTTCCTGCTCGGCACCCTCGCGATGCTCGCGGTCCTCCCGGTCTGGCAGTCCCGCTACCTGTGGGTGCTCGCGCCCTTCCTCGCCTGGGGGCTCGTGCGCGGTCTGCGCGACCTGCTCGGTCGGGTGGGCACACCGGCACCGCACACGGCGGGCGCACGCGCCGCGCTGGTCGTGGCCGTCCTGATGGTGGGGGCGCTCGTCCAGACCGTGCGCGAGCCCCGTCCGCGCATCGACCGCGAGGAGGCCACGTTCGCCGCCGTGCGCGACACGTTGCGCGCGCTCCCGGCCGAGCCGCCCGTGCGCCTGGCCTCCAACCGCCCGCGCAAGGTGGCGTGGTATACGGGTCTGCCCGCGATGCCCATCTTCGACCGTGAGCTGGACGTCTTCGTGGCCGAGGCCACGCGGCAGCACCTCACGCACGCCGTGATCACCGAGGCGGGCACCGAGCCCGAGCTGCTCGCTCGCTGGGACGCCTGGATGCGCGAGCGTCCCGAGCTCTTCCGACCCCTGGGGACCGTGGGGCCGGTGCGGATCTACGCGCTCGAGCTTCCGCTCAACGTCCCAGCCACTCCCTGAGCTGCGTCCACAGCGTGCCGGCCTCCGGCACGCGCGCCATGGTGGTCACGCCGAGGTAGACCCCCCCGTACGTGCCGAGCACGGCCACGGCGGTGGGCACCGGACCCCAGCCCCCCACTCCCTGCTTGACCGCCCAGGCCAGCCCGGCCGCGAGGAGCGCCACACCCCACAGGCGCAGCAGGAAGGGCGTCAGCCCGCGGTCGCGCTCCCACCCCAGGCGCCGGCGCAACCAGCGCCGCAGCAGCGCGAACTCGATCCAGCCGCTCACCCCGATCGCGGCCCCCAGCCCCACGGCGCCCCAGCGGGGCTCGAGGCCCAGGAGCCGCACCACCGGGATGGCGAGCACGGCGCCGAGCACCGCGCGACAGAGCAGCCGCCATACCGCGGCCCGGAGCGGGGAGGCGGCGTCCCCGATCGCGTAGAAGGCGGTGGCGTACAGCCCGCCCATCGACGTGCCCACGATGCCGACCGCGGACGCGCCCAGGATGGCCCAGACGTAGAGAACGTCCTGCCGACCGAACTCCCCGCTCTGGTAGACGGCGGCCACGATGACGTCGCCCAGCAGGACGAACGCGACGGCGCAGGGTACCAGCAGAAAGGCCGTGTGGCGGAGCGACGCCCGGAGCGGCGTCTCCAGACGGCGCGACACCTCGCCCGGATGGGCGCTCGCCGCCGCCAGCTCGGGCAGCAACGCGGCGGAGATGGCGATGCTGAAGAGCCCCATCGGCAGGGAGTACAGCAGTTGCGCGTAGTTGAGCGCGGCGAGCGCGCCCGTGGAGACGAAGCCGGCGATGGCCACCTCCACCCAGGCGGCGAAGCGCGCGATCAGGCCGCGCACGGTGGCGGGCACCGCGTTGCGGCCCACCTCACGCAGGTCCGCGTCCGGGGGTTTCTCCAGGCGCGGACGCCCGGACAGCGCCGCCACCACGGGGAGCTGGACTGCGAGCTGGAGGAGCGCCCCCACCAGGGCTCCGGTGGCGGCCGCCAACGCCAGGCCGCCGGCGTCCAACCCGTTGCGCCCGCCCAGCCACAGCGCGGCGCTGATGGACAGGGCGGAGAGGATGGGCACGGAGTACGGCAGGAAGAAGCGTCGGCGCCCGTTCAGCACGCCCAGACACCAGGCCCCCAGCGCCAGGACGCCGACCGCGGGGAAGACGACCCGCACCAGCCGGATGGTCAGCGCGGTCTTGGCCGGATCGAAGCCCGGCGCGATCAGCGGGACCAGCACCGGAGCCAGCACCACCCCGGCCGTGACGAGCAGCAACACGATGGCGGTCTGCACCGCCCCGACCGTCCAGGCCAGCCGCGACGCGTCGCGGGTCCGCTCCTCGGCGAGCAGCCGGCTGTAGCGCGGGATGAAGGCGGAGGAGACGACCCGCTCCCCGAGCATGCTCTCCATCACGGCAGGGATCCGGAAGGCGGCTCCGTAGGCATCCGCCGCGTCGGACGTGCCCAGGTAGTGGGCGAAGATGCGCTCGCGCAGCAATCCCGCGAGCCGACTCAGGAAGACGGCCGCCGCGACGTGTGCCGCCCCCCTACGCATCCATGCACCCCGTCACGCGCGCTGTCGTCCTCTCCCGAAGCCCTGGCCGTCCCGCCGGGCGGCAACCTAGCGATTCGGCGGAGAAGGGGGGTACCCCCGCGTCCGGAGCGCCGCGGCCTCCGGGACCCCTCCGGCCTGCACCCGGGTGGGCGACGCTCCGGGAGCGGCATTGTGCGTGTGCTCCGCCGACGTGCTACCGTATCGCCGGACGAGACACGCACCCCCCCTCTGCCAAGCCTTTGAACGCCCTCTCCCAGGCCCTGACGTACGGGCGGTTCCTGCGCGGCTTCCCGGACTACCTTCGGGGTCGGATCACGCTGCCGCAGGCCCGCGACGCGGTCCGGGCGCGGCTGGCCCGACGTCCCGAGCACCTGCTGGCGATGGCGGAGCGCTATTTCTACGGTCTGCCGCAGAGCCCCTACCGTGCCCTGCTGGAGCTGGCCGGCTGCACCCTGGCCGACTTCGAGGCGCTGATCCGCACCGAGGGTGTGGAAGGCGCGCTCCTGCAGCTTCGGCGGGCGGGCGTGTACGTCACGTTCGAGGAGTACAAGGGGCGCGAGCCGCTCGTGCGCGACGGGCGGGAGATCCCGGTGAGCGAGGGCCTCTTCGACAACCCGGACCTCCGCCACTACTACCGCAACTCGACGAGCGGCTCCACCGGCCGCGCCACCCGCTCCTCGACGGACCTGGCCCACCTGGAGGTGCAGTCCGAGCTGCGCATGCTGCTCCTGGACGCGCACGGCGTGCTGGACGTCCCGTTCTCGGTGTGGCGTCCGGCGCTCCCGTCGGGGAGCGGACTCAACAACGTCCTGCGCATGGCCCGCCTGGGACGGCCCGTGCACCGGTGGTTCACCCCGCTGGTTCCAGGCGAGTACGCACCCGCGCTCAAGTACCGCATCGCCACGGAAGCCGCGATCGCCACCGGACGGGCCGTGGGCGTGGACCTGGTCCGACCCGAGCCGGTGCCGCTGGACCGCGCCCTGCTCATCGCCCGCTACCTGACCGAAACGGTGCGCGAGCACGGCGGGGCGTGCCTCAGCACGACCGTCAGCTGCGGGCTTCGCATCGCCGTGGCGGCCCGCGACGCGGGCCTCGACCTCTCGGGCGCGACCCTGCTGGTGGCGGGGGAGCCGGCGACGCCCGCCAAGGTGCGCGGCATGCGCGCCTCCGGCGCCACCGTCGTCTCCGACTACGGGGCCGTCGAGACCGGTCGTATCGCGCTCGGCTGCGCGCGGCCCGCGCACGAGACCGATATGCACGTCACCACGGATTCGGCCGCTCTGGTGCTCCATCCGCGGACGGTGCCCGGATCGGAGGAGACGGTCCGCTCCATCCATATCACGACGCTGGTGCCCACGATGCCCAAGCTCCTCCTCAACATGGAGCTGGACGACTTCGGCGAGATGGAGGAGCGCGCCTGCGGCTGTGCCCTGGGCGAGCTGGGCCTCGGCACGCACCTGCGCAGCGTGCGCTCGTTCCGGAAGCTCGTGGGCGAAGGCGTGACGCTGATCGGGAGCGACATGGTCCACATCCTGGAGGAGATCCTGCCGGCCCGCTTCGGCGGCTCGCCCCTGGACTACCAACTGGTGGAGGACGAGGACGACCGCGGCTTCACACGGCTCTCCCTGCATGTGCATCCGCAGGTCGCGCTCCGCTCGGAAGGCGAGGTGCTCGACGTCGTGCTGGACGCGCTCGCGCGTACGAGCGTGGCCGCCGACATGGCGCGCGCGTACTGGGCGGCCGCTGGATCCTTCCGGGTGGTGCGGCGCGCGCCCACCGTCTCCGCGCGCGGGAAGCAGGCACCGTTGCGCGTCGTGCGTGGAGGGCAGGCCGCATGAGCCCGCGCACGCTCCACACGCGGCGCGAGGCGCTCGCGCTGCTGGCGGGTGCATCGGGAGCGCTGGCGCTGGCGCCCCGGGTCATGGAGGCCGCAGCGGAGGCGCACGGGTCCGACCGGACGGGACGCCAGTGCCCGACGCTGCGGGGGCGCCGGCTCTCGTGGTTGGTGGGGTGGTCCCCCGGTGGGGGCTACGACCTCTACTCCCGGCTGCTGGAGCGGCCCCTGGAGCGCACCCTGGAGGCCGAGGTGGTCGTGGAGAACGTGCCCGGCGCGTCGGGCATCGTCGCCGCGCGCCGCATCGCGCGCGCGCGCCCCGACGGACGGACGCTCGGTATCCTCAACGGCGGTGGGCTGCTGCTCGCGCCGTGGTCCAATCCGGGCTTCGCACCGGACCTGGAGGCCGACTTCAGCGTCCTCGGCCGCATCCTCCCCCACGACCAGACGCTGCTGGTCCGGACGGATTCCGGCTTCGGCGCCCTCGCGGATCTGGTGACGGCCGGCCGTTCGCGCGCCCTCGTGTTCGGGGCCACGGGACCCACGACCATCAACGTGCTGTTGACCGCGGTGCTGGAGGACCTGTTCGGCGTGCAGGTGGAGATCGTCCTGGGCTACCCCGGCAGCCAGGAGTTGCTGGCCTCGGTCGAGCGCGGGGACCTGGATGCAGCCGTGATCGGGGACGAGTCCGCCGAGCTGATGCGCGCGCTCCGCCCGCTGCTCCGCTTCTCGGCGGAGGGGAGCGACTCCGGGGGCGCGCCCCCACTGCTGGGTCCGGACGGACTGCTGGAGACGCAGCCGGCGCTCTTCCCCGACCCCGATCGCGCGCGTGCCGACGCGGCCGCGCTGGACGAGCTGATGGCCGTCGGACGCCTGGTCGCTGCGCCTCGGCTGCCCGGGTCGCTGGCGAGCTGCCTGGAGGCCGCAGTGGTCTCCGCGCTCGCGGACCCCGAGCTGTCGGCCGCCGCCGGGCGCGCCGGGCGTTCCGTGCGACCGGCCTCCTCCAGCATCGCGCTGCGACACGTGCGGGCCGCGAAGGTCGCGCTGCCCCGGTTCGCGACGCGGGTCGAGCGCGCCATCGGACGCGCCACGCGCTGAGCTTGGCCACGGACCCGGGTCTCGCGGCCATCGTCGCGGCGGCGCTCGAGGGGCTCCGCCTGGTGCTGGCCTGGCCCAACGTCCTGTACCCCATCCTGGGCACGTTGGTGGCCATGTGCGTGGCGGTGCTGCCCGGCGTGAGTGGTGCCACGCTGCTCGCGCTGGCCATCCCGCTCACGTTCTCGTGGGAGCCTCTGCCCGTGCTCCTGCTGTTCGGCGCGCTCGTCGGCGGCGCCACCTTCATGGGGTCGGTCACGGCGATCCTGCTCAACATCCCCGGGACCGCACCCAACGCGGCCACGCTCCTGGACGGTCACCCCATGGCCCGCAACGGGGAGGCGCGCACGGCGTTGGCGTGCTCGGCCACGGCGTCCGCGCTGGGCTCGACCGTCGGAGTGGGCGTGCTCGTGCTCTGCATCCCCCTGGTCGCGCGGCTCGTTCGGGAGGTGGGACCGCCCGAGCTGCTCATGCTGTCGCTGTGGGGCCTCGTGAGCGTGGCGACTGTCGTGCGGGCGTCCCTCGCCCGCGGGCTGGCCACGGCCGGGCTCGGACTGATGTTCTCGTTCGTGGGTCTGGACCCCACGACGGCGGAGGAGCGCTTCACGCTGGGCACGCTGTACCTGCAGGACGGTCTGCCGCTCGTGCCGGTGTTCGTCGGCATCTTCGCCGTGGCGGAGGTCATGGATCTGGTGGCGAGCGGTCGCCGCACCATCGCGGCCGACGACGTGCCCCTGACCATGGGCGGCAGCATACGCGCCGGCATGGCCACCGTCTTCCGCTATCCGACCGTGTTCCTCAAGAGCTCGGTGATCGGCACGCTGGTGGGGTTCGTGCCCGGGCTCGGGGGCACGGTGGCCGCCTTCGTCGCGTATGGGGAAGCCGCCCGCAGCGCCGGGCCCGACAGCCGTTTCGGCAAAGGCGACGTGCGCGGCGTGCTGGCTCCCGAGGCCGCCAACGACGCCAAGGACGGCGGCTCCCTGCTGCCGGTGCTGGCGTTCGGTGTCCCCGCGAGCACGGGCACGGCGCTGCTGCTGGCGGCGCTGCGCATCCACGGCGTCACGCCCGGCGTCGAGCTGATGACCGAGCAGCTCGAGCTCGTGTTCGTGCTGATCTGGTCCCTGTTCCTCTCGAACTGGCTGACGTCCCTGCTGGGGCTGTCGGTGGCGGGGCCCTTGTCCCGGCTGACCACGGTGTCGGCGCCCCGACTGGTGGCGCCGATCCTCGCGCTGTCGGCGATGGGCGCCTTCACCTACCGCGGGCGGCTGGAGGACGTGTGGGTGGCGTTCGGGTTCGGCGCGCTGGGCTTTCTCATGAAGCGGCACGGCTGGCCACGGATCGCCTTCGTGATCGCGTTGATCCTGGGTCCGCTCTTCGAGCAGAACCTGAGCCTCTCGCTCAGCCTGCATCGGCTGGGTCGGATCGACCTGTGGACGGACCCCACCATCCTCGTGGGGACGGCCCTGCTCGTGGCCACCGCGGCCCTCCCCCTCCTGCGCGGCGCCCGCCGCAAGCCGTCGTGAAGCGCGCCTTCGCGCTGTTCCTGACGCTGCTCGGCGGCGCGTTCCTCGCGGGGACGCTGGCGCTGTCCGCTCCCGCGCGCCGCGTCCCCCTGGTCGTCGCCGTGCCGCTGCTGGTGCTGCTGGCGGCGCAACTGCTGCGCGACCTGCGCGCGGATGGCGTCGCTCCGTCCCGCACGGGCGACACGCGCGCGCTGCTGTGGACGGGCGCGCTGCCGCTGGCCGTCGCCCTGGTGGGCATGGTGGCCGGGCCGGCCCTCTACACGGCGGCCTGGCTGCGGGTAGGGGGAAGGGAGCGGTGGGCGGTGTGCGTGGCGGGCGCGGTGGTGATCGGGCTCGCGCTGTACGGTGTGATCGGCCGGCTGCTGGGCCTGACCATCCCGACCGGGCTGATCGGCTGGGCGCTGCTGCGCTGATCGGCGCGCATGTCGGCTCGCGACCCGCGCGCCGGCTTCAGCCGGTGCTCTGCATCGCGGCCGCGATCCCGTTCACGCTGGAGAACAGCGCATCGTCCACGCCGTCGCCCTCCTCACCGGCCCGGTTGCGCGCCAGCAGCTCCACCTGGAGCAGGTTGAGGACGTCCGTGTAGGGATTGCGCAGGTGGATCGACTTCTGGATCACCGGCTGGCCATCGAGCAGGGCCCCGCCGCCGCGGACGCGCAGCACCGCAGCGCGCGCACGCTCGAAGTCGTCCTCCAGACGGGAGAACCACGTGGCGTCCTCGGGAGTGCCCAGCCGTTCCACGTAGAGGCGCGATACGGCCAACCGCGCCCGCGCCAGCTCGCGCTCGGCGTTGTCGATCACCGCGTGCAGGAACGGCCACCTCTCGTAGAGGTCCGCCAGCTCCTGGAGCGCGGAGGCGGGAAGCGAGCCCAGCGCCGTACCCACCCCGTACCAGCCCGGCACGATGGCGCGGATCTGCGTCCACGCGAAGACCCAGGGGATGGCGCGCAGGCTGGACAACTCGATGGCCCCACCCCGGGCCGCCGGTCGGGACCCGATCGGGAGCCGTGTCACCACGTCGATCGGGGTCACCCGCCGATAGGTCTCCCAGAAGCGGGCGTCTCCAACCAGGCTCCGGTAGGCGTCCATGGACGCGTCGGCGATCCGCTGCACGAGCGCCGTTGCCGACGCGGGCGGCTCTGCGGCCGCGAGCGGCCTGGGCCCCCCGCCGCCGAGATCGGAGGCCGCCGTGGCGCGCAGCATGGCTTCCACGATCTGCTCCAGATGTCGCCGGGCGAGATCGGGGATCGCGTAGCGGAACGTGATGATCTCCCCCTGCTCGGTGAAGCGGATACGGCCGTTCTGCACGGACGCGGGCAGCGCCAGGATCGCGTGGTTGGCCCGACCGCCGCCGCGTCCCACGGTGCCGCCGCGACCATGGAAGAGCCGCAGGTCCACCCCGGCCTCGCGCGCCACCTCCCCCAGCGCGCGTTGGGCCTTGTAGAGGGCCCAGTTGGCCATCCAGTAGCCGCCGTCCTTGTTGCTGTCCGAGTACCCGAGCATCACCTCCTGCAGGCCTCCACGGGCGGCGAGGTGCCGCCGGTAGAGCGGATGCGTGAACAGCTCGGTCATGCGCGCGGACGCGGCATCGAGATCCTCGATGGTCTCGAAGAGCGGCACGAAGTCGATCGGCGAGTGCACCACGCCGCCGTCCACGCGCCACAGCCCCACGGCCTGCGCCAGCACCATCGGCTCCAGGAGGTCGCTCACGGTCCCGGCCATGCTGACGATCCAGCTGCCCACGGATGCGGGCTCCCGCTCCACGGCGGTGCGCACCACGCGGAACGCGTCCAGCAGGCCCGCGGTCGCGTCGGTCATTCCGTCCGGGTCGCTCGACAGCGCCGCGCGCCCTTCGAGCACCTGCTCCAGAAGAACCACCTTGTCCGGCTCGGGGAGGTTCGCGTAGTCCGGGGCCAGCCCGGAGCGCTCCAGGAGCTCGGAGACGGCCGCTTCGTGCACGCGGCTGTGTTGCCGGACGTCCAGCGCCGCGAGATGGAAGCCGAAGGTCCGCACCAGGGTGATGATCCGCGCCAGCCGACCCCGCGCGGCGATCGACTCGAAGCCGGTCGCGCGCAACGCGCGTTCGAGGAGGCGCAGGTCCGCGAGGAAGGCCGCGCTGTCGTAGGGCTCCTGGTCCTCCGCGCGGGCGTGCAGGCGCGCCTCCATGGCCAGGACCCGCAGGCGATACGGCGCATGGGCGCTCTCGCGCCAGACCTCCTCCGCCGGGCGTCCGGCCGCGCGATCGCGAACGAGGGCCGCCGCGAGGTCCGGCGGTACGCGCACGAGGCGGTCGGACAGGGAGAGCTCCTCCGCCAGGGCCCGCAGCTCGGCTCGATAGCGCTCGAGCACACAGCGCTCCTGCTCGCGCAGCGTCCACGCGGTCACGGCCGCGGTCACGTTGGGATTGCCGTCGCGATCGCTGCCGATCCAGGAGCGGTAGCGCAGGAAGGGCGGCGGCTCGATGTCGGTGCCGTAGTAGCGACGCACCGCGCGCCGCACGTCGTCATGGATGCGCGGAACGGTGTCCCAGATCGTGCCGGTGAGGAAGTGCAGGCCCTGCCGCACCTCGTCCTCGACCCGGGGGCGGGAGTCGCGCACATCGTCGCTGGCCAGCAGCAGGCTCACGTCGTTGGCGAGCTCGGCGCGGGTGCGCTCCGCCTCCTCCGGTGTGGGCTCGCGCTCGCGCATGGTGCGGAGCTGCTCCGCGATGCGCCGCTGCGTCTCCAGGACCGGACCCGGCCGGGCTTCGGTCGGGTGCGCCGTCAGCGTCGGCTGGATGTCGAGTCGGTCGAGCCACATGCGCACCCGTTCGAGCGGGACGCCCGCTTCGCGGAGATCGCAGAGGACCGCGCCGATGGATTCAGGACGGGCCGCCTCCGCACCTCCCGCCCGAGCGCGAGCGCGGTTGATGCGGACGATCTCCTGCTTCTCCGCCTGGTTGACCAGGTGGAAGAACGTGGTGAAAGCACGCACCAGCGGGCCCAGGTCCGCGGTGGGCAGAGCCCGGATGCGTTCGGCGGCGCGGATGCGTCCGGCTGGATCGCCCGTCCGCTCCGACTGGCGGCAATCCTGGCGCAGGGCCTCCACCCGTGCGAGGGTCTCCGGACCATTCTGGTGGGCGATCGCCTCACCGAGCAGCGAGCCCAACAGGTTGACGTGCTCGCTGAGCGGGCGGGAGATGCCGGTCCCCTCGCTCTCGAGGTCCCACCCGCCGTGCGTGGTCCGGTCCGCGCCCGGTGGAACCGTCCTCGCGCTGCCCGTCCGGTCGGTATCGTCCATGAGCCGCTCGCTCCCGCGCTCGGATGCGTTCTTCTTTGCGTCCAGCCGGTCGCGGTCACGCCTGGCTCGGGCTTTCCCGGCTTCGTCCCGTGTCCCGGCGCCTCCGCCGGCACTCCCGGCTCGTCCGTTCCGGAAACCCCGTAGACGCCGATTCGGTCACCACCGTTCGCCGCGTGCGACCGGAGGGCCCGGCGCCTGCGCGTCGCCGTGCGCGCCGAGGTCACTTTGCCTCGGCAGCGATGGGATGGGTAGCTTGCGAGCGGTCCCCAGCGGAGGTGGCGCAGGTGCGAAGTGCGGTGATCGGGGTGGTGGGGCTGATGACGTGGGGCTGTGGCGGCAACGCGGTCGGGGCGTCCCGGGCGCCTTCTCCGGACTCGGATCCGCCGTGCGAGCACTGCATCGTGGAGCTCGCCAATCTGTCGAGTGAGCCCGTCCTGGGGTTTCGCATCACATGTCGCGCGGATGGAGAGGCGGTCGCTCCGCAGCAAGCGGGCACGGACCGGCGGCCCCGACGTGAACGCTGCGTTCCCTGGTTCGTGCGCGAGAGCCAGTACAACCAGAACGGTCGGTGGGAGTACATCCTGCCGGCGGGCCGTACCGAACGTCTCCGGGTCGGCTACTTCCCCGAGCGCCTCTCCACCGCGCGATCCTGCCGGCTCGTGGGCCCCCCTCGCGCAGAGGACGACGGAAGTCTCGTCCAACGCGTGGAATGCCGGTGACGGTCGGCGGCCGCTGACGTCTGCGCGCCATCCTGACGGAGCTGCAGGCGCACGTGGGGCGATGGCGCCCCGGCGACGGGGCAGGCACCATGGGGGGATGGACGCCGCTCGGCCGGCTGGCGGTCGCCCACGGGACGTGCCATCGTCGGTCCCGAGAACCCCGACTGGAGCCCACATGTCGCGCGCGCCGCTGTCCCCTGCATCCTCCGTTGCCACGGCACGTCACTCCCGGCCCTGGAGCCGCGCGTCGAGACCCGTTCCGGTCGGGTCCCGCTCCTTCCGGTCCCTCTCCGGCGCTGGGCTGGGCCTCGTTCTCTTCCTGCTTCTCCTGCCCGCCCTCGCGACCGGGCAGCAGGCTCCCCTCCGCATCTTCATCTCGGTGGACATGGAGGGCATCGGCGGGATCGGGACGGGAGCGATGACCAGCTCCAATGGGGGGAAGGACTACGCAACGGGTCGCGCGCTGATGACCGCCGAGGTGAACGCGGTCGTGGAGGCGATCCTCGCTGCCGGACCCGCGGAGATCCTGGTCAACGACTCGCACGGGGACATGCAGAACCTCCTCCACACCGAGCTCGATCCGCGGGTCGAGTACATCCAGGGCAGCATCAAGCCGCTGGGCATGGTGCAGGGGCTCGACGAGACCTTCGATGCGGCGATCTTCCTCGGGTATCACGCGCGGGCGGGTACAACGGGCGGATTCCTGGCCCATACCGGAACGGGGGCGGTCGAAGGACTGTGGATCAACGGCACCGAGGTGGGAGAGGGAGGCCTCAACGCGTACGCGGCGGGAGCGCTGGGTGTGCCGGTGATCGTGGCGGCGGGCGACTCGGCGTTCGTGTCGGAGTTCAGCGGGCTGGTGCCCACGGTCCATGCCGTACAGACCAAGACGGCCATCGGCGCTTCGGTGGCCCGCCTGCTCCATCCTGAGGTGGTCCGCGCCCGACTGGCCGAGGCCACCCGGGCGGGGCTTGCCGGACTGGGCAGCGCTCACGTCCTGACGCCACGCGCCCCCGTGACGCTCCGCCTCCGCTTCGATTCCACGCAGCAGGCCGACATCCTGATGGCGGTGCCGGGCATGCGCCGCGTGGACGGCTACACGGTGGAAGCGGACGCCCCGACGATGGAGCGCGCGTACGCCCTGATCCGCTTGATGTACCGTTACGTGCGCGCGTAGACGCACCTGCCCGGGGCAGCGCTCCGGGATGAACGGTAGAATCGCCGCACCCGCGGCAACGACCGGACGGACACGTCTCAGCGGAAACGCCGCTGACACACGACCCACCCGGTTACGACCCGTGCAGACGCTTCAGCGGGAACGAGCACACCTGCCGGGTGGCCTCGGAAGGCGCGCAGCCGGCCGCAGCCCCGCTCGACTCCCCCCGCCCTACGGCGTCAGCCCGTCCAGGTCCGCCCGTCGGAGGAGCCGGCCTTTGGTCACCACCGCGTCCACCGAACGGGTGTTGGCGATGTCGGCCAGGGGATCGGCCGAGAGCAGGACCAGGTCCGCCAGTCGTCCCACCTGCACCGTGCCCAGCTCACCGTCGAGCCCGAAGAACTCCGCGGGTCGCACGGTGGCTGCGCGCAGGGCCTCGAGCGGAGTGAGGCCGGCCCGCACCAGCATCTCCAGCTCGCTGTGCAGGCTGTAGCCGGGAAGCGCGAAGCCGATGGGGGTGTCCGTCCCGGCCCCGATCGGGACCCCGCGGTCGTTCATCTCCCCGACCAGACGCAGACTGAACGCGCCGTAGGTGGTGTCGCGCGCGGGGGGTCCGCTGCGCGCGCGTTCCGCCGCCGCACCCCAGTCGGCCGCGACATCCGCGGGCGCATGCGCCAACGCATCCGCCCAGTCGTCCCGCTCGAAGGGAGAACGCAGTCCCATGGCGTTCAGACGAAGGGTCGGTACCTGGATGGTGGACGCCAGCGCGTCGAGCGTCTCGGAGCAACGCTCTGCGTCGTACGCCTCCACCGCGGGAAGGCGGTGGAGCCCATGCAGACGGCTCCGCAGATCCGCACCGGGGCCCGGCGGTGGCTCGGCCAGGATGCTGCGTCGCGCCGCCAGCAGCTCGTCCGCGTTCGTGGCGCAGTCCATCTCGATGTTGCGCAGATGCTCGAGCGAGTTCACGCGCGGGCCCACGTCCCGGGCCAGGAGGGAGAGGGGCACGTGCGCATCCCGTGGCAATCCGCGCGCCTCCGCCTCCTCCACCAACGCGTCGAACACCTCCGGCGTCACCATCTCGTAGATCTTCACGAAGTCCACGCCGGCCTCCGCCAAGCGCGCGATGTTCGCCCGCGCCGTCTCGACGTCCGGATTGGCGATGCCGAGCGCGGGGCGGTTGTCCCCGTCGTAGACGACGTGCTCGCCGTCCAGCAGGGGACCGGCGAAGAAGACCCGCGGTGCGATGGCGCCTTCCGCCCGCAGCCGTTGCACCACCGGCAGGACGCGATCCAACATGCCGCCGGTGTCGCGGATGCTGGTGATGCCGTGACGCAGGAACAGGCCCGGCATCGCGTCGGTGAAGCGATCGTCGTATGTCAGGTGGACGTGGAAGTCCCACAGCCCCGGGATCAGGAAGCGGCCGGTCCCATCCACCACCTCGGTGGCACCGCTCGGCGCGCCCGCATCCGCCACCTGCACGATACGCCCGTCGTCCACGACGACGGTCTGCCCGGCGCGCGCACCACCCGCGGCGTCGATCACCGTCACGTTCTCGATGGCCAGGTCGGGGGCGTCCGCCTCGCTGGCGCAGGCGGCGAGCATCAGGGACGGGACCAGCACCGCCCCGCGTACGCGCCCATGGAAGGCCATCCGGTCCCTCTCCTTCAGCGCCCCGAAGGGAGCGCAGGTGTGCGCTCACCGCCGCCGTCCGGGCGCGCGACGAGCAGGGTCAACAGCTCGAGTCGGTCGGCGGCCGCCTTCACCCAGCCCATCCAGCGGCCGCGTCGCAACAGAAGACGCCCCAGGTGGACGCGGATCACCGTACTGCCACCGACCGAGGTCACGGCAAAATGCAGCCCGCGCTCGTCGCGCCACGTGATCTCGTGCTCCTCCAGCCGAACCTGCGCCGGACCCTCCCGGTAGGGCTGGAAGAGGCGCACGACCCGCATCAGCTGCTCGGAGCTGATCTCCACCGGGACCTCGCGGATGGTGGCCATGCGCGTGAAGAGAAGTCCCCAGCGTTGCACCGGCGGGCGCTGGGCCGTGGCGCCGTCCTGGCCCAACGACTCGCCGCGGGCCTCTCCGAGCGCCCGCTCGATCGCGCGGGATCCGAACCCCGCTTCACGTGCCAGGGAGCGCAGCTCCTCGATCGAGATGCGCGTATCGTCGGACCCTTCGATCTCGGCGGCGCGCCGGAGCACGCGGTCGGCGACGGTCCTCGAGAACACCGTGGTGTCGGTCATGGGAGACGCGGCCAGATGAAGCGGGATGCCTGCGGTAGCTTGGCACGGCGCGGCCCCACGGTCAAACCCGCTCCACGGCCGGTGGAAGCCCTCGAGGACGGTGCGGGTTGCGGGACGACACCCGGGCGCATCGATTGTCGTGCCCGCACCCGCGCCCCACGCATCCGAGGCGTCTCCCATGAGCGACGAAGCCACCGCCGGCGAATCCCCCACGCGCGCCGAGCCCCAGTCGTTCCGGGCTCGCGAGATGTCCGTCTCCCTCACGGTCGCCGACCTGGACGCCAGTCTGGCTTGGTACCGCGACGTGGTCGGATTCCACGTCGAGGAGCGCCACGAGCGCGACGGCGCGCTGCGGGCCGTCACGCTGAGGGCCGGATCGGTCCGCATCCTGTTGGGTCAGGACGATGGCGCCCGGGGCTGGGATCGGGTGAAGGGGGAGGGCTTCTCGTTCCTCCTGCGGACCGCACAGGACGTCGACGCGCTCGCGTCCGGCATCCGCGCTCGCGGCGGCACCCTGGCCTTGGAGCCGACCGACATGCCTTGGGGTGCACGCATCTTCCGTCTGGTGGACCCGGACGGCTTCAAGATCGCCATCTCGACCTGACCGCGGGTCCTGCCCCCACCGGCTCCGCAACGCCGGTCGGTCGCGGTCACACCGGAGAGGCGTCCCGATCGGGGCCCACGCTCGACCGCGCGTCGTCGCACTCGTCGCAACCGGCCTCCGGACCGTGCAGGAACAGTAGCGGGTCGGCCACCAGGCGCGGGACCACCGCATCGACCACGTCCCGAGCACACACCAGCCGCGCGTGCGCGTGCCCCACCGTCCCTTCCCGCTGCACCCCCGCCTCCCGAACCCATCCGTCCACGAGGCGGAAACGCGCGCAGCAGTGGTCGTTCTCGCCGTAGTCGATCCGGGTCGGCACCCCATCGACCCGCGCCGTCAGGTACTTCGGCACCCGGTAGGGAACGCCGGCGATCAGCTCCGCCAGGTGCACCGTGGTGTCGGCGTCGTGATCGACTCCGAGCAGCAGCACCTGCCCTCCCGCGTCGTGCACCCGTCCCACCGGGCTGGCGGGGATGTGGGGTGGGAGCGGGAGCGGATCCGCCAGGATGGCCTCCGCGCGAGGCCCGCGCGCGGCGAAGGCGTGCTGATGCGCGCTGCGGCGCACGCCCGGCTGGCGCCGGAACCGCTCCGCGACCACGCCCAGGCTCGACGAGGCGGGGGTGATCGCAGGATCGAACGGCTCGTCGTCGGAACTTCCCCACGACGGCATGACCAGCGTGCCTTCGGGGCCGAGCGCCTCGTCCAGCGCCGCGATCAGACCGTCGGGGCCACCCTCGATCGGCCGGACGGCCCGGAACGAGGTGTGCACGAGCAGCACGCCACCGCGCTCCACGCCCAGAGCCCGGAGCTGTCCGGCGACCTCGCGGATCGTGCGCGGCTCCTTCCCTGTCATCGAGCCGCGGGCTCCGCCGCCACCTTCTCCTCCTCCACGATCACCAGCCGCGCGCGCGCGCGTGCCCGGGCCCGCACCACCAGCCGGTCACGTTGGGGATAGAGCCCGGTCACGTCGATGCTCTCCACGCTGCCGATCAAGCGAACCTCGTCGCTCAGGTTGCGGTTGAGCCCGCGATTGATCTGCTGCTCCGCCAGTCCCAGGATGTCGCTCACCTCCCAACGGGCCCGCTCGCGCATCGTCTCCAGCACGGTCGGGTGCGCCATCCAGGTGAGTCCCTGCACCAACAGGTTCTGACTGGCGATATCGAAGCTCAGATCCGGGACCCCGATCGTTCCGTTGGCCGCGTCGAACTCCGGTGTGCCCGTCAGGAACAGGCGCCCGCGCGCGCTTCCCCGGAACGCCAGCTCCAGCGCGATGCGCCCACCGCCGATCCCGCGGACGGCCAGGTTCTGGATCCGTAGCGTCCCACCGGGAAGCACCAGCTCCTGTCCGATCAGCTCCTGGTTGAGACGCGCGCTCGCGGTCGCGTAGTCGATGATCCCCTGCGCCTGGATCTGCAGACCCTCCTCGACGTCCGCACTGTCGAGCGGCGGCAAGGGACGCGCGGCGAGGAGGGGCCGGCTTCCCCAGACCACGCGGGGCTGGGCCGTGAGGCTCACCACCGCGCGCAGCACCTGCCCCTCGCCCTCGGCGCTCCCGCGGTGGACGGCGCTGGGATCGATCACCAGCCAGACGTCGTCGTCGAGCTCGATCGGCTCCTGGAGGATGCCCCACCAGCGCGCGAAGCGCGAGCGCAGATCGATGCCCGCGAGGGCGGCCTCCACGTCGGGCAGGTGGTCGGTGAGCGCCTCCTCCGCGGCCCGGATCACGCGATCGGTCACGTCGATGTTGAGCGGGGTGATCCGACAGCGGTCCCGCTGCTCCTCCGAGAGCGCGGCCAGACGGTCCACCTGTGCCTTGCCGATCAGCGCCCAATCCGGCCCGATGCTGACGCGAGCGGACAGCGCCACCCGCGCGCGCGGCTCCGGCTCGTCGCTTTCGTCGCCGCACGACGCCCGGATCTCCGGCAGCAGGGGTGGATCGTACCAGGCCCGCGCCTTGTAGGCGATCACGGTGCTGATGCGCGCGATGTCGCCGTCCAGCTCGGCCCGGAAGGGCTGGCGCCGGATCTCGTAGGCCACGTCCGCCCGGTCGTTGCCCTCGACCGGGATCCGGCGGGCCAGCGACCCCTGCGTGCGCGGCACCACCTCCTCGAGCTTCTGGATCACCGGCGCCAGGTCGTAGGCGATGGGGACGGTGAGGACGGACGGCGGCAGAGGCGGGACGCGCTCCTCGAAGGCGGCCAGAGCGGGCTCGGGTGCGTCCAGGCGCGGCGCGAAGAAGCCCCCCACCCCGAAGCCCGGCCCGCCGCGCATCAGGAGCGACAGCACCGCGAGGACGAGCACCCCGAGCGCGACGAGCAGACCGCTGCCGACACGGCGCCAGCCCGAGCGGGGCTGCGAAGACGGGGGAGGCGCCGTGTCCATGCCGGCTCAGCCGAACAGACCCCGCAGCCAGAGCAGCACGAACGCGCCGTAGAACACCGCGGTGGCGATCAGCGCGACGCGACGCCAGACCGGAGGCCGGAGCGCCGGCGGCAGCACGGTGGTGTTCACCCGGAGCAGGTGGAGGGAGGACACCACGAAGACGATGCCCGCCATGTTGGCGCCGAGCTGCAGCAGCACGATCGGCTGGGCCAGACGCAGGGCGATGATCCCCCAGACGGCGACGCAGACCAGCACCGTGTAGTAGAGGACCCGGACGTCCCCGCCACGCCAGGCGCGCGCGCGCGCGCTCCCGGTCCACAGGATGTCGGTGATGGCGCGCGCCATGCCCTCCACGATGTCGAGCTGTGCCTTGAACAGCACCCAGACGGCCATGAGCGCGACGGCCCCTCCCGCGAGGGGTCCCACCTGGCGTGCCATGGCTCCGGCCAGCTCGGCCGCAACGGCGAGCCCGCGGATGTCGGTGCCCGCCTCCAGGAACGTCACGTACAGCAGCGCCGGGAGGAACATCCCCAACAGCGCGCCCAGGAAATACACCAGCCACTGGTCGGCACGCACGATCCGCCACCACCCCCGCCAGCGCTCCATCGCCTCCGGCGTGGTGGCGAAGGTGGAGCCGACGTGCGCCAGGTCCACCTTCTCGCCTCCCACCGCAGAGGGGATGTAGCCGGTGACCTGCCCCATCCCGTAGCCCTTGTCGCGGGCCCAGCTGGAAAGGGAGAGGTTGATCACGCCGCCCGCGCCGGAATACGCCGCGAAGGCGCCGATGAGGAAGAAGTCCGCGCCGGGCGGAAAGAAGCGGAAGCCCCCTTCGATCGGATCGAAGCCCACGAAGCCGCTGACGCCGCGTCCCCACACCTCTCCCGGCACGAAGAGCACGGCGAGGATCACACCGCCCGCCAGGATGGCCGTGACCAGGATCCAGTTCAGCCACTCCAGCGTACGCTCCACCCGCTTGCCGACGAGGAGGATGGCGATGCACGCCACGAAGGTGCCCACGCCGATCCAGTAGACGAGGCTGGCGTGCTCCGGACCGGCCAGGTCCCGCGCGAACAGGAAGAAGACGGCACCGGCCGCCGCACCGGCCCACCCCGGCCAGCCGACCTGCAGGAAATAGAGCAACGCGTAGACCCAGGCCCAGAAGGCGGCCCCGGGGCGCGTGCGCATGAAGCCCGCGAACACGGGCTCACCCGTGGCCAGGGTATAGCGCATCAGCTCGGTGTTGAAGACCGTCTGCAGGAAGGCGGCAACCAGCGTCACCCACAGCAGGGTCAGACCGTACTGGACGAAGGCGGCGGGGCCGAGCAGGAACTCGCCACTGCCGATGGAGGCACCCAGCACGATGACGCCGGGCCCCACGACGCCCACCCACTGCAGCCCCCGCGGCCGCGGGGGCTCGGGCAGCTCGGCGGTCCCGAGCGGAGGCAAGCCGGTCGACGTCGGGGACGGGGGCATGGCAGCGGTCTCCTCGAAGGACGCCTGGGTGCCGCAGTAGAATGCGCACGTCCGCCGCGATTCCTCAACCACGGAGCTCTCCCATGGCCCGCGCCCACCGCGTCCTTCTCCCGCTCCTCGTTCTGGCGGCCGTCCTGCCCGCGGGTCTCTCCGCCCAGGCGCGCCCTGCCCGTCCGGCGGACGTGGCCACGTTGGATGGCATCCTGGCGGCCTACTACGACGTGGTCTCCGGTCCGGCCGGGGAGGCACCCGACCGCGAGCGTGACCGCACCCTGCACCACCCCTCGGCCTTGATGGGGATGCCGGGCCCGGACGGCCAGGGCGGTGTGCGCCTCCGCACCATGACCCTGGATGAGTACCATGACGCGACGGGCGGTCCGCGCGCGGAGGGCTTCTACGAGCGCGAGATCCACCGTGTGGTCCAGCGCTTCGGCAACGTCGCGCATGTGTGGAGCACGTACGCCTCGTCCACCACCCCGGACGGACAGCCGTTCGCGCGCGGCATCAACTCCATCCAGCTCACCTGGGACGGCCAGCGCTGGTGGATCCTGTCCTGGTTCTTCGATCAGGAGCGCGAGGGCAATCCGATCCCGGCGGAGTACCTGCCCGGGCGTTGATGGCCGTCGATGAGCCGCCCGGTCCCGCTGCGGGGACCGGGCGGTCAGGGCATCGCGTCCAGGCTCACCTGCGCGCGACCATCCGGGCCGAACCACACCCGGACCTGCCAGGGCCGGCAGCAGACCGCACAGTCCTCCACGTAGACCTGGACGGCACCGCCGGAGGGGTCGAGGTCCACTTCGGCGGGTTCGCCGCAGTACGGGCAGGTGGCGTCGGCCTCGAGATCGAGGAAGGCCTCGAGCTCGTCCTCCGGATCCCGGGCGCTCACGCCCGGGACGCGAGCGCCGCGGTCGGGCTCAACCCGACCACGGCGGCACCACCCCGTTCATCCGCGCATAGGCGATGGACTGCCCGAGGTGCTCGTTCATGTGGGCCACGAGCTGCACGAGAACAGCCCAGCCGGGGACGTCGCGCCCGTACAGCTCCGTGGTGCGGCCGACGTCCGCCGCGGGCAGCGCTCCCACCGCGCTCCGGACGTGCTCGATGGAGCGCTGCAGGAGCGCCTGCACCCGGGCCTTGTCCCGGATGCCCTCGAGGGCGTCCAGGTCCACGTCCTGCGGAGCCGGGATGCCGAGATTGTCCTCGAGATACATGAAGTTGTAGCGCGCCACGTGCATGTAGACGTGCCCCACCTCCATGACGCCCTCCGCCGGCGCCCATTCGTAGAGGGAGCCCGGCATCGCCTCGGCCAGCATCACGAACTTCGCGGACGACTGCTCGAAGTGGCCGAGCATCTCGTCGCGGATCGCCGCCTCCGTCTGTGCGCCCACCGGCGCGGCCACGGCCAGCAGGGCCAGGGGAAGGAGCGCGCGGGTTCTCATGGTCGGACCTCCTCGAGCAGCCGGTGCATGGCGATCGGTTCGCGTGCCGTCGGGCTCAGTTCCGGTCGGTGCCGGGCCCGGTGCGGACCGGCATCTGGTTGTTGGGATCCTCGTAGGGCCGCAGGTGCTCCTCCAGGAACGTCCACGTACGGTTCCACGAATCGCGCTGCGCGGGAGAATCCACCCGCTCCAGCGTCTCGGGATCCACCCGTCGGCTGAAGGCGTGCCCGATGCTGCGGCCCCAGGGCGCCGGATCCACGTAGATCTTGGTCTCCGTCAGGTCCGGCTTGGTTGCCCGCAGCTTGTACACGAGCATGGACGCCTCCTCGAAGTTGACGTCCTGGTCGTTGGTGGCCACGTGCACGAGCAGCGGCGTCTGCAGGTCGTCCACCCGGTAGTAGGGAGAGCGCTCCTTGTAGATCTCGCGCTGCTCGAAGGGCAGGCCCTGGATGCGCTCCTGCGTGGCGAAGCTGCGTTGATAGCCCGGCCCCTTGAAGGAGAGCCGGAAGATCAGGTTGGTGACCGGCACGAGCGCGGCGCCCGCCTGGAAGGGATGCTGGGCGCGCGTGATCGACATGATGGTGATGTACCCGCCGTGGCTCCAGCCCATCATGCCCACGCGCTCCGGGTCCACGTGGTGCAGCTCCGACGTCAGCCAATCGTAGGCGGAGATGACGTCGTCCACCTCGTAGCCCCCGTAGTCGATGGCGCGGTGGTGCTCCTCGCCGTACCCCGTGCTGCCCCGGTATTCGGGCGCGATGATCACGTACCCCCGCTCGACCGCCTCTCGGACGAACGGCCACATGCTGGCACCCCAGTTCCCGTGCACGCCTCCATGCACCCAGATCATGGCGGCATGCCCGTGGGTACCCCGCTTCCGCAGCGGCTGGAAGACGTACGCCGGGATCTCCATCCCGTCGATGCGGCTGCGGTAGGTGATCTTGCGGTAGTCGACGACGCCCTCGGTCACGGCCGCGTAGATGCTGTCGATCCGGGCCTTGGACTCGATGTCGGCCTGGTAGTCGCGGGAGGGATGGTCCTCCCAGCGGTTGGAGACGTAGAGCTCCTCCGCCCGGGAGGGATCCATGCCGGTCCGCCGGCCGTTCTGTTGGGCGTGGAGCGGTTGCGCGACGGGCAGCAGGGCGAGCGCCAGGGCGAACGCACCCGGGACACGCGCGGCGGAGACGCGGGTGTGCATGACCGGTTCCTGGAGTTGGGTGTCAGGACGAGGGGGCGAGCGCGCACGATCCGGCGCCCGCTCGTCGCTGTCAATGGTCCGCTGCGAAGCGGACGCCCACCTTCAGGGGACCAGCACCGTCGATCCGGTCGTGCGGCGTGCCTCGAGCGCGCGGTGGGCCTCCGCGGCCTCCCCCAGCGGAAAGCGCTGCGCCACGTCGATGCGCACCTTGCCCGAGGCGACGATGTCGATGACGTCGCGCGCGTTGGCCTGGAGCGCTTCATCGGTGGCGACGTGCGTCCCGAGGGTCGGTCTCGTCACGTACAGCGATCCCTTGCTGGCGAGCGTCCCCAGGCTGAAGCCGGTGACGGGCCCGGATGCGTTGCCGAAGCTCACGAGCAGTCCCCGCGGACGGAGCGAGTCCAGCGACGCCTCCAGCGTGGCGCGCCCGACGCCGTCGTAGACCACCGGCACGCCGGTGCCGTCGGTCAGCTCACGGACGCGCGCCGCCACGTCCTCGCGCGAGTAGTCGATGCAGTGATCGTAGCCGTGCGCGCGCGCCAGCTCGCACTTCTCGGGCGAGCCCGCGGTTCCGATCACCGTGGCTCCGAGCGCCTTCGCCCACTGGCCGGCGATCGATCCGACACCCCCGGCGGCCGCGTGGATGAGCACGGTGTCGCCGGGTTGGACCGCGTAGGTCTCCTTGAGCAGGTAGCGCACGGTCATGCCCTTGAGCATCATGGCCGCCGCGGTGTCGTCGGCCACGGTCTCCGGGATGCGCGTCACCCGGTTGGCGGGCATGACGCGCACCTCCGCGTAGGCGCCGAGCGGGCCGTTCCCGTAGGCGACCCGCTCTCCGGTCTTCAGGTGCTCCACGCCCTCCCCGACGGCCTCCACCACCCCGGCGGCCTCCAGGCCGAGGCCGGACGGGAGCGGCACGGGGTAGAGCCCGGACCGGTGGTAGGTGTCGATGTAGTTGAGGCCGATCGCGGTGTGGCGCAGGCGGATCTCGCCCGGCCCGGGCTCGGTGACGGTCCCGGACTCGAGCTTCATGACCTCGGGACCGCCGGTCTCGTGGATGCGGATGACGTTCATGCGGACCTCGGTGGGCGGACGGGCGGGAGAGGCACGTCCGCGGTCGGGCGTCGGTCCGCGCGGGGCGCGGAGCGGCGGCAGCGGGCGTCGAGCCTGAAGGTAACCCGGAGCCGGGCGCCGGAAACCCCGGGCGCCCGGCCCTCGTCGGGGTGCGGAGCGGCGGCGATCCGGCCCCCGGGCCGGCGCCGATCCGCTAGATTGAAGCATCGCCCACCCGAGCAGGAGCGCGCCGCCATGAGCCTGATGGACAACGTCAAGAAGGGGATCGCCAAGGCCAAGGAGGAGGCGCAGGAGCTCGCGCAGGTGACCCGCCTGAAGGCGGACATCGCCCGGCTCAACGGGCAGCGTCGCGATCTCTTCCGTGAGATGGGGGAGGAGGTCTTCGCCCTCTACCAGCGCAGTGAGCCCATCCCGGGCTTCGAGACCAAGTGCGACGCGGTGGCCGCCATCTCCGAGGAGGTGGCCCGCAAGGAGCGCGAGGTGGAGGAGCTGCGCGCCGAGTAGCGCCGCCCGCCGGCCACCGGCTCAGCCGGCGGTCACGTCGATCTCGACGGATTCCCGGACGGTGCCGCTCACGGCCGTGACGCGGTAGCGACCCGCGCGCGCGGCCGTGAAGCGCCCGTCGTCGGTGATCCGGGCGGAGCCGGCGCCTTCGCCTCCGACCGACCGGACCTCCCACAGCACCGCCGCATCCTCGAGCGGGCGTCCCCGCGCGTCCCGGGCCTCGGCCACGAGCGCGATCTCCGCGCCCGCGCGGATCGGCCCGTCCGGCACGGTGACGCGCAGCCGTCGGACCGGATTGGCCTCCACCTCCAGGGCCAGCGTATCCGCCTGCGCGTCCGCCTGCGCGTACACCTGCACGGTGCCGGGCGCGAAAAGGCTGAGGCGTCCGCCGGACTGCACGCGCGCCACGGCGGGATTGCTGGTGCTCCAGTGCACCTCCGCATCCGCGGGGGCGCCCGTGGTGGAGCGCACGTCCGCCTCCAGCAGGAACGACGTGCCCGTGTACGGGGCGAACCGGGGCTGGGCGATCGCGAGAGATCCGACGCGGCTGCGCACCTCGACCGGCACCTCGGCGATGAGCGTCCAGTTGGGCTCGTCGCCCACCACCGCGGGCAGCCCGGCGAAGACTGCGAGCGTGGCGGCACCGGGCTCGAGTCCCCACAGCTCGTAGCTCTCGGGTTGCCGCTCCTTGATGGACCGCACGTCGGCGCCGCCTTCGGCGCCGATTCCCCACTCGGCCCCTTCCACCACGACCCCGGCGGAGTCCCGCAGGACCCCGCGGACCACGATGGTGTCGCCGACCTCCACCATCAGTGGGGAGGGGGACAACTCGACCGAGGCGACCCGGGCCGCGGCCACGCGCGCCGGATCGGGCGCGGGCTCCGGCGGGCGCGGCGCCGGCGGGGGCGGGGCTCCGCCGCACGCGCCGAGGAGCGTGGCGGCGCACAGGAGCACGACGGGGCGGGTTCGCATGGCGCTGACCGGTTGGAGAGATGCGGGGAACGAGGACCCCGGGGTCGGGAACGCGAGGGCGCCCTGCCCGGGGTGGGCGGGCCGACTGTGCTACGCGACGCGCCCTTCCGGGTTTCATCCGGAACCCCGTGCTCGGCGAGGGGTGCCGGGCAGCTCCGCCTCCCGCGCGCGCCTCGCCGCCGACCCCACGCGGCTCCGGACGGGGCACTGGACACCCCCGGAGGCCCCGTCTAGAATCGGGACCGCTCGGCGGGAGCAGGGCCTGCGGGCCCGTGCCGCACGAGCCGACGGACTCCTTTCGACCGCGGTCGACCGGACCAACCCTGGGACTGCGCCGCGCGTCGAAGGACCCGCGCACGAGTCGCACCAGGGACGCGCCCGACCCGTGGGACGCTCCGCCGCGCCCTGCCCGGAGCCCGCGGGGACGCGCAGACGTGAGAGGAGGCAGTGACGAGTGTTCTCGGTCGACGGAGTGACCAAGCGCTTCGGCGATCTCACCGCGGTCGACACGTTGAGCTTCGAGATCCACCGCGGCGAAGTGGTCGGATTCCTCGGCCCCAACGGGGCCGGCAAGACCACCACCATGCGGATGATCGTCGGCGGCCTCGAGCCGGACGAGGGCCGCATCCTGTTCGACGGCCGCCCCCTCCAGGACGACCTGATCGGAGCCCGTCGCAGGATCGGCTTCCTCCCCGAGGCCAACCCGCTGTACGACGGCATGCTGGTCTGCGAGTACCTCGAGCACGTGGGTCGCTTGCGCGAGCTGGAGGGAGAGACGCTCCGGCGCGCCGTGCGTGAGGCGGCGGACGAGACGGACCTCGGCGCCGTCTTCTTCCGGCCCATCGGGGAGCTGTCCAAGGGCTACCGACAGCGCGTGGGGCTGGCCGGAGCCATCCTGCACAAGCCCGAGCTGTTGGTGCTCGACGAGCCCACCGAAGGACTCGATCCGAACCAACGCGTCGAGATCCGCAGGCTGGTGAGCACGCTCGGCCGCGAGCGCACCGTGCTGCTGAGCACCCACGTGATGCAGGAGGTGGAGGCCACCTGTTCGCGTTTGTTGATCCTGTCCGCGGGTCGGCTCATCGCCGACGGCACCGTGCAGGACCTCGCCGCGGCCCGTTCCGGCGGAGTCACGCTGGTGGTGGAGGCGGAAGGGGTCGACGTGGAGGCGTCCCTGGCCGCACTCGACGGCGTCGCCGCCACCCACGCGGAAGCCCTCCCCGGCCGCACCCGGGTGACCCTCCAGACCATCGGCGGCCTCGAGCTGCGTCCCCGGATCTTCGAGCTGGCCAAGGATCGCGCCTGGACGCTGTGGGAGCTGCGCCAGGAGCGCGCCAACCTGGAGGATCTCTTCCGGCGGCTGACCTCCGGGGAGGAGGTCTGATGCGACACGTCTGGACCCTGGCGCGCCGGGAGCTGCGCTCCTTCTTCGATCATCCCACGGCGTACGTGCTCCAGATCGCGTTCCTGGTGCTGGCCCTCTTCCTGGCCATCCGGAGCATCTACGCCAACTCGCTGGCGACCCTGCGGCCGCTCTTCGACCTGTTGCCGTGGCTGTTCGCCATCTTCGTCCCGGCGATCACCATGCGCTCCTTCGCGGAGGAGCGGCAGGCGCGTACGCTCGAGTGGCTGCTCGTGCAGCCGTTCGACGAGCGCGCCCTCATCGCCGGGAAGTTCCTCGGCAACTGGCTGTTCGTGGTGTTCACGCTGGCGTGCACGCTTCCCCTGGCGCTGGGCGTGCTGCTGGTCTCCGACGCCGACCCGGGCATCGTGGTGGCCCAGTACACGGGCTCCGCCCTGCTCGCAGCCCTCCTGGTCGCGCTGGGCCTGTGGGCCTCCTCCGTCACCCGCAACCAGATCACCGCGTTCATCCTCGCCACGGCGCTGACGCTGCTGCTCGTGCTGCTGGGCGCGCCCGTCGTCCGGGTGGGACTGCCGCCCCGGATCGCGGGGCTGTTCGGCGAGCTGGGGGTGATGCGCCACTTCGAGGGCGTGGCTCGGGGCGTGCTCGACCTGCGCGACGTGCTGTACTTCGCGGCCGGCACGGCCTTCTTCCTGGTCCTGGCCGGCTTCTTCGTCGCACGCGAGCGGCTCAGTCCCGCGCGAGCCGCGTTCCGGCGGCTGCGGCTGGGCACGGCCGCGAGCGCGGTGCTGGCCGTCCTCGTGGTGCTGCTGGGCAACAACGTGCCCGGGCGGCTCGACCTCACCCGCGACAACCTCTACACCCTGTCGGCGGGCACGCGCTCGATCGTACGCGGGCTCGACGACCTCGTGACCATCAAGCTGTTCATCTCCCGCGAGCTCCCGCTGGAGGTGCAGTCGACCGTGCGCGACGTGCGCGACCTGATCGGAGACATCCGCGCGGCATCCGACGGTCGGGTCGCGGTCGAAGAGGCCGACCCGGATCGCGACGACGCCGCAGCCGAGGAGGCGCAGTCCTTCGGGATCACGCCCATCGAGTTCAACGTGCTCCGCGACGACGAGTTCCAGGTCCGGCGGGGTTGGTTCGGCCTGGCCATCCAGTACGCCGACGCGCGCGAGGTCATCCCCATCGTGGACCGCACCGACGACCTGGAGCTGCGCCTGGCGACCGCCATCGGCTCCATGACGCGCGAGGGCACTCCGACGATCGGGTGGGCCACCGGATCCGGCATGCGCTCCCAGTTCGAGTTCCAGCTCGTCCGTCAGGTGCTCTCGGAGCGTTGGGCGTTCGAGCCCGTCGCGCTGGAGCCCGACAGCACGGGCGCCGTGGCCGCCATCGAGGGGATCGATCTCCTCGTGCTCGCATCGCCGTCGACACCCCTGGCCGACGCCGCCGTCCGTCGGGTCGAGGAGTTCGTCGCGGCGGGCAACCCCGCCCTGCTGTTGCTGGAGAGCCATCAGCTCTCGCCGCAGGCGCCCACGACCATGCCCATCCAGACCGGTCTGGACGGCTTCCTCGAGTCGCATGGGGTGCGCATCGGGCAGGGCATCGTGTACGACCTGCGCTCGGCCCAACGGATCTCGATGGGGCAGCAAGGGATGTTCAGCCTGATCCGTGCGTATCCCTGGTGGCCCATCGCCTTCCCCGCCGCGGACCACCCCACCGTGCGCGACCTGTCGGCGCTGACGTTCGGGTGGGCCGCTCCGGTCGAGACGCTCGACAGCACGCGCGTGACGCCGCTATGGACCACGAGCGAGGCCGGCGGCGTCCAGCCTGCCGGTGGCTCGGTGGCACCCGAGATCCCGCTGACGCCGGATCCCGAGGCGCTGGGGCCCGTGACCCTGGCGGTGGCGGTCGAGCCCGACTCCGGTTCAGCGGACGGGCGTCTGATCGTGACCGGTGACGCCTCCTTTCTCGAGGATCAGTTCGTGCGCGCCGACCCCCAGGGTCTGGCGTTCCTGGCCAACGCGGCGGACTGGTTGGGGCAGGACGAGAGCCTCATCGATATCCGCTCGAAGAACCGGGTGCCCCCTCCCCTCGTCTTCTCCTCGGAGTGGGCGCAGGACGTCCTGAAGTGGGGGTGCTTGCTGGGTGTGCCCGGACTGCTCGTCCTGTTCGGCGCGGCGCGGGTGGGCGGGCGCGTGGGTCGCGCTCGCCGTCACTGGTCGGAGGTGGCATGAGCGAACGCACGTTGAGGCGGATCCTGACGGCGCTCGCGGTGGTGCTGCTCCTCTACTCGGCGCTCGAGATCGTTGCCCGCGTCCGTCGCGGCTCGACCGCGGGAGGCGGCGGGTTCGCGCGCGTGCTGGCCGGCCTCGACACGGCCACCCTGAACCGGGTGCGCATGGAAGGGCCGGCCGACACGGTGCTGCTCGAACGGGCGGGAGAGCGGTGGACGGCCAATGGCCATCCGACCGATCCCGCAGCCGTCTCCCGTCTCTTCCGAGCGCTCGCCACGTCCGAGGTGGGCGCGGTGGCCGCCAACAACCCCGCCAACCACGAGCGGCTGGGCGTGGCGGGCGCCGACGCCTGGACGCTGCGCTTCGAGTCGGTCGACGGGCATCCGATGGAGATCGTGCTGGGCAAGACCGGAACCCGGTTCGGGACGGCTTTCGCGCGGCTCCCGGGCGAGGACGCCGTGATCACGTTGATCGGCGACCTGCGTCCCAGTGTCGTCAAGCCGCTCGATCAGTGGCGCGACCGCAGGGTGGCCCGCGTGGACACCGGACGCGTCGTCCGGCTGGAGGTGACCACCGCGTCGGGGGACTACGTGCTGCAGCGCGGAGACAACCGCTGGAGCCTCGGTGCCGCGCCCGCCGATTCCTTCACCGTCGCCATGATGCTGGGTGAGCTGGCCGACGTGGATGCCACCGGCTTCGCGGACGGCGAGATGGCCCCGGCGGGGGAGCGGCGTACGCTCGTGGCGGTGGCCGAGGGGGCCGACACGGTGCTGGCGCTGGAAGGCTGGGTGGGCCTGGACGCGTTCGTGGTGCGGCGCGCTCGGGACGCGACGCTCTACGAGCTGTCGGCCTGGCGCGGCGACCGGATGATGCCACCGCCCGATTCGGTGCGCGCCCGCTGAGGCCCGGGAGGGACGCCCGGCTCCTCAGACCTCGGTGACGATCTCCCAGGCGGGCCACTCCTGCCAACGCCCGCGCGTGAAGTCGGGAAACGCCTGCGGAGCGCCGCCCTGCGCGACCGACCGCTGCGACAACTCGACCACCGCGGACAGGGCGGCCGCGTCGTAGACGTTCATGTCGGTGGGCAGTCCGTTGCGCAGGCAGTAGATCAATCGCTGGTCCTCCAGGAAGTCCATGCCTCCGTGTCCCGGGCGCTCGGCCTGGGCCTCCAGCTCGCGGACCCACAGGGGGTGTTCGTACTCCGCCCGGAACTCGTCGGGCGAGGACCAGCGATGGGGTGCGCTCACCCCTTCGACGTAGACCCGGTCCGGGTAGCCCTGGAAGAGCCCGCGCGTCCCCTGCACCATGTGGATCCGCGAGTAGGGTCGCGGCAGGTTGGTGTCGTGGCCGACGTAGATGGTGCGGCCCCGCGCCGTCTGGATGAGGCTCACGTTCACGTCCCCCAGGGCGTAGCGCTCGGCGCGCTTGGGGTGGCCTTCCGGATAGTGCTCGCGCGCCCAGTCCTGCAGCCCGCGCGATGGGCTGCTCATGGACACCAGGGTCTGGAAGCGGTCCCCGCGGTTGATGTCCATGCAGTTGGCGACCGGGCCCAGCCCGTGGGTGGGATACAGGTTGGCGTTGGTCGTCTTCGACCATTCGCGCCGCCAGAGCCCTTCCCCCTCGTCGGCGAACTTGATCTCCCGCAGGTCGTGGAGATAGCCACCCTCCCCGTGCACGACCTCCCCCAGCAGGCCCCGACGCACCATGTGCAGGACCATGAGCTCGGAGCGGTCGTAATTGCAGTTCTCCATCATGACGCAGTGGCGCTGGTGGCGCTCCGCGCTCTCGACCAGCGCCCAGCAGTCCTCCAGCGTCAGCGCGGCGGGGACCTCGGTGGCCGTGTGCTTCCCGTTGGCCATGGCCGCCAGCATGATCGGCACATGCCAGTTCCAGGGCGTGGCGTTGTAGACGAGGTCGAGCTCCTCTTCCGCGCACATGCGCTCGAAGTCCCGTTCGCCCCGCGTGTAGAGGGTGGGGGCCGCTCGTCCCTTCGCCACCGCCTGGTCCCGCGCCCGCTCCGCGTGCTCGGGGCGGATGTCGCAGACCGCCGTGAGCTGCACGCCTTCGATCTCCAGCAGGTTCTGCACATGGACCGATCCCATCCCCCCGACGCCCACGAAGCCGACGCGCACGGTGGACAGCGGGGGTGCGCGGAAGGGCTCCGCCGGCGCGGGAGCCGTCGGCCCCTGCGCCGATGACGTGCCGGCGGCCGCCTCGCTCTGACACGCGCCGACGAACGCCGCCGCCCCCAGACCGGCGAGCCCGAGACGGAGTGCGTCGCGCCTCGCCACGTCGCGTACGACAACGGGAGGTTCGGTCGGAGGCAGGGCGCGATCGTCCATGGTCGACATCTACTGGAAGAGGGTGAGCTGCATCGGCACGGGCGGCCGCAGCGGATCGGCACTTTGGTTCCTTCCGCTCCGTCGCCGACCCGGAAAGGGCCACGGGGGAACCCGGTCCACGCGCTCGCGGAGGGAGCGACGATGGCGGATGGGTCGGTCGGTGCATGCGACGGGATCGCACCCCGCCAGATGTGCCCAGCGACGCCAGGACGGACCGTGCCCGTGGCGACCGCTGACGAGGTAGTCGGCGGCGTGGGCCATCTCGTGCGCCAGCGTCTCCACCATCTCCCGATCGTTGTCCGGAAGCATGAGGTCGACGTTGAGCGCCAGCTCGACGACCACCCGGCGACCGAAGCGGAGCGCAGGGACCATCTGGCCGAGGCGCGAGACCATCCGCGCGCTGAGGCGCACGGGAAGGTCATCCGGCAGAAGTCGAGAGAAACGCTGGCGATTCAGGTGCCGGTACAGGCGTCGCAGGAAGCGTAGCTGGGCGTCGGTCGCCACACAGGGACCGGGCTCCAGACGGAGCAACCGACGGTCGCCGGCCTGAAGAGCGATCTCCTCCATGGCGGACTCGAGGCCGGGCCAGTTGCGCACCGTCGCCGTGGCCTGGCGGTAGTGCGCAGAGGAGGAGCGGGCGCTGCTGGCGATGACGGCGAACGCCTCCAGGACGTGCCGCGGTGCCTTGCGGTAGCCGACATGGAGGTTGAGCACATTCCCGCCCTGCGTGAGCGACCAGATGGTGCTCTTGTTCGCGCGAAAGCGGATCTCCTTCAGTCGTCTGGCACCGCGCTTGCGAAGCAGCGCCAAAATCTCGGCTTCTGAATGGGAGGCGGCCACCGGCGAACACGAAGGCAGAGGTGGGTGGGACCCCGGGAGGGACAGCATACCAGACCTCGTTCCGGGATCACAACCCTGGCTGGAGTGGTCGCTCACGCTCGAGAACACCAGGAGCGGGGAGTAGTCGACGGCGGACACCGTATACAGTGGCGCACTTGCGCAACGGTGCAATATATTGTATCCGACGTCTTAACCAGGATTGGGTGCGCTCGGTGGGCGCACTCGGATCGGCACCCCAACAGGAAGGGTCAGATGGCTGCAACCCGGAAGCGCGCGGCGAAGAAATCGACGCGCCGGAAAGCCACTGCGCGGAAGGCCACGAAGAAGAAGGCCACGAAGCGCAAGGCAACGAAGCGGAAGGCCACCAAGCGCAAGGCCGCCACCAAGCGGAAGGCGACCAAGCGGAAGGCCACGAAGCGGAAGGCCACCAAGCGCAAGGCCACCAAGAAGAAGGCCACCAAGCGCAAGGCTACGAAGCGGAAGGCCACCAAGAAGAAGGCCACGAAGCGGAAGGCCACCAAGCGCAAGGCCACCAAGAAGAAGGCCACCAAGCGCAAGGCCACGAAGCGGAAGGCCACCAAGAAGAAGGCCACGAAGCGGAAGGCCACCAAGCGCAAGGCCACCAAGAAGAAGGCCACCAAGCGCAAGGCTACGAAGCGGAAGGCCACCAAGCGGAAGGCGACCAAGAGGAAGTCGCCCGCCCGCAAGGCGACCGCTCGTAAGACCACGGCTCGGAAGACTGCTTCTCCCCCGGCTGCCTCTTGACCGGATCCTGAGCCGAAAGGGGGCTCGACCAGCCGGTCGAGCCCCCTTCGTCGTTTCCATCCCTCCTGCGCCGGCCCCGTCGCCGACCGCCACCCGCGTTCAGCGGACGCGCCAGCTCACCATCCCACGCAGGTTGAACAGGGCTTCGCTGCGACGCCCCGCGGCGCTGGGACGCACGATCCCGAGCGGCGAGTAGAAGACCTCCCCGGACACCGACCACGCGTCGGACGCGCGGACCCGCACCCCCGCCGTACCGGCGCCGGTCCATCCGGACGCCGCCAGGTCGCGTCGATCCTCGAGACCCGAGTATCGCGCCCGCACGGCGAAGACCATGTCGAGGTACTGGAGGGAGCCCCCGACATACGGTTCCACCCGTCCGCGCGGGAACGCCGCCGCGACCTCCACACCCGCGTAGCGCTCCGTCACCTCGTCCTCCGACGGCGCCTCGCATCCGAACGGGTTGCGCAGCGGGTCCGCTCCGAAGGACACGGTCTCCGCGTCGCAGGTGATGTCGCCCTCCACCCGTCCGACCTGCCCGAACGCGCGCGCGCCGACCCGGACGGACGGACGCTCCAGCAGCGGGAGTCCCGCCCCGAAGGACACCAGCAGCGGTCGCGCGCCTCCGACCTCCAGGGGCGGGACGATGCCCGCGGACACGGAGACTCCGCCGGCGAGCCAGACCGTGGCCCGCACCCGACCGAACACGGGCGTCTTGTTCGTATCCTCCAGCTTCGTGCCGTTGAAGCCGAGGCGGCGTTCGTCGTCGGAGAGCTGCGGCACCCATCCGCCCTCCAGCGCGAGGTCCACCGCACCAACGTCGCGACGCTCCGGCGGCCCGAAGCCGGTGAGCAGGGAGACGGAGGTGTAGTACTTCATGCCCCAGGCCTCGGGGCAGTCGAAGTCCAGGAGCTCGCGGTTGCATGACTGCGCGGCCAGCGGCGCGCTTCCCAGCGCGGCGGCCAGCAGCATCCCCGCTCCCCACACGGTCCCTCGCAGGTTCATCGCCTCGCCTTCAGGTTGAGGTAGAGATCGAATTCGTTCGCGTTGCGGACGGCGCCGAGCGCGGCGGAGTAGGGTTCGATGCCGAGCTCCTGGAACGTGAACGTGCCGGTGGCCTCCACGTCCAGCAGGTCGCCCTCCAGCGAGAAACGGAGCGGCAGCTCCGACCGCACGACGCGATCCCGCACGGTCAGCTCGACGACCGCGGTCCATGGAAAGGCCGTGCCGCCGAGCAGCCGCCCTCCCTCCCGCACGTCGACGAGGCGCACCTCGATCCACGGGAAGCGCTCCTGGTCCAGCTGGTCTTCGCTCCGCATGGCTGCGGCAATCTCGGAGCGGTCGTCCTCGCCGGGGCTGCCGAGCTCGTCTTCGACGCCGAGCTCGGCCAGCCGCTGCGCCCAGCGAGCCCGGTGCTCCGGAGCGTCGACCACCAGCCCCGCCACGGGAATCCGCAGGTGGAAGGAGGCTTCGGGCGGTCGGCTGGAGGCGACGTCGAGCGTCGCGTCGTATCCGGTGGCGACGACCAGGTGGTTGTGCGCCAACCGGGCGGCGAAACCGGCCCGGTGGGTGACCACCGCCACCACCGACGCCTCCCGATCGATCTCGAAGGGGGTGGCCTCCCCGGAGCCCGGGGCTGCGGCCTGCAGGAGGAGTGCGGCGAAGAGGAGTGGGGCCATGGGACGTCCGACCGGGCTGAAGGTTCAAGCTTTAACCATATGCGCCCCGGGAAGATCCCTCTTTCAACGAGAGCAGAGGAGGGCGGGGATTTGCCTCGCGTCCTCCCCGGCCGGATCTTCCCCTCCGCCCGCACCCGCTCCGGAGGTCCGCATGCGCCGCTCCGTCCCCACCCGACCCCGTCCGCTCACCCGTCCCCTCCTGGGAGCCGTCGTGCTGCTGTTCCAGGGTGCCTGCGCACCCCCGCCACCCGCCGACGCGGCCGCAGCCTCCGCCCAGGCCGCTCCCCGGCTCGGGTACGAGTGGACGGAGGACGAGGTCTGGGATGCGGTGACGGCAGTGCGGGCCGGCCGGGACCTGAACCCGGCGCGCTGGCCGGGCGGAGCCCGCGTGGCCGTGCTGCTCTCGTTCGACGTAGACAACGAGACGGTGCAGGGACTGCGGACGGGCGACCCCACGGTCGGCTCGTTGTCGCAGGGCGAGTACGGCGCCCGCGTGGCGCTCCCGCGCATCGTGGAGCTGCTCGATCGGCACCAGATCCCGGCGTCGTTCTTCATCCCGGCCTGGAGCATGCGCATCAGCCCCCAGATGAAGGACGTGATCCAACGCTCGGGGCGACACGAGATCGCCATCCACGGCTGGATCCACGAGCTGAACACCACGCTGGACGCCGATACCGAGGAGCGCCTGCTCCAGCAGGCGCTCGACTACTACACGGAGCTGCTCGGCGAGCGGCCGGTGGGCTACCGCGCCCCCTCGTGGAACTTCAGCCCCAACACCCTCTCGATCCTGCGCCGGCTCGGCTTCCTCTACGACTCGTCGCTGATGGCGGACGAGCGGCCCTACGAACTCGTGCAGGACGGCGAGCCGACGGGCCTGGTGGAGCTTCCGGTGGAGTGGATCCTGGACGACGCGCCGCTCTTCAACCCACGCGGCAACTCGTTCGCACCGCCGCGCGACGTGATGCAGATCTGGATCGACGAGTTCGACAAGGCGTGGGAGGAGGGCACGACCTTCACCCTGACCATGCATCCGCACATCAGCGGACACCGCTCGCGCATCGTGGCGCTCGAAGGCCTGATCGACCACATCCGCTCCAAGCCGGGCGTCTGGTGGGGCACGCACCGCGAAGCGGTCGAGTGGTCCATGGAGCAGGCCGGGATGGCGCCCGTGGGGGTCGCGGCACCCGCGCCCTGACCGGCGCGGCACACGCCCGCCACGCCTGCGGCTCTTCCCCCATCCGCGCGGTGTAGCAGTCCGACAAGACGGAGCGCCGCCCGGCCGGACGGTCGGGCGGTCGCCTCCTGGCACCACGACCGCTCCATGACGCTCTCGACGGGTTCGGCCCCACGCGTGGCCGGGCCCTTTCTTCGTGGACCTCGCGCCCGACGGGCGCCGGGACGTCACGCGGTTCGCTCGCTCCCCCACCACCCCGCGCCACCGTCCACTCCGGCACCCGCTCCGCGCGTGTGGACCCCCGGGGTCGCGGCCGGCCATCCCGGCCTGCCGCCGCTCCGCCCGTTCCGGCGGACACTCCTTGCTCGACGCGCGCGCGTCGGGAGACTCCATGCTGTCCTTGCTCGCGTTCCTGCAGGTCACTCCGTCGCCTGCCTCCTCGCCCCCTCCTCCCTCGTCTTCCGTGTTGTCGTCGCTTCCGACCGACCCGCTCTCCCTCGTGGTGATCGTCCTCATCCTGGTGTCGGCCGGGCTCATCCTCCACTACGGCCGCGACCGCAGCGGCACGCCGCCGCGCCGGTGACCCGGCCGCGGGTCGCGGCCATCGACAGGGGCGTCGCACCGGGCTAGCCTGGACCTCCACGCGCAGACGCTGCGGCGGAGGGTCGTGGCGCGCGCACGGACCGGAGGACCGGGATGGCCAGGGTGGTGGGGTTGGGAGGTGCGTTCCTCACGGCGGACGATCCGGCGGCGCTGGCGGCGTGGTATGCGCGCTGGCTGCGCTTCGACGTGCAGCCGGAGGGCGGAGCCCGTTTCGAAGCCAGTGCCGTGCCGGCCGGCGGCTACGCGGTGTTCAGCCTGTTCCCGCGTGACCCGGCGTACTTCACGCCGTCACGAAGTCCCTTCATGGTGAACCTGATGGTGGACGACCTGCGGGGTGCGCTTGCCCAGGTGGTGGAAGGAGGAGGCACCGTGGTGGGCGATCCCGAGGACTGGCCGTACGGCCGGTTCGGGTGGTTCCTGGACCCGGAAGGCAACAAGGTCGAGCTCTGGGAGCCGCGCGTCCCGGACGAGGGCTGAGCGCGGGAAGGCCGATCGGGTGGCCGGGCCCCTGAGATGGGCCCGGCCGTACCCGGGTCAGCTCGGCTTCAGGAAGATCTGGACGACACCGTTGGCCGCCTCTTCTCCCCAGATCCTGGCGGCCGCCTCGCCCTTGATGATCTCGATGCGGTCGACGCGCTCGGGCGCGATCTCCTTGATCGCGTCCGGCGATGCGAGCCGTTCTCCGTCGACGACGATCAGCGGAGCGTCTGCCGATTGCACGTCGATGGCTCGCGGGTCCGGGCTCCGTGGGGAGTCCGGGCTCCACGAAAGGAACCACCCCTTGGCCGCGCTCTCCCCGCTGCCCCCACCCTGCGCGTCCCCGTCCGCGAGCGCCTTCTCGGCCTTCTCGAGGCGTTCCTCGATCTCCGCCTGGAGCTGACGAGCCGCGACCAACTCGCGCTCGGCCCGCTCGCGCCTGGTGCGCGCCTGTTGCGCCACGACGGCCAGTTCGTCCCGGAGCCGCTTTCCGTCGGTCGCTGCGGCCTCGGAGATTTCCCCCAGCGGCTCCACCTGCGCGCGCATCGACCTGCGGGCCTCCACCATCTCCCGCCGAAGGCCTTCCATCTGCGCTTGCGCCTCGCGCAGCTCGACCCTCCGCACACGCTCGATGCGCCCACGCGCCCGTTCCGCCTCCCGGCGAGCGCGCTCCACCTCCTCACGCAGGCGCCGCTCGTCGAAGTGGAGGATCGGATCGTCCAGCGTGGTTCCGATCTCGATGCGCGTCGGCACCTCCTTGAAGCGCAGCTCGTGCACACGATCGTGCCGCGGCCCGAACTGGATGGTCACGAAGCGCGGCGCGAAGGCGAAGATGCCCACCAGCCCCGCCGCGATGGCGACGACCAGCGCGACGCGCGTGTAGCCCGCCATGGGCTGGACCCGCTCACGCATGCCCTCGATCCGGTCGCGCAGGAAGGAGCGGCGCTCCGCCAGCGCAGCCGCGGCGAACGGGAAGGGCGGCGCATCGGACGCGAGGCGAACCAGCAGCGACGCATAGGTCCTGCGGCCCGCCCCGCGGGCCAGCACGCGGGCGTCGCAGTCCAGCTCCACCGCTCGACGCAGGCGCAGCGCCTGCCACACGAGGGGGAGATTCCAGGGCAGGGCGACCACCAGAAGCGTCGCGAACGCGAGCAACCAGGGATCACGGGCACGCAGATGCTCCCGCTCGTGCTCGAGCACCAGCGCCATCTCGTCCGCGTGCAGGTCCAGGGCGCGTCGCGGGAGCACGATGGTGGGACGGAACAGCCCCACCACAGCGGGTCCGAAGCGGCGGGAAAGACGCACACGCGTGTCCAGCACCTCGGCTTCGGGCCAGCGGCGGCGGGCGGCGACCAGACGCACGGTGGCGACGATCGTGACACCGGCGGCGAGCAGGGTCAGCAGCAGCCAGACGGCGCTCAACACGCCGTCGGCAACGGCTCCCGCAGAGGTCGCGGGCAGCAACGCGGCCAGATCGCCCAGGCGGTCGGCACCCGTCTCCACCAGTGTGGGCGCCGGCTGCGCATCCGTGCCGGGAAGCGCCGGCAACGGCAGGCGCGGCAGGAACGGCACGGCCACCGTCAGCAGCAACGCCGCGACCCATACCCACCGTACAGGCTTGCCCTCCGTCCGCAACGCCCGCTCGGTGAGCCAGGCGAGGAGGGCCACGACGGCACCCACCGCCGCCGATCCGATCATGAACATCGTGGTCATCGTCCCCTTCCCTCCCCCTCCGCCGGCGCGTCGCCGGGCTCGAGCTCGTCGATGATCTCCTTCAGGCGCGCGATCTCGTCCGCGGTCAGGCTGCGGTCGGAGACCAGTCGCGCCACCATGAGATCCAGCGATCCGTGGAAGACCTTGTTCAGGATCCGGCTGAGCGCGCGCTCGCCTGCATCCTCGGGCGCCACCAGGGGCCGGTACCGATAGGCCCGGCCCTCGGCGTCGTGGGCGACGTGCCCCTTGTCCTCCAGGATCTGGAGGATCTTGAGCACGGTCGTGTACCCGACGTCACCCAGCTCCTCGCGCACCTCGGCCACCGTGCCCGAGCCCAGGCGCCAGAGCACGCTCATGACGTCGAGCTCGCGGTCGGTGAACACGATGGGACGTCGCTTGGCCACCTCTGCCTCCCCGCTGCGGTCCGGCTCCGCGCCCGGCGGAGCCTTGCTTACCCGGATCTTCGTAGATGATACGACGCCTGCATCCGGTTGTCTACCCCATCCTTCGTAGACAGGGGAGTCCGGGCGTAGACAGGGGAGTCCGGGCCGTCGCGCCCGCGTCGGGGCGGACCTGTGGGGGGGGTCGGCCAGACGCGCAGCGGGCCTGGACCGTGCGCTCCGGACGATGGGGCCCCGACGCTACTCCGACGGCGCGGCCGAGCCGGAGGGCGGGGACGGACGGTCGGACCCGGGCACCTGGACGCCCCGGGACAGCGCCAGGACCGCCTCGAAGATCCGCGCCACCGCCTGCGGGTCGAGCGCCTCCTCTTCGGCCCAGCGCCGGCGCTCCTCCAGCAGCGCGCGCTCGCGGGTCCCGTCCCGCACGGGAAGGCTGCGCTCGCCCTTGATCCGCCCGGCCCGACGCGCCAGCTCCGTGCGCCGGGCCAGCCCACGCAACAGCTCGCGATCGATCTCGTCGATCAGGTCGCGCGTGGCCCGCAGCTCCGGCGCAGACGACCCCAGATCGGGGATGTCGAAGCCGCCTTCGTTGCGGTAGGTGGCGGGATCGGTGGCGGCCAGCTCGTCGTGCAGCCGGGCGAGCGCGTCCAGCAGCTCCGCGCGCGCGCCTTCCGCGAACGGGTTCAGCCGCTCGATCGCGTAGAACAGATGTCCCGCGTCCGAACGCACGGCGTCGATGGTGCGGAGCATGGCGCGGAAGGACGGGGGGACGAAGCGCGCGCGCTCCGCCGCTTGTACGTCCAGCATCCCTTTGGCGAGGAAGAACGCGAGCGCATGCGTCCAGGCCATGCTGCGGTCGTGGGCCTCGGCCGCTTCCTCGATCACCTCGCACCCGAGCGAGCGGAAGAGCGCCGCCGCGCGCGCCGCCGCCGCCGGGTGCCGGGCATTGGGGGAGATCACCACCTGGAGCGGGCGCTCGCCGAGCGCGATGGACGACGGGCCGAAGAGGGGGTGGGTCCCCACCCACGGCACATCGTCACCGAGCAGCGCGTCCATGGCCTCCTCCACCGGCGTGCGCACGCTGCTCACGTCGACCACCAGGTCCGTGCCGTCCAGACGCGGCCGCAGCGCGGAGAGGACGTCGCGGAACGACACGACGGGCACGCTCAACACCACGACGCCACCGGGACGGAACGCCGGCCGGTCGGATGTGGGCGCATGCCGGTCGGGGACAGGCACGGAGGGATCGACCGCGACGACGTCGTGACCCGCCGCGTCCAGCAGGTCGGCGAGGGCCCGGCCGAAGCGGCCGTACCCGACGAGTGTGAGGGCTTCGCGCATGTCCGGGGCAATCTGGCGCGGCTGCCCGTGGGAGAGAACCCCACCACCGGGCGCCTCGACCGCCTGCGCCGATCCCGCGAGCTTGAGGCATGGCATTCAAGATCCGGGACGAACACGTCCGCGGGGCCCGTCCCCTGCCGAGCCCGGGCGAGCTCGCCGCCGAGTTGCCCATCCCCGAGCCCGTCGCGGCCCACATGGCCGCCAGCCGCCGGACCCTGCGGGCGCTCCTCGCCGGTGCCGATCCGCGCGCCCTGGTCGTCGTGGGGCCGTGCTCGGTGGACGACCCCGACAGCGCGCTCGACTACGCCCGGCGTCTCCGCCCGGTGGCCGAGCGGCTCTCGGACGTCCTCTACGTGGTGATGCGGGTCTACTTCGAGAAGCCGCGCACGACGATCGGCTGGAAAGGCCTCATCAACGACCCCTACCTGGACGACAGCGGCGACATGGCCGCCGGCCTCCGCATCGCGCGCCGCCTGTTGCTCGACGTGGCCGCGCTCGGGCTGCCCACCGCCACCGAGTTCCTGGAGCCGGTCATCCCGCAGTACATCGCGGAGCTGGTGTCGTGGGCCGCGATCGGTGCCCGCACGACGGAGTCGCCCACCCACCGCCAGCTCGCGTCCGGTCTGTCCATGCCGGTGGGCTTCAAGAACGGGACGGACGGGAGCCTCCAGATCGCGCTGGACGCCATGGTGGCCGCCTCCCACCCGCACCACTTCCTCGGGGTGGATCACGACGGTCGGGTGGCGGTGATCGAGACGACCGGCAACCCCGACCGCCACCTCATCCTGCGGGGAGGATCCGCGCCCAACTACGACACGGATTCGTTGACGGACGCGCGGGCACAGGTGCGCGCGCGCGGCCTCCCCGACCGCATCCTCGTCGACTGCGCCCACGGCAACTCGCGCAAGGACCCGCGCCGCCAGGCCGTCATCGCGCGCGAGCTGGCGGAGCGGCGCGCCGGTGGGGAGGACGCGATCCTGGGGTGGATGGTCGAGAGCTACCTGGAGGAAGGGCGTCAGGACCTCGGGCCGGACCCGTCGGTCCGGGCTCGCGGGCGTTCCCTCACCGACCCCTGTCTGGGGTGGGAGGAGACGGAGGCGATGCTGGAGGCGTGTGCGCGGCGTCTGCGGGGCGATCCCGACGGAGGTGGGACGGGTCGCTGAGTTCCCGTCCGGGCGCAGCGCCGGGTGCGCCCCTCCGGGGGCAGGCGTATCATGAGCCCATGTCGGATTGCCGGCTGCGGCCGGACCCACGGGAGCTTCCATCGATGTCGCCTCGCACTGTGTCCCTCCCCGCGCTGCTGCTCCTGGTCGGAGCGTCCAGCGTCCACGCCCAGACCACGCCCACCGAGATGCAGGCCGCGGCGGGTGTGCTCCAACGCATCGATGCGCTGCAGGCGCGCCTGGACCCTGAGCGGCGCGCCACACGGATGGTGGAGCGCGACGATCGCGTACGCGACGCGCTGCTCGAAGGCGTCGGGACCTGGTGGGACGAGGAGATGCAGGCGCTGTCCGATCACATCGGCCGCACGCCGGAGGTCGGGTGGGAGGAGCACGCCGCGGTGGACACCCTGGTCTCCGTGTTGCGCGCACGCGGATTCCAGGTGGAGGTGGGCGTGGCGGACCTCGAGACCGCGTTCGCGGCGACGTGGACCTCCCCGGGTGGCACCGCCGGCCCCACGTTGGGGCTCATCGGCGAGTACGACGCCCTGCGCGACATCGACGGCGCCTTCCACGGCGACCAGCACAATGCGCAGACGCCCGTGGCACTGGCAGCGGCGTTCGCCCTCCAGGACTACATGTCCGAGCGCCGCGTCCCCGGCACCCTCAAGGTCTTCGGCACGCCGGCGGAGGAGGTGGGTCCTCCCGCGAAGACGATCATGTACGAGGCCGGCGTGTTCGCCGGGACCGATATCCTCGTGCGCAGCCACTCCTCCACGCAGACCGCACGGGCCCGGGCCGGCTTCGGCGTGTGCTGTCTCAACATCAACGAGGTGAAGTACACCTTCACGGGTCGGCCGGCGCACCAGCTCACGTCGTGGAACGGGCGCAACGCGCTCGAGGCCGCCGTGCGCTTCTACTCGTCCGTCAACGGCCTGCGCTCCACCTTCCGGCCCGAGGCGTCCATCCAGGGCGTGATCCCCGAGGGGGGTGTCGCTCCCAACGTGGTACCGGCCCGCGCCGTGGTGGACTACTACATCCGCTATCCGGACGAGGTCTACCTGGCGCACATCACGGACATGATGGACGACGCGGCTCGCGGTGCCGCGCTGGCAACGGGAACGGAAGTCAGCATCGACCGCTACGGCGAGTATCGGGATGGCATCAGCGTGGGATCCCTGGAAGAGCTGTATTTCGCCTACGCCCGCGCGCTCGGCGCCCCCGAGCTCGTCGAGGAGCGGCAGCGGCCGGCGGGGTACGAGGAGACCGGCTACGTCACGCGCGAGATCCCCGGCATCGGTGTGAGCGTGTTCAGCTCGCGCGGCACCTACCACACCAAGGAGATGGAAGCCGATGCCTTCACCGACGTCGGACACCGCGGCTTCCGGCTCGACGCCCAGATCATGGCGGCCATCCTCTACGACTTCCTGAGCGACGCCGACTTCCGGGCCGTGGTGGCGGAGGAGCATGGCACGCTGCAGGGCCTGCTCGGGGAATACCACCAGCGTCTGCGTGAGGTCTACGCACCGGAGATCGGCTCCGGTGGAGGAAGCCGATGAGCCGGCGCGGTGGACGGCCGACGCACCCCCGCGGGACGCGTGCGCGGAGACGCCACCGCGGGAGCGCGCTGCTCCTGCTGGCCTGGGTGGCGGCGTGCGCACCCCCCGAGCGCGAGCAGCCCGCCGATACCATGCGCACCGGTCCGGACGCGGACTCCACGCTGACAGCCATCCGGGCGCAGCGCATCCTGGACGGCCGCGGCGGCGTGCTGGAGAACCGCGACATCGTGATCCGCGACGGCGTGATCGTGGACATCACGCCGCCCGGGCAGAGCGCGGCCGGCCTGGTGCACAACATCGGCCGCCTGACGGTCATGCCCGGTCTCATCGACACGCACGTGCACATCGGGTGGCACTTCGACCGCAGTGGCCGCTCGCAGAGCGCCCAGGTCCCCGAGACCGAGGCGGAGCGCGGCTTCTACATGGCCGAGAACGCCTGGACCACCTTGATGGGCGGGGTGACCACCGCGCAGAGCCTCGGCGCGCCCGAGGACCTGGCGCTGCGCGACGCGCTCGCCCGGGGCGTCATCCCGGGTCCGCGCCTGCTCACCTCCATCAGCCCGGTCACCGAGCGCACCGGCGGACCCGACGAGATCCGCGCGTTCGTGGACTCGATGGCGGCGCGCGGCGCCGACGTGATCAAGGTGTTCGCGTCCGCCAGCATCCGCGACGGAGGCGCGCCCACGCTGTCACAGGAGCAGCTGGACGCCGCGTGCGGCGCCGCCACGGAACGGGGACTCCGCTCGGTGGTGCATGCCCACGGGCCCGAGAGCGCGCAGCGGGCGGCGCGCGCCGGTTGCACCACCGTGGAGCACGGCGCGCTGCTGGATCGCGCCTCGCTGGAGGTGATGGCCGAGCACGGCACCTTCTTCGACCCCAACATCGACCTGGTCTTCCGCAACTACCTGGAGAACAAGGAGCGCTTCCTCGGCATCGGCAACTACACCGAGGAGGGGTTCCGGCAGATGGAGGAGGCCCTGCCGCGCGCCCTGGCCGTCTTCCGCGAGGGGCTGACCGTGCCGGGGCTGCGGATGGTGTTCGGCACGGACGCGGTCGCGGGCGCGCACGGCCGCAACTGGGAGGAGCTGGCGTACCGCGTCCACCAGGGCGGGCAGGCACCCATGGACGCCATCGTATCCGCCACCTCGCTGGCGGCCGAGTCGCTCGGGATGTCCGACCGGATCGGGGCCATCGCCCCCGGGATGGTCGCCGACCTCATCGTCACGCGGGGCGATCCCAGCGAGGACATCGACGCGCTCGGCCGCGTGGAGTGGGTGATGATCGGCGGCCGGATGATCCGCGCGGAGCGGTAGGCGAGGCGTCTGGATGATCCGCACGGAGCGGTAGGCGAGGCGTCCGGATGATCCGCACGGAGCGGTAGGCGAGGCGGCCAACGACGGGGAGGTCCTCCCTCCCCCCTTGAAGCCCGCGCGGCTTGCGCTACTCTATCCGTCGCCGTCGCTTCTCGCGGCTCGCCCCGAGCCGTCCGCGGCGGTCACCGTGCGGGTCCGAGGTCCGCGCATGTTCCTGATTCCGACCGTTCTTCGTCGCAGCCCCATCCACGGCACCGGGGTCTTCGCCGCCGCCGACGTCCCTGCCGGAACGCGGGTGTGGGAGTTCACCTCCGGCATCGACTGGGAGATGACGGCCGACCAGCTCGAGGCGTTCCCCGAGCCCTTCCGCGGCTGGCTGTCCGACCTGGTCTACCAGACGGATGACGGCATGTACGTCCTGTGCGGCGACGCGGGACGCTACATGAACCACTCCTTCGAGCCGAACTGCGACGACCGCGAGGACGGCACCTGGGCCAACCGCGACATCACGGCGGGCGAGGAGCTGACCTGCGACTACCGCAGCTTCGACCTGCGCAGCCGGCTGGACGGCCTCGAGGAGTGGCGCGCGCAGCGAGCCAGCTAGTTCAGGCGCTGCACACGTCGGGCGACCGGACGCGGGTGGGCCGCGGGCCGCGCACCTCCCAACCCTACTCGTCCTGGAGGACGCGGGCCGGGTCGAGGCGCGCGGCCCGGAGCGCGGGACTCAGGCAGGCCAGCCCCGCCACCGCCAGCAGGAGGGCGGACACGCCGACCCAGGTCGCCGGGTCCAGGGGCGAGACGCCGTAGAGCATCCCGCCGACGAGGCGAGTGGCGGGCAACGCGCCCAGCAGGCCGAGCAGGGCACCGATGCCGCCCAACACGAGGCCGCTCCGCAGCACCATGGCCGTGACCGCGCCGCGGCTCGCGCCGAGCGCCATGCGCACGCCCAGCTCGCGCGTCCGCAGGCGCACGCCGTAGGCAAGGACGGCATAGATGCCCGCCGCCGCCAGGATCAGCGCCAGCAGAGCGAACGCGGAGAGCAGCGTCGCGTAGAAGCGCTCCGTGGCGGTGTTCGCGGAGACCAGCGTCGCCACCGGGAACACCGACTGTGGGGGGAGCAGCGGATCCACGTCGACGACCGCCTGCTCGAGCGCGGCCTGGAGCGCATCGGCGCCCGCCTCTCCCCGCGCGACCACCGTGAGGAACGAAAAGCCCGACTGGTGCAGCGGCACGTACATCTCGCGCCGGGGCGATTCGGTGGGTCCGTAGAAGCGCGTATCCTCCACCACCCCCACCACCTCGGCGAAGGCGTCCTGGCGCCAGACGTTCTGGATGCGCTGGCCCACCGCCGACTCTCCGGGCCAGAAGGCCTCGGCCAGCGTCCGATTGACCACGGCCACGAGCGGCCCGCCCCGGTCCTCCGCGGCGAAGAAGCGGCCTTCGCGCACGCGCAGCCCGAGGGCGCGGTCCAGGCCGTCGCTCACCATGCGGAAGTCCACCTGGGCCGCCTCCCCCCAGGGCGTGCCCTCGGACGTGCGGGTCGGCAGGTCGAAGTTGGCCGCCACCGGATCCATGGGCAGGGCGGACGTCAACCCGGCGGCGCTCACCCCGGGAAGGGCGCGCACCCGCTCCAGCAGGCGGTCCTGGTAGGCGCGCTGGGCAGCCCGATCGCTGTAGCGCTCCCCGTCGATGGAGACGCGGGCCGCGACCGTCTGCTCGGGTGTGAAGCCCAGGTCCACGTCTCCGACGGCCCGCACCGTGCGGACGAACAGACCGGCCCCGATGAGCAGCACGGTGGTCAGCCCGAGCTGCAGGACCACCAGGCCGTGCCGCGAGCGGACGTCCCGACCGGTCGTGCGCTGCCCGGCCGTCCCCCGGCCCAGCGAGGCCAGAGCGCGATGGACGCCCTCCAGCGCCGGCCAGAGACCCGCGAGCAGCCCAACGCCGAGCGCCAGGAGCGCCGCGACCAGGACGGTGAGGGGCGACAGCCCGGCCGTCGTGCTGCGAGGCAGGGCCAGCCCCGGCGTGGAGACCACCCACCCGGAGAGCGCCCGGGCCAGGAGCAGCCCTCCCGCGCCGCCCACCCCCGCCAGCAACAGGCTTTCCAGCAGGGGGATGCGCAGGAGCTGCGGGCGTGACGCGCCGAGCGCCGCGCGCACGGCTGTCTCGCGCGTGCGGTCGGAGGCGCGCACCAGGAAGAGCGTGGTGAGATTCACCAGCGCCACCAACACCAGGAGGGCCACGGCGGCGCTCGCGGCCAGCAGACGAGGACGCACCGAACCCACCAGGAACTCGCCGAGTGGCACGGCGTCGGCGCTCCAGCCCCGCGCGGAGGTCGGGTACGTCTCGGCGATCCGCTCCGTGAGCGCGGCCACCTCGCGTGCCGCATCGGCCACGGTCGCACCGGGGGCGAGCCGCCCCACCGCTGTGACGGTGCGCCCGCCGCGATTGGTGGCCTCCTCGGGAACCAGGCCGCTGGGCAGGAAGATCTCCGCGTCCGGGCCGATCAGCTCGAGACGCGGCGGCAGCACCCCCACCACCGTGCGATCCACACCGTCCACCCGGACCGTGCGGCCCACGATGCCGGGATCCTGTCCGAAGCGCCGCGTCCAGTAGCCGTGCGAGAGCAGGAGCGCCGTCGCGGGCGCGCCGTCGACTTCGTCCTCGCGGGCCAGCACGCGCCCCAGGGCCGCCTCGATCCCCAGCACGGCGAACGCGTCGCCGCGGATGCGCACACCGATCAGCTCCTCCGGACGCTCCGGATCCTCGTGCGTCCAGGATCCCCACTCCCACGCGACCAGATCCTGCACGCGCGTGAGCTCGCGCCGCCAATCGTGATAGGTGCCCGTGGACGTGGGCGAGCCTTCGATCCCGTCTGCGGGCATCCGCTCCGCCAGCACCACGAGGGCATCGGGGTCCCGTAGCGCGAGGGGACGGAGCAGGACGTCCCACACCACCCCGAACACGGTGATGGCCGCGCCGAGCGTGAGCGCGATGGTGATCAGGACCCCGCCGGCGAACGCCGGCGCGCGGACGAGCCCCCGACCGACCTGCACCAGGTCCGAGCGCAGGCCGCGCCACGCGCCGCTCGTCCCCGCTCCACCCGCGCGCAGGGTCTGGCGCGCCACGCGGTCGCGGTCGCCGAAGCGCCGCTCCGCCTCCCGCCGCGCCTCCTCCGGGGTCAGCCCCTCGCGCTCGAGCGCGCTGCGCAGCTCGTCGAGGTGGTGCTCCATCTCCTCACGGATGCGCCGCCCTTCTGGATCCGTTCCCATTCCTCACCCCTCCGCGTCCAGGATCCGCTGCACCGCCCACGCCGAGCCCTCCCAGCGCGCGGTCAGTCGTTCGAGCTCCGAGCGGCCTTCGGCCGTCAGCTGGTAGACGCGTGCGCGACGGCCACGCTCGCTGCGCTCCCAGGCGGACCGCAGCCAACCCCGCTTCTCCAGCCGATGGAGTGCGGGATACAGCGCTCCCTCCTCCACGGTGAGGCGATCGCCCGTGATGCGCTCGATCCAGCGCGCGATCCCGAACCCGTGGAGCGGCTCCACCGAGAGCGCCTTGAGGACCAGCATGTCCAGGGTACCGGGAACCAGCTCGACCCGTCCGTCCATTCCATCGCCCCTTCGAGATCCTCGTGCGCCGGCGCCTCCCGCTGGGCTAGGTGGACCCGCGGCGCCTGCGCACGGAGCCTGCGCCCCGCCTGTTGCCTAAACCGCTCAGGGTAAAGCATAAGCGATTTAGGGTACGCCCGCCAGGGCGTACCCGTGGACGGCGTTGGACGGCCGACCCGTGCGGGAGAGGAATGGCCGGACGCGGAGTGCGTCCCGGGACGCCGGGACGCCGGCTAGGGAAAGGCGATCCAGCGCGGCGGATGCCCCTCAGCCTCGAGGAAACGGACCAGCCCGGACGGCGAGACGGCGGTCGTGCGGTCGTTGACGAGGGGATGGAAGTTGAGCGGGTCATGGTCCAGGAGACCCCGGTCCAGGGCCACTCCCACCTCGCGTGCGCGGTCGTTGATCACGCCGAAGGGCGTGACCGACCCCGGCTCCACGCCGAGCGTGCGGAGTAGCCGCTCGGCGCTCCCGAAGGAGAACCGCTTGCAGCCGATCTGGTCGGCCAGCCAGAGCAGATCGACGTCCCGGTCCTCCAGACACGTGAAGAGCCACATCACGCCCTTCTTGTCGCGCAGGAAGAGGTTCTTCACGTGCGCGCCCGGGATGCGCCCCCGCAGACGCTTGGCTTCGTCCACCGTGAAGACGGGTGGGTGCTCGATGGTATGATGGTCGATGCCCAGCGCGTCCAGGCGCGCGAGCAGGTCGGCGGGGGTGGCGGGGAGGGCGCTCTCGCTCATGGTCCGAACACCCCGTGCAGCCGCTCGCGGTAGCGGCGGCTCAGGCGCAGCTCCGTGCCCGAGCGCAACACGACGGTCAGGTCCCCGTGGGACCACGGCTGCAACTCCTGCACGTGGTCCAGGTTCACGATCGTCGAGCGGTGGATGCGCCGGAAGCGCATCTCGGGCAATCGGTCCTCCAACTCCTGCAGGGTCCCCCGCACCAGGTGTACCTCCTTCCCCACGTGCAGCTCGGCATAGTTGCCGGCCGCGGAGATGTATTCCACCCGTTCCACCGGAACGAGGATCATACGCCCGCGCACGCGGACCAGGAACCGTTCGACGATCTGACGCTCCGGGGGCAGTGATGCACGGACGGAGCGCGCGAGACCACCCCGGCGCGGCGCCTCCAGCGCTCGGTCCACGGCCTCCACGAACCGATCCGGGTCCACCGGCTTGAGCAGGTAGTCCACGGCGTGGACGTCGAACGCACGCAGGGCGTGCGCGTCGTGGGCCGTGACGAAGACGACATGGGGCGTGAGGGTCGGGTCGAGCGCGTCCAGGACCCCGAAGCCGTCCAGGCCGGGCATCTGTACGTCCAGGAACACGGTATGGGGCCGCACCGTCTCCAGGGCTGCCACGGCTTCGAGGCCGTCGCGCGCCTCGCCCGCGATGTCCATGCGTCCGTCCTGCTCCAGGAGTCGCCGCAACTTCGCGCGCGCGTGGGGCTCGTCATCCACGATCAGGGCGGTCGGCTTCGTCACGGCTGGCCCTCGACCACGAACGGCACCCGCACCTCGGCGCGCCCGCCACCTCCGTCCGCGACCGTCAGGTCCAACCGCGCCTCCGGTCCGTTCAGCAGGCGCAGTCGTTCGCGTGTGTTGTGCAGACCGATCCCCTCTCCAGGGGCGTCACCACCCCCCGCCTCCGGTCCCGGTCCGTCGTCGTCCACCCGGATCCGCAGATCGCTGCCCACCCGGTCGATGCGGACGTCGATCCGCACGCCCTCGGGTCGGTCGCGTCCTCCGTGCTCGATGGCGTTCTCCACGAGGGGCTGCAGGAGGAAGGGCGGGATGGCGGCTCCCCGGGCCTGCGGTTGCAGCGACACCTGCACGCACAGCCGATCCTCGAAGCGGGCGCGCATGATCTCCAGGTATCGCTCCAGGACCTGCAGCTCCTGCTCGATCGTGATCCGCGACTGCTCCGGAGCCTGCAACGAGAAGCGGAGAAGCTCCGACAGGCGCGAGAGGAGCCGATCGGCGCGCGCCGGATCGCCGTACATCACGGACGAGATCGTGTTCAGGGTGTTGAAGAGGAAGTGCGGCTGCAATTGACCCTGCAGGGCCTGCAGGCGCGCCGCGTGCAAGCTCGCCTCCAAGCGGGCCTGGTGGAGACGCCGCTCCCGCTCGTGCTCCCAGGCCCGGGCGGCGTGCACGAGCGCCACGAGGAGCGCAAAGCCCAGGACATCGTTCGCGCCCTCCATCACGAAGCGGTCCGCGAGCGCACCGTAGTCGTAGAACCCCAGGCCCGCCAGCGGGAACAGCAGCGCTCGCAGCGCCCACATCGTGCAGGTCTTGCCGACCGTATAGACTAGGAAGCCGGCGGCGTAGCGGGGCAACGCTGCCGCCCAGCCGTCCCGGCGCAGGGGCCAGCGGCGGGTGAGCGGCACGATCACGACCACGAACATCGCGATCAGCCCCGCCGAGCCGGTGGTTTCGGAGATGAGCGTGTCGAGGAAGGGTCGGCCGGACCCGGTGGCGCGCGCACCGAAGTGGAAGTACGCGGTCCGGGTGATGGACTCGAGCAGGAAGAAGAGCGCCAACAGGACGAGCGCGGTTCGCCCGGCCCCGGGGGGGCCCGGGGCGGTGCCCTCGGCGCGCTGCGGCTCCGGCGTGGAGGTCATCCCTGAGATTCGGCCACCGCACCCCGCCGGCAAAGGCCTCGGCGTCCCGTTCGTCCCGGCCCTGTCCCGGCCGTCCCTGAACCGTGGTCGCCGGACGGCCGACCCCGCCATCGTTCCCGGACCCGATCCCCGTACGGAGCTCGAGCGCCATGGCCGCCTGTCCCGCCGCATCCACGCGCCGTTCCTTGATCCTCGCTCTCCTTGTCCCCCTCGGGTCGAACGCCTGCAGTCGGGCGGGCGGCGAGGCCCTCCCGCCCGACGTCGAGTGGAAGGCGCACGCGGGGGATGCGGGGGGACGGCGCTGGTCCGACCTCCACGCCATCGACACGTCCAACGTCGACCGACTCGAGGTGGCGTGGAGCGTCCGCGCGGGGGATCTGCCGCCGGAGATGTTCGATCGCGGCTCCCACGGAGCCGACGGGATCCGTCCCGACGGAGAACCCGCCGCCGCGTCCGCTGGCGCCGGCTGCAGTGGCTGCCACGGTCAGGATATCCGGTTCGAGACGACTCCCCTGATGCGCCGGAGCACGCTCTACGTCTCCACTCCGCTCAATCGCGTCCTCGCACTCGATCCCGCAACCGGGGCCGAGCGCTGGGCCTTCGATCCCCATGTCGACGTCGATCACGGATATTCCGAGGACTTCATCTCGCGCGGCGTGTCCGCCTGGGACGATCCCGCCGCCGACGCCAGCACGCCGTGCGGGCGAAGGATCTTCATCGCGACGATCGAGGCGGAGCTCATCGCGCTCGATGCCGATCGCGGCGAGACCTGCGCCGCCTTCGGGCAGGACGGGCGCGTGGATCTCTCGACCGATGTTGCCCTCGGCGGCCGGGCCGTGGACGTTGGCGACTACCTCGTCACGTCCCCGCCGGCCGTGGTGGGCGACGTGCTCGTGGTCGGCTCCGCCATCGGCGACAACCGGCGCAAGGACGTGGAGTCCGGCATCGTGCGGGCCTACGACGTGCGCAGCGGCAGCCTGCTCTGGAGCTTCGATCCCATTCCCCGCTCTCCCGACGCGCCAGGCTGGTCGGGCTGGTCCGAGGAGGCCGCTCGCACGACCGGCGGCGCAAACGTATGGGCGCCCATCTCGGCGGACCTCGAGCGCGGGCTGGTCTTCCTCCCGACCGGCAGCGCCGCTCCCGACTTCTACGGGGGTGAGCGCCCGGGCCGCAATGACTTCGCCAACTCCGTGGTGGCCGTCCGTGCGACGACCGGCGAAGTGGTCTGGTCCTTCCAGGTCGTGCACCACGACCTGTGGGACTACGACGTGGCCTCCCAGCCGATCGTGCTGGACGTGGAGCGCGGCGGCCGGACACTGCCGGCCGTGCTCGTCGGCACCAAGATGGGCCACCTCTTCCTCCTGGACCGCGAGACCGGAGCGCCGCTCGACCCCGTCGAGGAACGCGCGGTGCCGGCCAGCGACGTGCCGGGGGAGCGCGCGTGGCCCACGCAGCCCTTTCCCTCGCTTCCGGCTCTGCACGAGACCGTCCTGACCCCGGACTCCGCGTTCGGCCTGACGGACGAGGAGCGGGCCTTCTGCAGCGGCTGGATCGCTCGCCTGCGGAACGACGGGATCTTCACCCCTCCCTCCCTGGAGGGCTCGCTGCTGTGGCCCGGCTTCGGCGGCGGGATGAACTGGGACGGCGCGGCGTGGGATCCGGTACGGCAGACGCTCATCGTGCCGGTGAAGCGACTGGCCATGTTCGTGCAACTCCATCGGCGGAACGATTTCGAGCGCGGCCTGCGCGACCGCGCGCCCGGGCTCGAATACGCGTCCCAGGGCGGAACCCCGTATGGCATGACGCGCATGCCCCTGGTGGCGCCGAGCGGTCTCCCCTGCTCTCCCCCGCCGTGGTCGAAGCTCGTGGCGGTGGATCTGTCCACCGGAACCCTCCGCTGGGAGCGGCCCCATGGCGGTGTGCCGGAGCGGCTGCTGCCGCAGGGTGTGACGGCTTCTCCAGAGTGGGGCTCACTGACCTTCGGAGGCCCGCTCGCTACCGGGGGTGGGCTGACCTTCATCGCCGGCGGCATGGACGACCGCATCCGTGCCTATGCCACGTCGACCGGTGCCCTCCTCTGGGAGGCGCCGCTGCCGGCGGGTGGGCAGGCCGCCCCCATGACGTATCGCCACAACGGACGGCAGTACGTGGTCATCGCCGCAGGAGGACGTTCCGGGATCGGATCCCCGGGCGACTGGATCGTCGCGTTTGCCCTGCCGGAGTGACGCGACCCACCGGGTCACGAACGAAGCGAGGGGCACCCCGCCGGGGTGCCCCTCGTCGTATCACATGCGGATGAGCCCTGCCGTCAGAAGCTCACCTGCACGCGGGTGTAGATGTAGCGCCCGTTCATGCTCAGACCTGACGAGCTGTCGAACGGGAAGATCCCGCTGAAGTTGTAGCCGTCCGGCACCACGACCGGCTCGGCATTGAGCAGGTTCTCGGCACCGATGGAGAAACGCAGGCCTTCCGTCACCTGGAAGGTGGCGTCCGCGTCCACCACGAAGTGCGGGCCGTTTTCGAGGAAGACGTCCTCGGCCGGTGTGGCGCCCTCTTCCAGGCGGTCGATCTGCTGGCCATACCAGTTGCCGGCCAGCCCCACGTTGAAGCGGTCCTGCACGTAGCGGGTACGGAGCGTGGCGCGGTCGCGCGGACGACCGTTCTCCAGGACGTACTCGTCGCCGCTGTCGAACACCTGGTCCGCGATCTCGGCGATCACGGCCGGCACCTGCACACCCGTGACCTCCACCGAGTTGCGGTTGTACTGGGCCAGGAACTCGAAGTACCGCCCGCCGGCCAGCGCATGCCGGTACCGGCCGGTGACGTCGACACCCTTCGTACGGGTGTCCACCGCGTTGGTGAAGAACTTCACCGTCGGAGCGTTCACGTTCGCCAGGAGGCGCTCGACCGTCGGGCCCTCGAGCGAGCCGGTCAGGATGATCCGGTTGTCGACGTCGATGAGGTAGCCGTCCACCGTGAAGGTCAGACGCTCGATGGGCGTGAACGCCAGACCGCCGGAGAAGTTGACGGACGTCTCCTCCTGCAGCGGCTCGGCGCCCAACGCGCTCGCCTCGGGCGACTCCACCGGGATCTCGCCGATCTCGTACGCCACCTGGTTGCCCGGGTTGTTCGGGTCGGTGCGGAAGCCGGTGGAGACGTGGCTGTAGTAGCTCTGGTTCAGGTTGGGCGCCCGGAAGCCGGTGCTGGCCGCACCGCGCAGGATGAACTGCTCGCTCGCCTGCAGGCGGGCCGCCAGCTTTCCGGTGACCGTGCTGCCGAAGTCACTGTAGTTCTCGAAGCGCGCGGCCGCCGCGATCAGTAGCCGGTCCGTGGCCTCGAGCTCCAGGTCGGCGTAGGCGCCCACGTTGTTCCGCGAAGCGTTGACCTCCTGGTCCGGGCGGAAGCCGGTGAAGACCTGGCTGCCCACCGCAGCGATGCCACCCGAGCGGTTCGGATGGTAGCCGTTCACGTAGGACGCGGGCTCCCCGGCCTCCATCTGGAAGTTGTCCCGCCGGAAGGCGACGCCCAACGCCACGTTCAGCGGCGAGGTGGCGCCCACGTCCACGCCCCGGTTGAAGTCCACCGACACCACTGCCTGATTGGCGATCAGCCTCCCGGCATAGACGTCCGTCTTGTTGGGGATGCCCGGATCATCCGACGTGCCCAGGATGCCGTCCGGCCCCGGCGCCAGGCTCTCGCCCGGTGCGTTGCTGCACTGCATGTCCGTGCACGGCCCCAGCGACACGTTGTGCGTGTCGAAGATGTCCGTGGACAGCGTGTTGCGGCCCCACTGTCCGCTGACGTCGTAGTTCCACTCCCCCGCAAAGCCGCGGACGCCGGTGACCCACATGAAGTCGGTGGCGTCACCCCGGAACTTGGGCAGGAAGCCCAGCGGATGGATCTGCGGCCAGTTGCGGTTGTCCAGGCCGCGCCGGAAGAAGCCGCTGGAGATGTCCCGCCGGTAGGTGTAGCCGCCGAAGGCGTACAGGCTGTGCGTCTGATCCTCGTTCAGCCCGTAGTTCAGGTTGACGAACGCGCCCCCGTTCTTGGTGTCGCCGTCGCCGATGACGTGGTTCGGCTGCGTGACGTCGTTCCGCTTCTGGATGACCTCGCCGATCCCGTCCCCGTTCGTGTCGGCGATGGAATCCGCATCCCCGGGCACGATCTGGTCGCGGGGATCCGGACCGGCCCGGTCCGTCTTGCCGCGCTGCGAGAACATGCCGCTCACCACCAGCGTACCGCGGTCACCGAGTCCGATGCCCGTGCTGCCGGTGAACTCGTAGCGCTCACCATCCGGGTCGAAGTTCTGCGGCCGGTACTGTCCCACCGTGGCGGAGAACTCGGGGGCGTGGATGTCGTCCCGCAGCTGCACGTTGATCACACCCGCGATGGCGTCGGACCCGTACTGGGCCGCGGCGCCGTCACGAAGGATCTCCATGCCGCCCATGGCGGACGGCACGATGGCGTTCATGTCCACACCGGACGAGCCGGCGCCGCCCGACGCGGCACCGAACACGTGCACCACGGCGGTGGAATGACGCCGCTTGCCGTTGATCAGCACCAGCGAGTGGTCGGGGCTCAAGCCCCGCAGCTGGAAGGGACGCACGCCGGACGTGAGGTCGGCGATCTGCGGCCGCGGGAAGTAGATGGCGGGCGACAGCTCCTGCAGGATGGTCGCCACCTCCAGCTGGGGTGTGGCCAGCTGGATCTCATCCCTGCTGTAGACGTCCACCGGCACCGCCAGCTCGTCCGCCGCCGTCACCGCGCGCCGCGAGCCGACCGTGACCGCGACGCCCTCGATGGCCACCGCGGTCTGGGCCAGCCGGAAGTTGTGGGTGACGGTCTGTCCCCCGGTGACGTTGATGGTGACATTCGACGTCTGATACCCCAGCATCTGCACTTCCAACGTGTACGAGCCCGGAGGCACGTTCACGATGAGGAACGCACCGCGTGCGTTCGTGATGCCGCCCTGCCCGGTCCCCGCGAGGCTCACCTGGGCGCCGATGATGGCCGACCCGTCCTCGCCGGTGACCCGGCCGGCCACGGTGCCGTTCTGGGCCTCCGCCACACCGGGCAGAGCCACGAGCAGCGCCGCGGCAAAGAGGAATCGTAGCACTCGAGTCATCCTGCTCCTCCATCCGTGGTTCTCCCCTGCCGATACGGAGCCGTTCGGCTCCGCGAGCTCCTCTACGGCGGCTGATCCGGCTCCGGGGGGGTGAGACGGAGCGCACCGTCAAGACGAGGGAAGACGTATCGGCACCATACGGGGAGGCTTCCCCGTCCTGCAAGGGATCGCGACGGCGTCCAGGGCACGGGTCGGCGAGCCATCCGCCGCGCCTCCCGACGGCGCCCCGGTCGGGACCATCCGGTGGACCGCGGGACGCCCTGCCCGGCGTAGCGGATGCGCGTTTCCGTTCGGTCGGAAGCGTCCTAGCTTGGTCCGTCCACCGAGCCCGGCTGCGTAACCTCCGGCCCCGCGCGATCCATGCCCGTCCGTCCCCGGCATCGTCCGATCGTGCTGGTGCTTCTGCAGCGACGATCGACACGGACAAGGGATGCGGAGATGGCGCACGTCCCCACGCCGGCAGGAGGCCCGTGATGGCGTCCCGAACGCACGGCTCGGCCTACACCCGCATCTACCGCGTCGTGCGCGCCATCCCTGCGGGTCGGGTCTCCACCTACGGGGACGTGGCACGCCAGGCCGGGCTCCCGGGCCATGCCCGCCAGGTCGGATACGCGCTGGCGGCCCTGCCCGACGACTCCGACGTGCCCTGGCACCGGGTGGTGAATGCGCGGGGCGAGATCAGCCGCCGGAGCGCCGGACCGCTGTCGGAGCGGATCCAGCACGCCTTGCTCCGGCAGGAAGGGGTGCGCTTCGCTGCGAACGGTCGCATCGACCTGGAGCGCTACGGCAGCTCCGCGTCCTGATCGTCGGGGCGCAGCACGCGCCGGACCATGCGCTCGGCGTGCAGCGGCACCCCCACCAGCTCGGTCTCCAGACCCGCGTCGCGCGCGTCATCGAGGATACGACGCAGCGCGAGCGCACCCGACAGGTCGATCCGGCCCAGGCCCTTGAGATCCACCCGCAGCTTGCGCGCCCCCTCGTACTGGGAGAGCGCCCACAACAGCTCCGGCTCCACGAAGGGAGCGGACGCGAACCACAGGACGCCCTGAGGGGCCACGTGGACGACGTCCCCCTCGATCTGGACGTTGGGCTCCAGGCGCAGCTCCCGCCACGCATGCACGACCAGCGAAGTGGCGATTCCCACCACGACCGCCAGGTCGATGCGCGGTGCGAACAGCAGGGTGGTGGCGAAGGTGGTGAGCGCCACGAGTCCCTGGGAGACCGAGAGCGACATCACGCGCGCCATGGTCTTCAGATCGATGAGCCCCCAGGTGGCGGTCAGCACGATGGCGGCCAGCGTGGCGCTGGGAAGCGCCGCCACCACCCCGGCGAACGGAAGGAACCCCAGGACGGCCGCGCCGGTGACGAACCCCGTCCAGCGGGTACGTCCGCCGCTGGAGCGGCCCAGGCTGCTGCGCGCGAAGGAGCCGCCGACGGGGTAGCCGGACACCAGGCCCGCGGCCAGGTTCGCCACCCCCTGCCCCAGGAACTCGCGATCCGGATCCCAGTGCTGCCGGTCGCGGGTGGCGTACGTGCGGGCGATGGCCGCCACGTCCGCGAATCCCACCAGGGAGATCACCACGCCCGGCAGCAGCAGCGCCGGAAGCGCCGTCCAGGGCAGGCGCAGCGTGACGGGCGGCAGCCCGGCATCGATGCCGCCGAGCACGGGTCCGGTGTAGCCGAGGAAGTGCGAGTAGAGCAACGCGCCCAGCGCGGCGACCAGCACACCCGGCACGCGGGGTGAGAGGCGGCGCAGCCCCACGATGATCGCCATGGAGACCATCCCCACCACCACCGCCGACCCCGACCACGCCGAAGGCTCCACCAGCGCGGCCACCGCGTCCGCCAGCACACCACCGCCGGCGCGCCGCACGCCCAGGAGCGCCGGGAGCTGCGAGGCCGCGATCAGCACGGACGCGCCCGTCATGAAGCCCAGGATGACGGGCTGCGACATCAGGTACGAGATCCACCCCACGCGGAACAGCCCGATCAGCAGGCGCGCCAGCCCCACCACGATCGCCAGCAGCGCGGCCAGGCCCACGTAGCGCTCGCTCCCCACCGGAGCGAGTTGCACGAGCGCCCCCAGGGTGAGCAGCGACGTGACGGCCACGGGACCGGTCTGCAGGAACGGGGAGGATGCCAGGAGCGCGGCGGCGAGCGGCGCTGCCGCCGCGGCCCACAGCCCATGGTGCCCGGGCAGCCCCGCCAGCTCGGCGTAGGCCAGGGACTGCGGGACCAGCACCAGCGCGACGCTCACGCCGGCGACGATGTCGTGCCAGGAGAAGCGCGCCTTCAGCGCTCCTCCTCGGCGAGCCGATAGGCCTCCCGCTCCGGCCGCACGGGACGGAGCAGCCAGTGCGGACGGCGGGTCCCGTCCGGCGAATGGCGGGACGCGGGGCGCGCCAGCGCGAGCCATTCGTCGAAGACCGCGCGCGAGCGCTCCAGGTCCACGTGCACGTCCCCGTAGCGGTCCTCCGGCTCGGCGCGCCGGACCCGCACCGCCTGATGCCAGCAGTGGGCGCCGGAGACCGGATCCGGCTGCACGCCGAACGTGAGGTTCTGGTGCACCCCGGCGTCCGTCCACCAGATGCGCCGCGTGTCGGGGTCGTCCGAGTCGAAGGGACCCGGCGTCCCGGTCTGGCGCAGGCTACGCGCCGATCCGCCACCGCCCAGGGACACGGTGGCCATGGCGGCCCGCTGGCCGGGCCCGTCCAGGCGCCACCGCCCCATGTGGTGGGAGCACGCCACCACGCCCGGGTGCAGGCCCTCCGTGACCCAGGCGCGCACCACGAAGTGCCCGATGCGGGTCTCCACGCGTACCAGGTCCCCCGTTCGCACACCGATCTCCGCGGCCCGCTCGGGGTGCATCCACAACGGGTTGGAGTGCGCGATCTCGTCCAGCCACTTCGCGTTGGCGCTGCGGGTGTGGATGTGCACCGGCAACCGGAAGGTGGCGATGAGGGGCACCTGCCCCGGCTCGAGCCGCTCCGGATGGATGTGGCTCTTGACGTAGGTCGGCACGGCCAGCTCGGGCCAGCCCCATTCCGCCAGGGTGCGGCTCCAGAACTCCAGGCGTCCGCTCGGCGTCGGAAAGCCGCGCAGGATCTCGCCGTCCACGTCGATCCCGACCGGACGGCGTCCCTCGGTGTCCGCGTCCGGAACGGGCAGGGGGACCACGTTGGCCGTGGCGGGCTTGGGCGCACGCGTGTAGACCCGACCGCGGGCATCCACGTGCACGTCGTCGAGCTCGTCGGGCGGGACGGGCTGCTGGTAGAGCGTGCCCACGCCGCGGCTCACCTCGAAGGCACCATAGCGGCGCATGTACTGCAACGGCGTCAGCCCTTCGCGGGCCGCGACCTCCGGTAGACCGGGCACGGAGTTCGCGAAGGCCCAGCCGTAGTATTCGTCCAGCCCGAGCTTCTCCCCCGGTCGCTCCCGGGACTCGAAGAAGGGGCGGATGCCGAGCGCCCCGTCCGGGTCCACCCGCCACGACAGGTCGATCCAGAACTCGTTCTCCTCCCACACCTCACCGGGATTGACCTCGCGGGTGTCGGCCACGCTCTGGCCGGCGCGGGTGCGTGCTTCGCGCAGCACCGGCTGCCGGAAGGCGATCCACTGGCCGTCGTACTGCTCGTACGACGTCAGATCGTGGCGCTCGGAGGACAGCCCCATGGGGAGCACGTAGTCCGCGAAGTACGCGGTCTCGTTCCAGGTGGGCGTCAACGCCACGTGCAGACCCACCCGCTCGGCGTCCGTCAGCATCTCGATCCAGCTGAAGCCGTCCGGGTTGGTCCAGACCGGGTTGTAGACGCGCGAGAAGTAGACGTCGAGCGGTCGCTCCCGCCGCCGCATCAGGTGGGGCAGCAGGAAGGACATCTCCATGTGCGCGAGCGGGTACTCGTCGGGCCACGTGGTGTCGTTCCAGGTCCGCGGGTGTCGCGGCAGGTGGATGGGCCGGGGCACGTACTTGTTCCACGCGTTGGGATACGTCCCGCCCGGCACGGCCACCGCGCCCAGGAGGGCGTTGAGCAGGAACAGCGTACGCGCGGCCTGCCAACCCCCCAGGTTGCCCGCGGAGGCGGAACGCCAGGTGTGACTGGCCAGACGCGGTCCGGCACCGGCCACCACAGCGGCGACCTCTTCCAGCACCGAGGCGTCGATCCCGGATTCGGCGGACGCGAAGGCGAAGGTGTACTCCGCGTAGCGCTCCACGAGCGCCTCGTGGAAGCGCTCGAACGTCGGCTCACGCCCCGGCTCGGTCTCCTGCAGGTACTCGCGCCAGTTCCACCAGCGACGCACGAACTCCGCGTCGTAGCGCTCCGTCCGGATCATCCAGGAGGCGATGGCCAGGAAGATGGCGGCCTCGGAGCCCGGGTAGGGAGACAGCCAGTGATCGGCGTGCGTGGCCGTGTTGGACAGGCGGGTGTCCAGCACGATCACCTTGGCCCCGCGCGCCTTCCCCTCCATGATCCGCTGGGCGTGCGGGTTGAAGTAGTGCCCCGCCTCCAGGTGGCTGGAGAGCAGCAGGATCACGTCGGCGTTCTGATGGTCCGGGCTGGGCCGGTCGATGCCCATCCAGAACGCGTAGCCGGTGCGCGCTCCCGCCGAACAGATGTTGGTATGGGAGTTGTGGCCGTCGATGCCCCACTGCGCGATGACGCGCTCGGTGAAGCCGTCCTCACCGGGGCGGCCCACGTGGTACATCACGTCCTCCCCGCGTCCGTCCTGCAGGGCCTTGCGGATGCGGGCCGCGATGTCGTCCAGGGCCTCGTCCCACCCCACGCGCTCCCACCGGCCCTCGCCGCGCGCGCCCACCCGCTTCAGGGGATGCAGGATGCGGTCGGCATCCTGGAGCTGATTGAGCGTGGCCGGTCCCTTGGCGCAGTTGCGGCCGCGCGATCCCGGATGCTCCGGATTCCCTTCCAGCTTCCGGACGCGGCCGGTCTCCTGGTCCACGTAGGCAAGCAGGCCGCACGCGGATTCGCAGTTGAAGCAGGTCGTGGGCACGAGCGTGTAGCGACGTTCCATGCGCTTCGGCCAGGCCTGCGCGTCCAGCTCGGTCCAGTCGTCCCAGCGCTCCTTGGGGGGAAAGGGTCGCAGTGGCGTCATGCCGGGTGCACCGCCTGCGGCGCCCAGGCCGCGAACTCGTCGTCCACGTAGACGGCGCGGTAGCCGTCACGCTCCAGGAGGGCGGTGGCGGGCGCGGCCCGCGCGCCGGTGCGGCAGTACACGAGCACCTCGCGGTCCTTCGGCACCTCGCCTTCGCGAAGCCGCAGGCGCGTATGCGCGATGTTGAGCGCACCGGGGACATGGCCGGCTTCGTATTCATCCAGACGGCGTACGTCCAGCGTCAGCGCTCCCGCGCGGTGGCGGCGCCGTTCCAGCTCCGCCATGTCGATGACGTCCGTGGAGACCAGATCCGTCGCGTCCGCCAGCAGGGAGGGATCCGCCCAGCCGGGGACGTGGTCGTATCCGATGCGGACCAGGTCCAGCACCGCCTCCTGCACCCGTTCCTCGTCCACGATCAGCACCACCTTCTGCTCGAGCGTCACGTACGACCCGACGATGGTGGGGAAGGTCTTGTCCAGCGGCGCGTAGAGGCTGCCTGCCAGGTGTCCGCGCATCCACGCCGCGCGATCGGCGCGCGTGTCCACGACCACCGTGCCGGGGTCGGCGACGGCGGCGCGCAGGCCGGCCGCATCCAGGCGGCCCGGCTCCGGCAGCGCGCCCAGCAGCGGCGGCCCGTCCCGGTTCAGTCGCTTCATCTCCGCGAAGTACACCGGCGGCTCCGGTTGCCCGCTCAGGATGTAGTCCACGAACTCCTGCTCGGAGCGCTGTACCACGTCCAGCGCGGCGCTGAAGCGCCGCTCGTAGCCCACGGTGGACTCGGGGACGGCACCCAGGGCCTTGCCGCAGGCGCTGCCGGCCCCGTGGCCGGGCCAGACCTGGAGCCAGTCGGGAAGCTCCAGGAAGCGCGTGGCGGAGGCGAACAGACGACGCGCGGAAGGCTCCATCGCCCCGGCCACACCCGCCGCGGTCTCCAGCAGGTCGGGGCGGCCCAGGTCGCCGACGAAGACGAAGTCCCCCGACGCGATCCCCATGGGCTCGCTGGCGCCTCCGCCTTCGTCCGTGACGAGGAAGCTCAGGTGCTCGGGTGTGTGGCCGGGCGTGTGCACCGCTTCGAGGCGGATGTGGCCGACGTGGAAGGCGTCCCCGTGACGCAGCCAGCGCACGTCGTGACGCGCGGGATCGGGCCACGTGTACTCCCAGCCCTCTCCTCCTTCGGCCGACAGCCAGGCCGTCACCCCATGCGCCTCCACCAGCTCCCGCACGCCCGAGAGGAAGTCGGCGTGGATGTGGGTCTCCGTGGCCGCGACCAGCCGGAGCCCTTCGTCCGCCGCGATGCGACGGTAGCGCTCCACGTCCCGCATGGGATCGATCACGAGGGCTTCGCCGGTGCGCTGGCAGCCGACCAGGTAGGCGTACTGCGCCAGCTTCTCCTCGAAGATCTGTCGGAAGAACATGGGTCCTCGTCGGTGGACGTCCCGCGTATGCCAGGACCGCGCCTGCCTCCAGAGACGGCGCTTGCGAGTATATGCCTGCGTGGTTATATGGGCAACCAGCCCCGTCCACTGCCTTCCGGAGAGCCGCCGGCTTGACCACGACTGCCGCTTCCGCCGCGCGCTGGGCCAAGGTCATCGACCACACGCGCTGTATCGGGTGCCATGCCTGCTCGACCGCGTGCAAGTCCGAGAACCTGGTGCCCCTCTCCGTCAACCGAACGTACGTCAAGTACGTGGAGGTGGGCGAGTTCCCCCAGGCCCGCCGCGCCTTCCAGGTCACGCGCTGCAACCAGTGCGAGAACCCGCCCTGCGTGGCCGCGTGCCCCACGGCCGCCATGTTCCAGCGGCCCGATGGGATCGTCGACTTCGACAAGGCCGCGTGCATCGGCTGCAAGGCCTGCATCGCCGCCTGTCCCTACGACGCCATCTTCATCAACCCGGACGACCACTCCGCCGAGAAGTGCAACTTCTGCGCGCACCGTCTCGACGTGGGGCTGGAGCCCGCCTGCGTGGTCGTCTGTCCCACGCAGGCGATCCTCGTGGGGGACCTGGACGATCCGCTCTCCGAGGTCTCGCGCATCGTGCACCGGGATGCCGTCTCCGTCCGGCGTCCGGAGAAGGAGACCCGACCCAAGCTGTTCTACAAGGGTGCCACCCAGGCCACGCTCGATCCGCTGGCGGCCCGCCGCCCGGACGGGGGCCTCTATCTCTGGAGCGAGCAGCCCTCCGGACCGCACACCGTCGCCAGCGGTCACCCGCGCAAGGGACGCAGCGCCGCCGCGGCCCTGCTGGCCTACGACGTCGGGCACAGCGTGCCGTGGGACTGGCGCGTGAGCCTGTACACCTGGACCAAGTCGGTGGCCGCCGGCGCCTACCTGGTGCCGCTGGCCCTCGGCCTGGCCGGGGTGCTCGGGTGGACCTCCGACCTGTGGGGGTGGGGCGCGCCCGGTGTGGGGCTGGCCTTCCTGGGGCTGACGGGGCTGTTGCTCATCTGGGATCTCGAGCACCCGACGCGCTTCTGGTACCTGTTCGTCCGGCCCCAGCGGCGCAGCTGGCTCGTCCGGGGTGGCTTCATCATAGGCGGATACGCTGCGATGCTCTTGGCCCAGTTGGGCCTGGCCGTCACGGGTCGCAGCGGCGCGACGCCCTGGTTGGCGATCGCGGGCGTTCCGTTGGCCGTCCTCACGGCGGTCTATACGGCGTTCCTGTTCTCGCAGTCGCGCGGTCGCGACCTCTGGCAGAACCCGCTCCTCCCCGTGCACCTGCTGGCCCAGGCCGGGATGGCCGGCTCGGGCGTGCTGGCGCTGCTCGCTCCGGCCTTCGGAGCCTGGCCCCTTCCGGCCCTGCGCTGGGTCTTCCTCTGGAGCACGGCCGGGCATGTCCTGCTGGTCCTCAGCGAAGCGCTGGGCGCCGGCGCCACGGCCCACGCGCGCCTCGCGCACCACGAGCTGATCCGGGGCGCCTGGGCGGGCTGGTTCTGGGGCGGGCTGCTGCTCTCCCTGGTCGGCGTGCTGGCCCCCTGGTGGGGCGTGCCTTCCCTGGTGGCTGGGCTGGTGGGGCTGTTCCTCTTCGAGCACGCGTTCGTGCAGGCCGGGCAATCGGTGGCCCTGGCGTGAGCACCCTGCGCCTGTCGGGGCCGGAGGTTCGGCAGGTGGCGGCGCGGTTCCGGGCGCTGGCCGAACCCTCGCGCCTGGCGGTGCTGAACGGATTGATGGGCGGGGAACGCACCGTGTCGGAGCTGGTCGACGCCACCGGGCTGCGGCAGGCGAACGTCTCCAAGCATCTCCAGGTGCTGCACAGGGCGGGGTTCGTCGAGCGCCGGCGCGAGGGGCTCTGGGTGCGCTACCGCGTGGCCGACCCCGGGGTCGAGCGGCTCTGCGCCCTCATGTGCGAGCGCGTGCCCCCCGTGCGGCCGCGTCGCGCAGCCACGCGGGACGCCGCGTCGGAGCGCTGATCCGGCACCGCCCGCTCAGGCGTTGCGGTCTCCCTCGCCCGCCTCGCCGCGGCTCGGACGCTCCTCGCCGACGCCATCCCGCTCGCCGCGCGCGCGGCGGCTTCCGTACGGTTCGAGGCGTTCGAAGTCGTCCGTCGGCACCAGCGCCCGGAGGGCGGCGGCGAGCTCCGGCGGCGGCGGCTTCAAACGGCGCGCGTCGAGGTCCATCCATCCTCCCTCCACCTCGATGCGCGCGGCGACCCTTCCGTCGCCCCGCCGGATCTCGTGGCGCAGCCGGAAGCGCGACGCGTCCTCCGACGCACCCGCGACCTTGAGGTCGTACTCCAGCCGATCCCCCGCGGCGACTTCCTTGAGATAGCGATTCTGCTCCAGCAGGATCACCGGCCCGATGCGCAGAGCCTCGAAGCGGGCCGCGTCGAACCCGGCGCTCGCCAACCACGACATCCGCACGTGGGTGCCGTAGTCCGCGTACGCCGTGTGTCGCACGTGCTGGTTGGGATCGAGATCGGCCCAGCGCACGTCGAAGCCCAGGTGCCATTCGCCCATGGTGCCCTACCCGCGCGCGGAGAGGAGCCGCACGACACCGAAGGCCAGGAGGGCCAGCCCGAACGCCGCCCCCGCCCCCACCCATCGGCCACGGACGGACAACCGACCGAGCGTGGCGAGCGCGATCACCGCGCCCAGCCCGGTCCCGACCATCACGCCCCCCAGCGCGTCGGCGATGCGATCGACGCCCATGCCACTCGCGAGGAGCCGCCCGCCCACGAGGCCACCGGTGAAGAAGCCGGCGAGGAGCATCGCGAACACATACGCGGCGCCGGCCACGCCGGCGCTCACGACAGCAACGCCCAGGTGACGAGCAGACGCTCGCCGTCCCGCCAGCGGATCCAGCCGGTGGGAGCGATCCGGTCGGCGAGGCCGTCGGTCGTGACCTGCAGCCAGTCCCCGCGCATCGCGAGCGGACGGAGCGGCAGGACCGCTTCCGCCAACACCGCCGCGTGGTCCAGCGGCTTCAGGCGCACGGGATTGGAGACACCGTCGAGCGCCTCGACGGCGTAGACCTCCAGCAGGAACTCGGACCAGGGCCGGAAGCGGATCCGGTCCCGCGCCACCCAGGCCGTGCGGCCGTCCAGCCCGTTGACCACGACCTCGACGAAGTCGCGTCGCACCGTGTGGGCGCGGAAGAGCAGGAGGTCGTAGTCGAGCTTGAGGGTCTCGGGCACCAGCCAGGGCGGTGCCGTGGCGATGTCCACATACCAGGGGCCCTGCTCGAACGTGATGCTGTCCACCGCGCTGGTGACGTCCGGCAGCGCGTCGAACTCCGGCTCGGCGAAGAAGTAGAGCGGCTCACCGATCCGCGCCTCCACCTGGACCATCCCCACGCCGATGGCGTCCTGGGCGACCAGCGGAGCCACCCAGGCGCAGCACGCCAGGACACCCGTCATCAACCGCATCACGGTCCCTCCCTCCCGGTGGAGAAACGACGAAGGGGCCGTCCCGATGCCTCGGAACGGCCCCGACGTTCGATCCAGCGCCGAAGCGTCAGACCTTGGTGACGTTCTCCGCGGCCGGGCCCTTGGTGCCCTGGACCATGTCGAACTCCACCTTGTCACCTTCGCTCAGCGAGCGGAAGCCGTCGGCCTTGATCGCCGAGTGATGGACGAAGCAATCCTTGCCGCCGCCCTCGACGGTGATGAAGCCGAAGCCCTTCTCGTCGTTGAACCACTTCACGGTGCCCTTGGTACGCATCTTCCTGTTTCCCTGGTGTTCGTCGCTCGAGTGCGGAAGATCCCGTACCCACAGGCGACTCACCAATACTTGCGTGGCACGCCACGCGGAGTTCAGTGGGTCGTCCGTACAAGTAAAAAGCGGAAGGCCCAGGCCTTCAGGCATTCCGCCTCAGCATGTTCGTAGCAGCCCACACCGCCGCACCTTGCGACAGTGCTTCAAGGATGAACGGCCTCCTGAAAGGCGTCAAGGGGGCCGGAAGTCAGGTTTTGCGCCCCTCCATCGGCCGGATCGGCGGGCCCGTCTGGAGGTCCTTCCGGCGCCCTACCGGATGGTCGGACCACCCGTCCGGTCGTCCAGCACGAAGCGGGTCCGCCCCGGCATCTCGACGGCGGGAAGCGTGGTCTGGTCCACGACCTCGTCGCGCCCGATCCGGCCATTCTCGGCCAGCAGGAAGGCGACCAGCGCGTAGACCTGGTCGGGCGTGAGGCTGCCCGGCGCCGTCTGGGGCATCGACCGCCGGATGTAGTCGTAAAGCGTTGTCGCGTAAGGCCAGAATTCGCCGATTCCCCGAGCCCGGAAGGCCTCCTCCGGCGTCCCCCGCACCACCAGGGCGGGGTTGATGGTCTGCCCTTCGGCGGCCAGGCCGTGGCAGGAGGCGCAGAGCTGCTGGTAGAGCCGCGCGCCCTCCGCGGCGGTCCCCCGGCCCGGAGGGAGGCCGCTCCCGTCGGGGCCCACGTCCAGGTCCCAGGCCGCGATCAGTGCGTCGGGCGCGTCGGAGCCGAGTCCCCAGTGGGTGGGCAGCGTCTCCGACGCGGCCAGGGGCGTCGTCGAGGAGGCGGCGGCTCCCGCCGTGCCGAGGCCGGGGGCACCGCCCGCGCCGTCGCCGGCGCAGGCGACGCTCGCGACCGCCAGGACCAGCGCGCCGCCGGCGCAGCTGCGGCCGTTCACGCCCACGGCTCCTCGCGGTACAGCACCTGCCCGTCCGGCTCGACGACCCAGGCCGTGATCGGGTTGAGGTGGTAGGACGTGCGGGCGCTGCGCGCCTCCAGGAGCTGCGCGCGGGTCGGCTGCACGTAGCCTGTCTCGTCCGTGGCGCGGCTGGCGATCTCGGTGCGCGCACCGTCCCAGTGCCACATGAAGCGGAAGCGCGTATGCGCCTTCGAGAAGACCGGCTCCTGCAGGTCCGCGCGCTGCCACTCTTCCCCGCCGTCCAGGCTCACGTCCACACCCGTGATGCGCCCGCGCCCGCTCCAGGCGATCCCGCGGATCTCGTTCCACCCGGGTCGGAGCCGCTGCGGCCACGACGGGGTGGTGATGATCGAGCGCGCGTCCATCACGAAGGAGAACTGCCGGACCGTGCCGTCGCCCAGCGGATCGCTGTACCGGGATGTCTCCTCGCGCGCCATCAGCGGCCCGTCCGTGAGCTCCAGGCGGCGCAGCCACTTCACGTTGGTGTTGCCTTCCCAGCCCGGCAGGAACAGGCGGGCCGGGTACCCCTGCTCGGGACGCAGCGGCTCCCCGTTCTGCCCGTAGGCGATGAAGGCGTCGTCCCAGGCCTTCTCCATGGGGATGCTGCGCGCCATCAGCGCGGCGTCCTGTCCTTCGGCGATCATCCAGGTGGCCTCGGGACGCACGCCCACCTCGTTCAGCAGCGTCGACAGCGGCACGCCCGTCCACTCGCTGGTGCTCGTCAGCCCGCACACGCGTTGGGCCGGCGTCTCGGGGCCCGCCCGGGTGGGGAAGTTGCCCGAGCACTCCAGGAAGTGGATGCGCGAGATGGACGGGTAGCGCAGCAGGTCGTCCAGCGTGAACACCATGGGGCGCTCCACCATCCCGTGGATCAGCAGCCGGTAGGCCGCGGGATCCACCAGGGCCACGCCCCCGTGATGCCGCTCGAAGTGCAGGTCCGACGGCGTGATGATGCCGTGCAGATCCTGGAGCGGTGTGCGCGAGGACGTGGGACTGGGGTCGCGCACGGGGCGGACGAACGGGGAGCGCTCCCCCACCTCGTTGGGAAGCCGTCCCAGCACGGCGGACGGATCGGGCGGAACCTGGGGCGGTCCCGCCTGCGCGGGCGGCAGCGCCGAAGCGGTGCCCTCGAGCGCAGCGCCACCCAGCACGGAGGCGCCGAGCGCCCCTGCCGCGCCGGCGAGCAGGGCGCGTCGCGACAGGGGCTTCGGATCCTCCGGCGGTGCGCTCATTCGAATGTGTAGGCGGCGGCCAGGGTCAGGTTGGGGATGTCCGAGACGCCCACCCACAGCTCGGCGGAGATCAGGCCGAAGTCGAGCCCTCCGCCCAGGTTGAGGCCGAGCTCGTTGCTGGAGGCGTCCCGGGCGCCCGGAACGTCGGGATCGAAGAAGTAGAGGGACAGGCCGCCGAGCGCAAACGGACGGAAGTTCTCGTCGATGTCGAAGTACCAGTGGCCGTTGGTGCTGATGCGCACGGCGGTGAAGTCCACGGACCCTTCCTCGCCGAACGAGGCATCCACGCTGGGGACGATCCGCAACTCGGGCACGTCGTCCACCTCGATCTCGCCGTGGGCGCCGAAGAAGAAGCCGTCGGGGTCGAGGGTCAGACCGCCCCGCACCCCCCAGTGGACGTCCTGCGCAGCCGCCGGGGCCACGAACGTCGACGCCGCCACCATCCACCCCACCCACACGCTCGCTCTGCGGTCCATGATCCTCGCTGTCCCCTGTCCGGCCTCCGCGCGGACGCGCGCCCGCGCCCCCACCTTCGTCGACGTCCGGAGGCCGGGGCGGAGGCCAGCGGGTCCGGTCCGGACGGACGACCCGCCGTGCTACCCCGCAGGAGGTCCGGGAGCGCCATCGTCGCGACGCGGCACCGACGCGCGGGGGCGCGCCCCGGCGCGCGTCGACCCCGATCGATCCGCGGGTCAGAAGGGAGAGGAGGCTCCCGAGCCGGGACCCCGGCCGTCGCGCGGCGGCTCCCCGTTCCGCCGCCGGTCGTCTCCGTCCCGGCGGCTGCGATCCGAGCGCTTGCGCGCCTCCTCCAGCATCTCCTGGAAGCCCGGCTGTTGTTCGGGCTGCAGGACGTCCTCGATGGCGAGGTTCATCGAGTCGAGGGCCGCAGACAGCTGCGGGCGGATGCTCTCCATCACCTCACGGCTGCGCCGGCGCTGGGCCTGCACGATGCTGTCGATCTGCTCCACCTGGGTCGCGCTGAGCCCGAGCCGCTCCTCCATCTCGTCGAGGAACCGGTTGGAGGAGCGTCCGGAAGAGGACCGCTGCCGGCGTCCGGGCTCCGGATCGCCCTCTCGTTCCGCACGCTCCGTGCGCACCTCGGCCTCCGGCGTGCGCGACTCCATCCAACGCACGGTCGCGGCGCCGCTGAGCCCGCCGGCCACGAACACGGAGACGATCAACGCCGCCGGGCCCCACCATCCGCGTGAGCGTGTCACCGAGGCTCTCCGAACTCACCGATGAGCGCCACCATCGTGGGTGCCTCGCCGGTCACGAGCCAATCCGCCATGTCCGGCATCAAGGCGTCTGCGGGATGCGCCACCGCCGCCTCCGCCTCGCCGCCGGGCACACCCAGCGCGAACAGCGTGAGCGAAGCGGCCGCCGCCACGAGCCCGGCCGCGGCCATGCCGCGGCGTCGCCAGCGCTCCAGCGCGCCGCCCAGCGACCACGCGCTCGCCGACTGACGCCGCGCCAGCTCGGGTGCGGCGGCCTGCACGATGCGCTGCACCGTGCGCTCCCAGCGCTCGGGGTCGCCCGCGGGATCGAGGCGGTCGTACCTGGTCGGGCCGATGTGCCCGACAACCGGATCGCGTTCCTTCTTCATTCGTTCCTCTCCCCTCGGGAGGATGCGCGCCGCGTCGGCGGCGCAAGGTCCGCGAGCAGCACCTTCAGCCGCTTGCGAGCCGCATGCAGGTGGAAGCGGGAGGCGCCGTCCGAGATCCCGAGCCGGCTTCCGATCTCCGCGTGCTTCCAGCCCTCGTGGTCGTGCAGGACGAGCACGGAGCGCTGCATGTCGGTCAACACGTCGAGCGCGCCGGTGGTCCGCTCCCGGATCTCCGTCCGCTCCATGTCCGCGTCCGGCAGCGCACCGCCGGCGTGCGTCTCTCCGCTGAGCTCCTCGGTACGGCGGACCCGCTCGTACTTCCGCACGTTGTGGGCCCGGTTGCGCACGATCGTCAGCAGCCAGGCCCTGAAGCGCTCGGGCTCGCGGCAGTCCTCGAGGCGCTCCAACGCACGCACGAAGGCGTCCTGGCAGACGTCCTCGGCGTCCTGTTCGCTCTCCACGAGGGGGCGGGCCACGGCGAAGGCCACCGCCAGATGGCGGCGCACCAGGGCACCGAACGCGACGCCGTCCCCACCCTGGGCGCGTTGGACCAGCTCGGCGTCCGTGGCGCCGTCCGGGCCGTCGGCCCGCGCTCGGGAGAGGGCGTCGTCGCTCACGATGCCCGGGATCGCCCTCGCACCCTCGACACGAGCCACCCGGATCTCCAGGACATGGCGGACTTGCTCTCCATGGAACAGGACCGCTTGCCTACCCCGGGCGTTAGCGATCGTGGGATCGGCCGTCGGATCTCCCGGCCCTGGTCCGGGGCCCGTCGGGCCGTCAGGGAGAGTGCGGGTCGGCCGGGGCCGACGCCACCGGCGCCGCCCGGGCCCTTGACCCGAACAAATGCCGAAGCGATGATGGTTCCAAGGCGGATCCGGCCGCTGCGGTCGGACCGGGTGGAGCGGAAATGCCGATCCCCGCTCCCCCGGCCGCCCCGCCTCAGCCGATCGGCACCACCAGCGCCACCTGGTGTGTCCAGACGGTCGCCGACTGCAGGGTCAGCGGCCCGGACGGCGCCGGGAGGATGCTGATGGCGCCGTCGCTGGCGGCCGTCGCCCGCGGCACGTCCGAGAACCCCCACACGTCGGCGATCCCCGGGCGGCCCGTGCCCGTCGTGGCCAACCCGGTGTACCGCAGCCGGACGTCCGTCACCCGGACGTCGACGCTCCAGGTGGGTGTCCACTCCATCCAGCTCTCCTGCTGCGTGCGCACCGTCGCCCGCAACCGATCCACCTGCTCCAGATCGTAGGCGATGGCGCGCGCCTCCACGCCGGCCTGCACGGTCGCGCGGCGCCACGCGAGCTGGACGCCGGAGCGTAACCGGACGTTGAGGAAGTCGAACTGGTTGTCGATGGTGCGCTCGCCGGCCCGCACCACCTGCCCGCCCACGGTGGTCGTGTCGGTGGCGGCTTCCTGCCACGTCCGGGCCGAGATGGGCTCGAGGACGGCCTCGACGCCGAACTCGAGCGGGCCCGACCTCCGGGCCAGGCCGGCGCCGAGGTCGAAGGCCCAGGACCGTCCCGGATCGCGGGGGATGTTCTGGATCTCGTAGTCGGGCAGCTTGGGGTGCTCGCGCCGGTTGGCCGTGACCACCCATCCCACCCGCCAGCCCTCCGCGTCCAGGGGGCGGGCGTAGCGCACGTGGGCACCCCAGGTGCGCGTCACGTCCTCGTTGACCTCCTCGCGGATCCGGGGCTCCACCACGACCGGGTTGGCGGGTACGCTGTCCGGGGGCAGGGTGGGCACCTGCCAGTCCACGTACGTCACCCGGTGGGTCATGTCCACCCGGTTGTGCAACGCCACCGCCTCGAGCACGGCCCCGTCGGGGCGCTCCCAGAGCAGGCCTGCGCGCAGGTCCCACACGGTGCCGCTGGGGTCGATGCGCTGGCTTCCGGCATAGAGATGCTCCACCCCCGCCATCCACCCCAGGTCCGCCATCGATGCCGAGACGCCCCACGCCGCCGAGCGGCCCTCGAGGGCCCGCGCCACCTGCGCGTGCGCGTGGACGTTGCGCGCCGAGCGCTCGCCCAGGGTCGGACCGATCGGAAGCTGGGTGACGAACCGGCACTGGTCGCAGTCGGCGAAGAACGGCACGGGGAACCCGCCGTCGCCATCGGCACCGGTGAGCTCCTGCAGCGCCAGCCAGCCCCCTCCCGACCACCGGCTGCCCCGGAAGAAGGCCCCGAGCGGGAGGGACGTCCCCGAGCCTTGCGACCCGACGCGGAACGGATCGGAGATCCGGTAGTGCACCGGCGCCGTGAAGAACATCCCGTGCGCCAGCCGGACGCTGGCGGCCGGATTCGAGAACGGAGCGCCCGTCGTGTCCTCCAGCGCCAGGCCCAGCCCACCCATCCCCAGACGGTCCGAGGGCGTCAGCAGGAAGGGATCGCCCGTCGCCACGGGCACGGTGCGGATGGGGATGAGCTGGGCGGGCGCCGCGCGCGGGACGGCCGCAGCCAGGAAGACGACGAGGTACCACACAGCCGAACGACGAACGTCCATGGGAACGACCTCCGCAGCGGGACCCGACACCGAGGAGAACGACCCGGGTCGGCCGGCTGTGACGAGAGGCGGGGATGCGTCAGGTGTCGTGACGGGCGCCACGGCGGCGGAGGCCGCTGCCGCGACACACGGGCAGGCTGGGAGGGCGGACGGCGTTGTCCCCCAACACGATGGCCGCCGGGACGGCCTCCAGGGCCAAGCCGGCACGGATCCGGCGAGCGGGCGTGACCATGCTTCCCTCGATCCTCACGGCCGTGTGGGCCGACGATTCCGGTCAGGACCTGGTCGAGTACGCCGTGCTCGTGCTGATCCTGCTGATGGCGGTCGGCGCGACGATCCTGCTTTTCCGCGACCGGATCGGCGCTCTCTTCCAGACGTCCGCGGACGGCCTCGCCGACCTGCGTAGCTGACGACGTACGCACCGCCGTTCATGCGTCTCCAGCGCACCGCGTAGCCGCATCCGGCGCAACGTGCGCGGGTGGTCGGCGCGGACGCGGAACGACGGCTTCAAGGCCGCATCGGCCACAGGTCGATGACGCGCGCCTTCAGGGAAAACCCTACGGGTCTTTCGTGCAGGGGGCGCGCACCCCTATCATTCGACATTCCCTACAACTCGAAACACACCCCCGTGAGGTGGCGCATGCCCCGACCCCCGGGTGCCCTGGTCGTGCGTTGGCGCGACATGGCGGCAGAGGGTAAGTCCTATGCCGAGATCTCTCGGCGTTTCCCCAAGTATTCAGCGGACCAGGTCCGTCATTACTGCCTCGGCAACAGCGGCGCGTCCCTTCCCGGTCCCCGGCAGGAGCCCGGGCGGTGGGGCGGCCACAACGTCTGGCTGCAAGGCGAGAAGTCCCCGCACGCGGAGATGAGCAAGGCCCAGGCCTTGCGCGTCCTCAACGACTGGGACGAGAAGAAGGACGCCTGGCGGCGCTCCGGCGCGGAGTGGGCGGAGAAGCTGGGTGTATCGCCCAGCACCATCCACATGCTGCGCCGTGGCGAGACGTGGAAGCACCTGGAGCATCCCAACCAGGGCCGCAAGCCGAAGCGGAAGTCGGCGGGCAAGGCGGAGGAATCCAAGGCAGCCGCGCCGAGGCGCGCGCGCAAGGCGACCCGCAAGAAGAGCGGCGCCGCTCGCAAGCAGACGAGCAAGGCGTCCAAGCGGAGCACGTCGACCCGCAAGACATCCACGCGGGCCAAATCCAGCCGCGGGAAGCGTCGCTAGCTCTGCGGTTGCGTGGTGTCGGCGCGGGCGTCTACGCGTCCGCGCCGACGTCGACCAGTCCCTCCCGCACCGCCACGAGGGCCGCCTGCGTGCGGTCACTCACGCCGAGCTTGGCCAGCACCGCGCTCACGTAGCCTTTGACGGTGCCGACGCTCAGGAAGAGCGTCTTGGCGATCGCCTTGTTGCTCATCCCCGACGCGATGAGCTTGAGCACGTCCCGTTCGCGTTCGGTGAGCTCCTCCAACGGGGACGTCCGTACGGGCGCGGTCAGGTGGTGCACCAGCATCTGCTGCGCGTCCGGGTGCAGCGTCGTGCGCCCTTCGTGCGCGGCGCGGATGGCGGCGGTCAGGTCGTCGCGGCCGACGTCCTTCAGCAGGTAGCCCACGGCGCCCAGGCCCAGGGCCTCCCGCACCTTGGCCTCTTCGATGTACGTGGTCAGCACGATCACGCGAGCCCGGGTGCCCGCGGCTCTCAACTGCCGCATGGCCTCCAGGCCGTCCATCTTGGGCATCACCAGGTCCATCAGGACCACGTCCGGCTGTAGCTCCACGACGCGCTCGAGGGCCTCGGCGCCCGTTCGGGCATGACCCACCAGCTCGATGTCGGGCGCCTCCTCCGACAGGAACAGGCCCAGTCCTTCGCGCACCACGGCGTGGTCGTCCGCGATCACCACCCGGATCGTGCTCATCGTTCGTCTCCCTCCTCGGCGGGGCGGACCGGCACGGCAGCACGGATGCACGTGCCCCCCTGCGGTCCACCCGTGATCTCCAGGGTCCCCCCGAACTCGCCCACACGCTCGCGCATGTTGCGCAGGCCGTGGCCTCCGTCTCCATCGCCTGCGATCCGTGGGCGCAGCGCGTCCTCCGGGATGCCGCTGCCGTCATCCACCACGAGAAGGATCACCTCCCCGCCGCGGACGGTCACGCGCACCTCCACGCTCGACGGCTGCGCGTGGCGCAGCGCGTTGCTGACCGCTTCCTGTGCCACGCGGTACAGCGCCCGCTCGAGCGAATACGCCTGCGGTCGGTACCCGTCCGTGTCCAGCAGCAGCTCGATGCCGGGGCCCGTGACCTGACTCACTCCGGCGCGCAGGGCCGCCACGAGCCCGCCCTCGCGGAGCAACGCGGAGCCGAAGCGGGCGCGGTCGTGCTCCGGGGGCGGGGGCGGGGGCTCAGCCGGCTTGAGCTCGCTCAGGAGCGCGCGCATCTCGCCGAGCGCGGCCCTGCTCAGCTCCAGCATGCGTGCGGTGCGCCGCTCGCCTTCGGCCGCGTCCCGCTTCCAGGCGGTGCTGAGCGACTCCGCGATCATGACCGTGCCGAACAGCAGCTGGGTGACCGAGTCATGCAGGTCGCGCGCGAGCCGCTGCCGCTCCTCGAGCACGGCCAGGTCGCGGGCCTGTTGATGCAGCCGGGCGTTCACGATGGCCACGGCGAGCTGACCGGCCACGATCGAGAGGCTCTCCACGTCCGCCTCGGTGAAGGGCTCACCTCCCTCGACATTGAGCACGCCCACGACAGCGTCTCCGATGACGATGGGAATGGCCAACTCGGCCACGATTCCCACGGATCCCGGCGTGTGCACCCATCGTGGATCCGCCTCGACGTCGTTGACGAGGATCGCCCGGCGCTCGCGCGCGGCCGCGCCCATGATGCCCGTGGTGATCGGCTGACGGTACACGCGCTGGAGCAACGCCTTGTAGCTCCCTCCCACGTGCCGGATGGCCAGCACCGGCGGATCTCCGGGTTCCAGCGTGGGGATGGCCACGTTGGGATAGCCGAGCACCTCGTGGATGGCGTCGGCCGCGTTCTGCAGGATGTCTTCGAGGTCGAGATCGGTGGTGATGATCTGCCCCACGCGCGTGAGCAGGGTCATCGCCTCGCTCCGCTCCTGCTCGCGCTGATAGCGCCGGGCGTTGTCGATGGCGATGCCCGCATGGCGGGCGAACACGCCCAGCGCGTCCAGGTCGTCCCGCTGGAAGGGTGCCGAACGCAGCGTGCCCTCCTCGTCCGGAAGGGGGCGACGGCCGATCCCGATGAAGCCGATCATCCGGTCCCGCCACCGGATGGGGAAGCCGAGCACGGCGTTCTGGGCGTGGTAGCGGCGCGAAGGGACGTTCAGGTCCGCGTAGCGGTCCAGGAGGATGGGCTCGCCCGTGGCGAGCACCTGACCCGCCATCCCCACCCCCGGCGGATGGAGCGCGCCCAGCTCTTCGATGGGCATGTTGTAGATCGCTTCCGTGCGGACCACGCCCAGGGCCTCGTCCACCAGACCGATGGCGCCGTCGTCGGCACCGATGAGCTCACAGGCGTGCCGCAGGATCCGGTGCAGCAGCGGGTCCAGGTCCAGCTCGCTGCTGATGGACTCCACGAAGGCCCGCAACGTCTCCTGCTCGCGCAGGAGATCGTCGATGCTCTTCTGGGTGGCGGGTCCTGCGGGCACCGTCATGCCGGATCCGTGCGCATCTGGTCCTCCGCGTGTGGCGCAACGCGGGAGCGCGGGCGGCCCCGCCCCCCCGTCCCCACCTCCCTCCGGGGGCCGCCCGCGGCTCCCACGTAGAAGGCTCGGGGATCCTGGGCCGCCGGGCCACCGTCAGGGCGGCGGGTCCGTCCCCTGACTTTGGTCGGGGGCTGCCCGGCCTCGCCAGACCCGCCCTGGGGTGGGCGCCCCGCCTCGGCTCAGGGCAGGCGGCTCCGGAACAGGTGGTCGGCCAGCGTCGAGACCAGGGGGGTCGCGATGGAGACGAGCGCCACGCCCAGCAGCCGCTCGCTACGGAAGCCGGACCGCTCGCCGTCCACGTAGACGGAGTAGCCCAACGCGGCCGGCAGGGCCGTCATGACCAGGCTGGGCAGCCACTTTCCCCGGGACCGGTCCGTCCGGCCCATCCAGCGTGCCCCCACGGTCGACGCCACCAGCGGAAGGGTGAGTGCCGCCAGACCGGCACCGGCGCCCGCGTCCTCCAGGCACCCCACCCCGGCGTCGGTCGTGCCGGGCAGGCAGCCCACCGCCGCCAGGCCGGCGAGGCTGCCCGCCAGGGCCCCCGCGGTCGCGCCCAGGAACGCGCGAGCCGTGGGGTGCCCCGACGGCTCGGCCGACCAGGCGTAGTTGGGGAAGCGCCCGTCCGTCTCCTGCACCTCCGCAGGCACGATGCCCGAGCGGCGGGTGTCGATCACGAGTACGCCGTGGGTGGCGCCGAAGCCGTAGCGTACCGCGCCCTGACTGGCCGGAACGTATTCGACGCGCTCCAGGTCCTGGACGCTGAGATCCCGCAGGAAGCGCGGGGCACCCGTCACGGGCAGGCCGTCGAGCACGATGAGCGGGTAGTTGCAGCCGGTGGTCCGGCTGCTCGACGCGCCGCGGAACTCGAGGCAGAGGAAACCGCCCCGTGCCTCCGACACTGAGGCGCTCGGGATGTAGCTCCGCACCAGGTCGCCGATATGCCGCGAACGCCCCGCGACGGATTCGATCATGTCGCGCGTGATCACGTTGGAGCGGGTGCTGGCGCTGCCCTCGCGGCGCAGGACCGACACGTCGATGGGCTCGAGCTGCAGCGCCCGCTGGGTCAGCGCCATCTGGAAGGCATGCTCGGTCCCGGCGCCGACGTTCATCGCATCGACATGCGTGCCGTAGGCGATGTGCTCGACGCGGACCGCGTGGGTCCCCGGCGGCACCGCGACGAAGCGGAACCGGCCGTCCGCGTCCGTGACCGTCCGGAGGCCGAGGTCGGGCAGCGAGACCGCGGCACCCTCGATGGGGTGTTCGGTGCGCGCGTCGATCAGGCGACCGAGCACACGAGGCGACGACTGGCCCTGGAGGAACGCACTGCTCAGGACGAAGAGCAGGCCGGTGAGGAAGATGCAGCGAGTCCGCATAGGCACGGAGGTGGCGCGGCCCCCGAGGCCGGGGGCCGCGCCGGGGTACCGCCTAGCTGAAGTTCGGGTTTGTGCGCTTCTCCACGTCCGGGACCGGCCAGCACTGCTGGTTCCCCATGGTCCCGACGCCGGGCTTGTAATACGCCGCGTTGTCAGGGATTACGTAGGGCACCGCGTGGCCGTTACGCCGGTAGTCGCCCATCTTCTTGCCTTCCAGCCAGAAGTCCCTGGCCCGCTGCGCCATCAGCTCGGCGAACACCTCCGTGGGATCCGTGGAGCTGAAGGCGCCCTGGTTCCCGATCGCGCGGCGCTCGTTGATGAGGTCGAGCTGGTCCTGCACGCTCCCGGTGGCCTCGGCGATGATGTACCGGGCCTCCAGACCCGATGCCAGCCGGATGTTCACGCCGTACCCGGGGAACTTGAGCTGACGGTAGAACTGCAGCTCGGAGTCCTGGGCCAGCCGGCCGGAATCGTCGTACTTGACACGGGTGTCCCCGCTGTCGGCGATGTCCCGGTACTCCGGGGGCACCACCAGCGATTGGCGGGAGGTCGTGAAGTCCCAGACCGTGTTCCCCAGACGACCGCGGTTGGCCGCGTCGTCTACGTAGCGAAGCTCGTAGACGAAGTCGGGATCCACCTGCGCGGCGGCGGCTGCGGCTTCGGCCTTGCGGCCCGCCTGCAGATGCGCGCGCGCAATCCCCACCAGGGCTGCCTGGGCCATGTCCGTCGCCTCGCTGCCGCCCGCCTGCAGGGCCTCGTTGCGGGCGAGCGTCAGCTTCTCCACGGCCCGGTCCAGCATCTGGGCCGTCGAGAGACGCGGCCCCGGCTCCTCCGGAGAGGACGCCACGGTGCCCTCGCAGAAGGTCTCCGCCATCAACACCATGGCGTAGCCCTCCGTGAAGGCGCCGATGGCCAGCGCCAGGCCGGGTGTGCCCTGCAAGGTCTGCACGACCTGCTCACCCGTCGACGCGGCGAGCGTGATGGGCGTCCACGTGTCCGTATTCAACGTGCCGTTGGTGTCATCGATGAAGCGGCGACCGAACTCGTTCCGGGTCGGGAACGTGTCGCCCACCCGCGCCTCGTGCGACCACCAGGCGGAGTACACGATGATGTTGCCGAAGGCGTCCACCAGGTTCTGGAAGGCGGAGCGGGCCAGGGTCAGCCCGTCCGCTTCGGGGTCGATGTTCGTGGCTTCCAACAGGTCCGGATCGGAGACCTGGAAGAAGCTGTCGCCACACCCCACGGCCGTCACGACGGCCAGGGCCGAGGCGATCCCGCGCATGCGAACTCTCATGGTAGGGTCCTCGTGGCTCAGTAGGTGAGGTTGACGCGGAACGTGAAGCGCCGCTCGGCCGGGACGGTGAAGAACTCCGTGGTGTTGGAGAACGTCGTCTCCGGATCCAGGCCGGAATAGTCCGTCCACGTATGCAGGTTGCGGCCCGACACCGTGAACATGGCGCTACGGGCGCGCAGCAGGCTCGCCACCGTCTCCGGCGCCGTCCAGGTCAGGGACACCTCACGCAGACGCGCGTAGCTCGCGTCCTCGATGTAGGCGCCGTTCACGTTGCCGAACGTCACGTTCTGGCCGCTCTCGTTCTTGAACGGCCCGAAGAAGCGCAGCCGCTCCTCGTCGGAGAGGATCTCGTTCTGGCGGTGCCAGCGCTCCGAGTTGCGGAACTGCCGGTCGCGGAACTGGAAGCCGTTGTTGTAGCGGTACACGTCCCCACGCAGGTCCATCTGGGCGTAGAGCGTGAAGTTGCTCAGGAAGTTCACCGTCGAGCTGAGCGTGCTCTCCCAGCCGGGCAGGGTGTTGCCCACGAACTCCAGCGTGTCGGAGACGATGGCCACGTTGTTGGCCACGTCCACGCTGCGTACCACGAACGTGTGGAACGAGCCCACCGGAGCCCCCTCACGCGTGCGCGACAGCGTCCCGAACGGCTCGATGTCGCCGAGGTCGACGACCTCGTTCTTGACGGTGGCCAACGTTCCCCGCAGCTCCCAGCCCAGGTTCTCCTGGGTGATCAGACGCGCAGAGGCCGCCACCTCGACACCGCGGTTGTTGACCTCGCCGATGTTCACGTACGGGTCCGTGTCGAACCCGAGGGACGGCGCGATCGGCCGCCGCAGGATGGCGTCGGTGGTGGTCTTGTTGAAGTACGTGAGCTCCAGGCTGAGCCGCTCGTCCAGCAGACCGGCCTCGAAGCCCAGCTCGTACTCCGTGCCGCGCTCCGGCTTGAGCTGGGTGTTGCCCGGATCGTTGGGCGTCACCCCCGGCTGCACCGACCCGTCCGACGTGAGCACGAACGGGTTCAGGTTGTACGTGGCCAGGGCGCCCTCCGTGGGCGAACGGCCCGTGGTGCCGAACGCACCGCGCACGCGCATGGTGCTGATGAGGTTGCCGATCCCGGAGTCCTGCCAGAACTCCTCTTCGGACAGCACGTAGGAGAAACCGACCTTCGGGCTGAAGAAGTACTGCGACTCCGCTCCGAACGCAGAGTTGCGATCCAGGCGGCCGGCCACCTGGACGAAGAACTTGTCCCGCCAGCTGGTCTGCACCTGTCCGAACACGCCGTTCGAGCGCGTCTCGCTGACGTTCTGATCGCCGGTCAGCGTGGACGCCGCGCCCACCGAGCGGGCCGAGTTGGCCACCAGGCCCTGGCCCGTCGCGAAGATGCGGTCACGGCTGGTGGCGATCATCTGCAGGCCCCAGGACAGGTCCGTGCGCAGCGTCTCCGACAGGTCCACCGCCAGGTTGCCCAGGTAGTCCACGGTCCAGCGGTTGGCGGTTTCGCGCGCCTCCTGGATCTGCCCCGAGTTCAGGATGTCGGAGCCGTACCAGGCGCCGTCGTTCTTGGGATAGAACTGCCACGCCGACGTACGGGTCAGGTCGGCGCCCAGGGTGAAGCGGTTGGTGAAGCTCTGGAAGGGAGACCAGTTCACCGCGATGCGGGGCTGGAAGCGGAAGGCGTCGTCGAAGTTCTCGATCTGGGCCCGTCCGTCGATGCCGCCCACGCCCGCGCCGGAGTAGAGCCCGTTGGCGACCGTGCCCACCGTGGTGGGGCTCCCCAGGAAGCCGGCGGCGACCATGCCGTACACCGAGTTGTCCGAGTGCGGCAGCCGGGTCTTGGTCTTGGTGACCCCGAAGCCACCCTCGATCCGGAACTCCGGATTGACGATGAAGTCGAAGTTGGACCGGAAGCTCAAGCGCTGGAATTGGTTGTTGGGGAGCGTGCCGTCCTCGTCGTCCGCGCTCGCCGAGATGAATACGCCGTAGTCCTGCCCGCCACCGCGCAGCGAGTAGCTGAGCCCGCGGCCCTGGCCGGGCTGGAAGACGTCCAGACGCTCGAGCGGGTTGTCGCTGACCAGCGTTCCCACCGCCTGACCGAAGCACAGCGTGCGGTTCGGATCCGCCACGTTGTTGGCCGAGCAGGTGGCGAAGTTGGCCGGCGAATCGAAGCTCGTCTCGAGGTTGGAGTACTCCGCCGAGATCGACTGCGTGAAGCCGCCCGACGCCCGTCCGCGCTTGGTGATGATGTTGATCACCCCCGCGGAGGCGTCCGCGCCGTACAGCGTGGCGGCCGCGGGGCCCTTGACCACCTCGATGGACTCGATGTCCTCGGGCGCGAGGTCGTTCATGCGGCTCACGCTCTGACCGAGCACGCTGTACACCTGATCCGAGCTCGAGTCCATCCGCACACCGTCGATGAAGACCAGCGGCTCGTTCGAGAGCGAGATGGAGGACTGCCCGCGGATGCGGATCCGCGGAGCCGTGCCGACCGAGCCGGAGCCGGTGTCCAGGTGCACGCCGGGCACCCGGGCCTGCAACAGCGTCTGCACGTTGTTGATGGGTGCCACCTCGGTCAGGCGGGCGGCGTCCACCTTCTCCACGACGGCAGCCTGGGCTCGTCGCTCCAGCCGCCCGGCCGTGCCGGTGACGACGACCTCCTCCAGGGAGATCGCCTGCTCCGTCAGCGTGAAGTCCTGACGCAGCGACGCACCCGCCGTGACAGTGATCTGCGCCGTCTCGGAGGAATACCCGATGCTCTGGGCCGTCAGGGTGACGGTGCCGGCCGGGATCACCAGCCGGTACACCCCGGCATCGTTGGTGAGCGTCCCGATGTTGCGGTCCGCCACGAAGACCTGGGCGCCGCGGACCGGCTCTCCGGTGCGGGAGCGTACGGTGCCGAAGACGGCACCGTCCTGCGCCTGGATTCCGCTCGGGATGAGCAGGAGCATCCAGGCCAACACCGTTCGAACACGGTTGTGTGACATGTCACTCTCCCCGTGAGGGTGTGGGTCGGGATCGACACCGCGCGGAGAGCGGCTCGGGAGACGGCGGGCACGAATTCGCCCGGAGGGTCCGTGGAACGGACCCCCGGCGCGGACCCCGGGTGGCCGAACCGATGTGGTTCGCCCTGGCCCCGGGCCCGGTGCGCCCGTCGGAGCGCGCCCACGATGCGGCGCGCGTCGGGTACGCCGTTCCACCACGCCCGAAGCGCGGAGACCGGATCCCGACCGACAAGGCGCGTACGCTCCGAACGGATGCCGGAAACGTAGCCCCCTCCCCTGGAAGACCCGGCAGCCCATCGGCCGCCGGCGGTGTCGCGGGCCCCCGGCACCGAGTGCGGATCGGGGTGGGACACGCGCGTGTTCCACCGAGGGGGCCCATGCGTCATGTATCAGCCGTGCTTCAAGTTTGCAAGAGTCCGGGGGCCGCCCCATGCTCCGGCATGCCATCCCACCTCCGACCGCCTGCGGCGGCCCTGCTCCTCGCGGCATCGGCGGCGCTCTCCGCCACGCCTCTCGCCGGCCAGGACGCCTGGTTCGCCCGCGACAAGGCCGAGCACTTCGTGGCCAGCGCCGTCATCGCCACGGGCGCCTACGCCTTCGCCATCCCGGTGTGGGACTGCAAGCGGCCGCGCGCCCTGTTCGGGGCGGGCGTGGCGTTGGGGGCGGGGCTCCTGAAGGAGTGGAGCGACGCCCGCGGTGGGGGTCAGGCGTCCTGGAAGGACCTCGCCTGGGACGTGCTGGGGGTGGCGAGCGGGCTGGCGGTCATGTGGGGGTTCGACGCCGCGCCGGGGTCCTGTCCCGCGGAAGGAGGTCCGGCCGGCGTGGAATCGTTTTCCGTCCCGGACCTGGGCGTCGTCGGGCCTGCCGGACCCCTGGCGCCCTGGCCGGGCCCCCTACCCCTGGGCCCAGGCATCGGGCGGCCCGAGGGCCTGCCTCGCCGCTGATCGGCCCTACGCCTCGGACGCGACCGACCGCCGCTCCACGGCACCCCGCTGGGCAAGTCCACCCCTACGGAAGAGCGACCTGCGACCGGCAGCCCTCAGCGCGGCGACACGAAGCGGATGGCCAGAACCCGGGCCCGCCGTTCGGCGGAGGTGCCCAGGATCGCCTCGGCCACGCGGGCACCGGTGGACGGCTCCTCGAAATCCTCGAGGATGATCGCATGCGCGCCGATCTCGGCGGCCTTCTTGCGCATCGCCTCCACGAACTGGGACTGGTCGTGCAGGTCGGCGTCCCCTTCCGCGTAGATCAGGGCGATCTTGACGAACTCCGCCTCGACGTCCGCCTCGTCCACGTAGACGACGATCTCCGCCTCCGGGACGGGAGGATACGAAGCCAGCGGATCCAGCATCACGGCGTTGGTGGTGACGCAGGCGGACAGCCCGACGAGGGCGAGGGACAGGGCTTTCGGGAGACGGTTCATGCGCGCGGATACCCGGCCGCGGGGCCGCTGGATCCTGCCCGTGGGGTACGGCGCGGCGTCACGCCGGACGCGGCGGGCTCCCCGCCAGCGCTGGGGCCAACAGCGCCGGGAGCACGCCTGCGGCCGGACCGCGCAACACGCGGTCGGCAAGCGCGTCCAGCGCCGTGGGCTCCGGGCCCACCACCACCACCCGTCCTCCCGCCGCCGCGGTGACGCGCGGCACGCTCGCGGCCGGCTCCACCAGGCCGCTCGTCCCCACCACCACACACACGTCGGCCGCCCCGGCCAGCGCGAACGCGCGCTCCAGGGTCTCCTGGGGGAGCAGCTCGCCGAACCACACGACAGCGGGACGCACGGGGCCCTCGCAGCGCGGACAGGTGGGCAGCGGCTCCTCCGGTCCCGGCCCTCCGAGTCGGGGCTCCTCCGAGCGCCAGGCGCAGCGGTGGCAGCGGTCGTGGGCGATCGAGCCGTGCAGCTCCAGCACCCCGCGCTCGGGACCGGGCTCGGCGCCGGCGGCCCGTAGCGCCCGTTCGTGGAGCCCATCCACGTTCTGGGTGACGACGTGCACGCCGGGGCGGGCCACCTGCAGCGTGGCGATCGCGCGGTGTGCGGCGTTGGGCGCGCACCCCGCCATGAGGCCGCGCCGCCACGTGTACCAGTCCCAGACCAGACGGGGGTCGCGCGCGAAGGCCTCCGGCGTGGCCAGATCCTCCGGACGCCAGCGGCGCCACAGACCCTCCGGTCCCCGGAAGGTGGGCACGCCGGACTCGGCGCTCACCCCGGCGCCGCTGAAGACCACGACGGTGCGCGCGGCGGCGATCCAGGCGGCGGGCTCGGTCGGATCCACGGCGGACGGCTCAAGCATGTGGGGGAGGCCGGCGGCTACCGCGCGAAGAAGGCGTGCGCGCCCGGATAATCCACCGTCACGCGGAACGTGCGCAGTGCGTTGCCCCCGAGCGCACCATCCACCGGACGGTCCATGAACTGCGCCATGTACTCGCGGAAGTTCCGGTCCGGCCGCTCCGTGAACCAGACGGGCCCGGTCTCGAAGCCGGCCACCCGGACCACCGGGACGCGGACCAGGCGCGAGCCCGCGACGTTGCGATCTCCGTCGGGGATCCAGGCCCAGTCCGGATGGCGCGTCAGCCAACGATCCAGCACCGACGTGGTGATGAAGCTGGTGCCGCGCTCGCGCGGACCCTCGGCGCCGAGCGCCGCCCAGGCCGAGTCCGTGAGGGACACCGTGGCCCCCGTGTCGAAGAGCAGGTCGAGCGAGTCGCCGTCGATCTCGACCCGGATGCGAGGGAACGAGAGCGTGCGCGCCCCGGTCGAATCCGCCTGGAAGGCGAGCGGGACGGCCGTGCCCGTGGCAGCGGCTTCATCGTGCAGGACGAGCGTCTGCCGGGGATAGTCGAACGTCCACACGCGGTCTGCGAACCACGCCTGGCCCAGCATCCCGTCCACGTCGAACGGTGGCGCTTCCTGCGGGCGGAACACGGGAACCCGACCCTCCGGGACGCCCCGCGGGTCGGGAAACGCGGAATCGGCGGCCACCGCGCTCAGGCGCACGGCGGAGGAGTCCCCGAGCCCCACCCGATCGGCCGCCTCACCCAGGAGGAAGAGGCCTCCGCCCGTGTCGGTGTAGAAGGTCAGCGTGTCGCCCGTGACGGCGAGCGGAAGGCGGAGATGGATGCGGTCGGCGGCGAACGTCACCGGCAGCGCGCGACCCTCCGGCACCGCCCCGGCGGAGGAGCCCGCGTCGTCCTGCGGACCGCAGCCCGCCACGATCGTCAGCAACGCCGCGACGCGCCACGCGGCGCTCCCGGTCCGTGCCCCCATGTCTTCCCGTCCCCCGTCGCAGTCCGCTCGTCCGCAGCGGGCGGCTGCTGTCGATGACCACCCCCCACCGGGATCGTGTGCCGGCTCCATCCGTGGGTCAACCCGTCGGGGCTCGCGGCGCCCCCGGCCCGCACGCACCTTGGGGACGTGTGGCCCCCGCCCGTTCCGCGGCGGCCGCGTCACTCCAGCACCGGATCGGCCCCGTCTTGCGTACGCGTACCTCCCTGCTCCCGCTCCTCGTCGTGGTCCTGGCCCCCGCCTCCCTCACCGCACAGGCGGGAGGACCGTCCGCGGCGGCGACGGATCGGCCCTCCATGCCCGCCACCCGGGTGGAGGGCTCCATCCGGGTGGACGGCATCCTGGACGAAGCCGTGTGGGCGGAGGCGCCCTCCTTCCGCGGCTTCATCCAGAAGGAGCCCGTCGAAGGCGCGCCCGCCCTCAACGACTCCGAGGTCTGGATCGTCTACGACGACGAGGCCGTGTACGTGGGAGCCCGGCTGTACGACAGCGCGCCGTCCTCCATCGCGCGCAACATGATCCGACGCGACTCGGAGTACAACGGGCAGTTCGACTACTTCGAGGTGATGTTCGATCCCAACCTGGACCGGCGCACCGGGTATCGGTTCCGGGTGAGCGCGGCCAACGTGCAGACCGACCGCTACCTGTTCGACGACGGCGGCGAGGACCAGGCTTGGGATGCGGTATGGAGCTCGGGCGTCACCATCGCTCCGGACGGTTGGCACGTGGAGATGCGCATCCCGCTGTCCCAGATGCGCTACGAGCAGCGCGACGGTGTGCAGACCTGGGGCATCAACTTCGGGCGCCGGCGGGCGGCGGACAACGAGCTGACGCGCTTCGCGCTCGAGTCCAAGCTGCAGCCGGGGCGCGTCAGCCAGTTCGGGCTGCTCGAAGGCATCCGGGTGGCGTCGGCGCCACGCCGGGTCGAGCTGCGGCCGTACGTGCTGACGCGGGCGCGTCACCAGCCCACCGTGGACGGCAATCCCTTCGTCGATCCGTCCGCCTTCGGCGGACAGGTGGGGGTGGACCTGCGCTACGGCCTGGGCTCGCAGTTCACGCTCGACGCCACGCTCAATCCCGACTTCGGCCAGGTCGAGGTGGATCCGGCCGTCATCAACCTCACCGCGTTCGAGGTGTTCTTCGAGGAGCGCCGCCCCTTCTTCGTGGAGGACGCGCGCATCTTCGACTTCGATCTCTCGGGTGGCGGAAACCGCGTCTTCTACTCCCGCCGCATCGGTCGCGCCCCGCAGGGGTCGGCCCCGCCCGGCGCGGACTTCGTGGATGTCCCGGAGTCGGCCACCATCCTGGCCGCGGCCAAGCTGACCGGACGCACCCAGCGGGGCCTGTCCATCGGTGCCATGGCGGCGCTGACGGGACGCGAGACCGGGCAGGCGTTCTTCACGGATACGCGCTCGACCGAGCGCTTCGTGGCCGAGCCGCGCGGCGTGGAAGGCGTGGTCCGCGTGAGTCAGGACCTCAACGGTGGGCTGTCGCGCGTGGGCGGGCTGTTCACGGCGCTCCAGCGCGATCTGCCCGGGGACGGCAGCCTCGACGACCTGCCCACCCAGGCGTTCGGGGGCGGTGTCGACTTCGAGCACAACTGGTCGGAGCGCACCTGGGCGCTGTGGGGCTTCGCGGCCGGCAGTCACGTCCGCGGGGACTCCCTCGCGCTGCTCCGCGTCCAGCGCTCGTCCAACCACTACCTGCAACGCCCGGACCTCGATTGGTCGACGCTCGACGCCGACCGCACGTCGTTGACCGGTGCCGAGTGGCGCCTGCAGTTCGAGAAGCGACGTGGGCGCTGGACGGGAGCGCTCTGGGGCGCGCAGGTCACCTCCGGATTCGAGGTCAACGACCTGGGGTTCAGCCGCAGCCGCGAGCGGCTCGACGGCGGCGCGCGCGTGAGCCTCCAGGACGTGATCCCGGGCGCCTGGTTCCGGAACTGGTCGGTGACGGCGAGCACCTTCCACAACTGGAGCCACGAGGCCCTGCGCCACCCGCTGGAGTGGGGCTCGTGGAGGGGCGCGCACACCGCGGGCTCGTTCTCCCTCAGCGGCAACGTCACCCTGAACAACTTCTGGACCGTCAACGCCAGCTCCCGCTACAACCCGGAGAACATGAGCCGCGTGGCGACCCGCGGCGGTCCGCGCATGCGCGAGCCGGCGCTGTGGGGTGGGAGCCTGGGGATCCGCACGGACAACCGCCGGGCGGTGACGCTGGCTCCGCGCATCGACGTCTCCAAGGGCCTGGAGGACTCCATGGAGGCGCTGGCGGTGAGCGCCTCGCTCTCCCTGCAACCGTCCTCCCAGCTCCAGATCGAGCTGGAGCCCGCGTTCGAGCGCTCGCGTCAGGCCGCGCAATACGTGCTCACGACCGCGGTGCTGCCCTGGGCTCCGACCTACGGGAACCGCTATCTCTTCGCCGACCTGGACCAGCGCACCGTGTCCATGGAGACGCGCCTCAACTGGACGTTCACCCCGCAGCTCACGCTGCAGCTGTTCGCGCAGCCGTTGCTCTCCGCGGCGGACTACGTGCGCTACAAGCAGCTCGCGGCGTCGGAGACCTTCGCGTTCGATGCGTTCGCCGAAGGCACGGCCCGCGTCGGCACCACTGGTACGCTCTGCGAGGGCGGCCGTACCTGCGAGGATGCGGACCACCGGCGCTACGTCGACCTCGACGGGGACGGCCGCTCGGATCTCGACTTCCGGGACCGCGACTTCAACCTGCGTTCGCTCCGGGCCAACGCCGTGCTGCGCTGGGAGTATCGTCCGGGCTCCACGCTGTTCTTCGTGTGGCAGCGCAGCCAGACGGAGCTGGTGGACACCGGGGACTTCGACTTCGGCCGCGACGTACGCGCGCTCGGGCGCGCGGCCGCGGACGACACCTTCATCGTCAAGATGAACCTCTGGCTCTCCCTCTGACCGGAGCGATGCGATGATCTCCACGCGCGTGCCTGCGACCCTGCTGCTCCTCCTGCCGCTCGCCTGCAGCCCCGCGCCCGCGCCGAGCGCGCCCGGCGCCGCAGCCGTCTTCGCGGGCGCGAGCGGCCGCTGGGTGGACCTGACCCATCCCTTCTCCGAGGACGCGATCTACTGGCCCACCGCCCGGGCCTTCGAGTTGGACACGGTGTCGTTCGGCGACACGCCGGGCGGCTGGTTCTACTCCGCGTTCGACTTCCGCGCAGCGGAGCACGGGGGAACGCACCTGGACGCCCCCATCCACTTCGCCGAGGGACGGCAGGCCGCCGACGAGATCCCCTTGGACCGCCTCATCGGAGCGGCCGCGGTCGTGGACATCTCCGCGCGCGCGGACGCCGACGCCCAGGTCGAGGTGGCCGACCTGGAGGCCTGGGAGGCGGAGCACGGACCGCTCCCGCCGCGCGTGATCCTGCTGCTGCGGACGGGCTGGAGCAGCCGCTACGACGACCGGGTCGCCTACCTGGGCACCGACGTGACCGGGCCGGAGGCCGTGCCCCTCCTCCACTTCCCGGGGCTGCACCCCGACGCTGCGCGTTGGCTGGTGGAGCAACGGGACGTCGCAGCGGTGGGCATCGACACCCCCAGCATCGATTACGGGCAGTCGCAGGGGTTCGAGAGCCACCGGATCCTGTACGACGCCGACATCCCGGGCTTCGAGAACGTGGCGGGGCTGGAGCAGCTGCCGGCACAGGGCGCCTTCGTGGTGGCGCTCCCGATGAAGATCGCGGGCGGCAGCGGCGGTCCGTTGCGCATCGTGGCCTTCGTGCCGCAGCGTACCTGAGCGGCCGATGAAGAAGGTCCTGGCCGTCCTGGTCGCGGTGCCGGCCCTCCTGGTGGGCGTCGCGCTCGTGCGCGCGCTGACGCTGCGTCCGGATCCGCCGCCCACGGTGGAGGCGGTGGAGATCCCTGTGGACGAGCGGGCCGTGGCGGAGCGGCTGGCCCGCGCGCTCACGTATCCCACCGTGTCGCCGCTGCCGCCCGCCGAGCCGGACTCGGCCGCCTTCCGCGCCTTCCACGCCTTCCTGGAGGAGACCTTCCCCCGTGTGCACGGCACCCTGGCCCGCGAGACCATCGGCGGGCTGGGCCTGCTCTACCGTTGGGAGGGCACGTCCGAGGCCGCCCCCGTGGTGCTGATGGGCCATCAGGACGTGGTGCCCGTGCTGGCCGGGACCGAGTCCGACTGGGAGCACCCGCCCTTCGGGGGCGTCATCGCGGACGGATGGGTGTGGGGTCGGGGCGCGCTGGACGACAAGGCCACGGTGCTGGGCATCCTGGAGGCGGTCGAGGCGCTCCTGGCCGAGGGGTGGGCCCCGCCGCGCACGCTGTGGCTGGCCTTCGGCCACGACGAAGAGATCGGCGGGCACAACGGCGCGCGGGCCATCGCGGAGCTGCTGGCCGCCCGGGGCGAGGCGCCCGCGCTGGTGCTGGACGAGGGCGGCACGGTGCTGCCCGGCTTTCCGGGCGTCGACCCGCCCGTGGCGCTGGTCGGCATCTCGGAGAAGGGCTACCTGAGCCTCGAGCTGACCGCCCAGGGTCTCGGGGGCCATTCCTCCAGCCCGCCCCCGCAGACCGCCATCGGCATCGTCGCCGCGGCCGTGACCCGCCTGGAGGCGGACCCGTTCCCGCTGGCGCTGGATGGGACCGGCGCCCTGCTCTTCGAGCGTCTCGCGCCCCACATGGGCCTCGGCGGGCGGCTGCTCCTGGGGAACCGCTGGCTCTTCGGACCCGTCCTGGCCCCGCTGCTGGGCCGCTCCGGCGAGGTGTCGGCCCTGCTCCGCACCACCACCGCCGCGACGGTCTTCCAGTCCGGGGAGAAGGACAACGTCCTGCCGATCGAGGCCCGGGCCGTCGTCAACTTCCGGATCCGGCCGGGCGAGACGGTCGAGAGCGTCACGGCCCGCGTGCGCGACGTCATCGACGACGACCGCGTCAGGGTCCGTCCGCTGGAGAGCGCGCGGGACCCCTCGCCGGTGTCCGATCCCGACTCGGAAGCCTTCGCGCTGCTGGCGCGCACCATCCACGAGGTCATCGGCACCGACGTGGTGGTCACGCCCTACGTGGTGCCCGGGGGAACCGACGCCTGGTACTACGGGGCCCGTTCCGCGAACGTGTTCCGGTTCCTGCCGATCCGGTTCGAGATGGAGGACCTGGCGCGCATGCACGGAACCGGGGAGCGCATCGCCGTCGCGGAGTACGCGCAGGCGGTCCGCTTCTTCCGACGACTGATCCAGAACACGGAGCACCTCCCTTGGACCTGAACGCCCTCGGCAATCTGGGCGAATTCATCGGCGCGATCGGCGTGATCGTCTCGTTGATCTACGTCAGTGTGCAGTTGAAACAGAACACCAAAGCGGTTCGCGCCTCCTCCTACCAGGAGATCTCGCACAACAGCCTCGAGCTTCTCTCCCTGATCATCTCCGACCCCGACATGGCCGACATCTGGGGTCGCGGCCTCGACCACGGCGCGGAGGCGCTGGACCCGGTGGAGCACTTCCGCTGGCACTCGATGCTGCTCGCGACGTTCCGCCACTGGGACAACCTGTACTACCAGTACCGCAACGGGATGCTGGAGAAGGAGCTCTGGAAGAGCTACCGCTTCATGATCCGCTCCTACCTGGTGCGTCCCGGCTTCCGCGACTGGTGGCTCCAGCACCAGGACGCGTTCTCCGAGAGCCTGCAGCAGCTGATGCGGGGCTGGATCAACACGCTCGACCACGCCGCCACCCGCGAGATGAGCTTCCACCCGGCGGCCGAGGACGAGTGAGTCCGGCCCCGGCCCGCAACCAGGGCGGATCCGGTCCGGAGCCGCTCGCGGAGGCGCGGGCCGCGGCGGAGGCCCGGCTCACGGAGCGGCGGGCCGAGCATGCGACCCTGGAGTCGCGTGAGCTCGGGTGGGCCAATGCATCGGCCGCGCTGCTGCTGGGCGGACTGCTGCTCGCGCTGCTGGCCGCCGTCGGCGTCGTGCCTCTCCCCGCCGGTGGCGTGTTGGCCATCACGATCCTGGGGCTCGTCCCGCTGGTCGTGGTCCGGCGCCGGTGGAGCGGCCGTCGCATCCGGCGCGGCTACGCGGTCGACTGGCTGGAGCGCGCCCGCGCCCGCCTGGACGAGCAGTTCGACTTCGGCCAGGCGGACGGCACGGCGTACCTGGAGCGCACGCACGCGTTCGCGTACGACCTGGCGGTGTTCGGAGCGGGATCGCTCTTCCAGCGGGTGAACGCCTGCCACACCGTGCTCGGGCGCGACGCCCTGGCCGCCTGGCTGGCGGACGATCGGCCGCGTCCCGACCTGAGCGCGCGCGCCGGCGCGGTACGGGAGCTGCTCGAGCGCCCTACCGACCGGGAAGCGCTGGAGATCGAGTTGCGGGCCCTGGCCGAATCCGGGGCCCGTCACCCGGCGGACCTGCTGGCGGCCCGCACCCGCGCGCTGGTGGCGTGGGGGGCCGATCCGGTACAGGACGCGGACGCCGGGGCCGCGGAGCGGATCCTCACCCTCGTGCTGCCGCTCACGGCGCTCGCCGGCGCGGCGCTGACCCTGGTCTTCGGCTGGCACTGGCTCTGGGCGCTGGGGCCGTACCTCGTGAACGTCTTCTACGCACGGCGCTTCCGGGATCTGGACGCGCTCACCGACCGCTTCACGGGCGTGGCGGATACGTTGTCTGCGTGGACCCGGGTGCTGGAGACCGTCGCGACCCTGTCCTTCCGCTCGCCGCTGTTGTCGGAGACCATCGCGTCCGTGGCGGACCCCGGCTCACCCGCGCCGGCGGCCGTCGCCGAGCTCCAGCGCGCCGTACACCGCCTCGCCCAACGGCAGAACGCCTACTGGGCGCTGACGGGCAACGTGCTCCTGCTGAGCGACGTGCGGGCCCGCCGCGCGCTGCTGCGCTGGAAGGCCCGGCACGGCAGCGAGCTGGGCGCCTGGATGGGCGCCGTCGCAGGCCTGGAGACGCTGCTGTCCCTGACCACCTGGGCCGAGGCCACGCCGGACGCCACCTGGCCGGTCTGCGATCCGGCGGGGCCCCTGCTGGACGCGACCGCCCTGGCGCACCCGCTCCTGCCCCGCGCAGCGCGCGTTTCCAACGACGTGCAGCTCCTGGAGGAAGGCGCGCTGGTGGTGGTCACCGGCTCCAACATGAGCGGCAAGAGCACCTGGCTGCGTTCGGCCGGGTTGGCGGTGGTGCTGGCCCGCGCCGGCCTTCCGGTTCCCGCCACCCACCTCCGTCTGCGGCCGCTGTCGGTGGTCACCTCCATGAACGTGGAGGACTCCCTGCGCAGCGGTCTGTCCCGCTTCCACGCCGAGGTCCGCCGCCTGCGCTTCTGCCTGGATACGGCCGCGGCGCCGGGTCCCACGCTCGTGCTCCTGGACGAGATCCTGTCGGGGACCAACTCCCGGGAGCGGCACGCCGGCACCGTCGCGGTGCTGAAGCGCCTCGTGACGGGCCCGACCGCGACGCTGGTCTCCACCCACGACCTCAGCCTGGCCGCCCTCGCGGACGATCCGACGGTGGATGCGCGGGTGGTCCATTTCACGGACGCGGTGATGGACGGCCAGATGACCTTCGACTACCGCCTGCGCGAAGGGCCGCTCCCGAGCACCAACGCGCTGGAGGTCATGCGGCTCGAGGGCATCGAGGTCGACGAGGAGGGCTGAGCGGGTCGTCGCTCCCGTAGGCCGGGACGAGCAGACCCCACCCCCATCCACCGCCCCGTTCCGGACGCCGGTTCCGTCCGGGGCGCCCGGCTCGCCCCGGCGGCGGCCGCATCCCATACTCCCGGCTCGACCGCCGCCACCCTGGATCCGGATCCCCCGATGCGCCCGTCCCGCCGTTCGCTGTCCCTCCCGCTCCTGGCCACCCTCGTGCTGCCCCTCCTCGCGGCGTCGCTGCCGCACGACGCGTCGGCCCAGGAGGCCCGCCGCCGCTGGGAGCGCATGGCGCAGATCCGCCGGGACAAGTTCGACCTGATCCTGCCCGAGGCCATGCGCGAGAACGGCATCGACATGTGGATCACGGTCGTGAAGGAGGGGCTGCCCGACCCGCTGGTCGAGGATCTGGGCGGCGGATACGTGGGATCCGTGGGCTACTACATCTTCACGGACCGGGGGGGCGACCGGATCGAGCGCGTGGCGGCAGGTGTGGACGGCTACCGCGTGGAGGAGAGCGGTGCCTACGATCAGGTGCTGTCGTCCGTCGACCTGCGTGCCTTCGTGGCCGAGCGCGCCCCGCGCCGCATCGGCGTGAACATGTCCCGCCAGATCGGCGCGGCCGATGGCCTCTCGTATACCAGCCACCAGGCGTTGGTGGAGACGCTGGGCGAGCCGTGGGCGTCACGGCTGGTCTCCGCCGAGAAGCTGATCTCCGATTTCCGCTCCCGCCGCGTCGCCTCCGAGATCGCCGCGTTCGCCGAGGCCGGGGAGATCTCGCGCGAGATCGCCGAGCGCGCCTTCTCCAACGAGGTGATCACGCCCGGCGTGACCGCCCTGGAGGACGTGGCCTGGTGGATGATGGAGCAGCTGCGCGTGCGGGGGCTGGGGACGTCCTTCGACTTCCCGTCCGTCTACGTGACGGGACCGAACGGCATCGAGGCCACCTCCAACGAGCGCATCATCCAGCGCGGTGACCTGCTGATGATCGACTGGGGCGTGGGCTTCCTGAACTTCCACACCGACATGAAGCGCATCGCGTACGTGCTGCGCGAGGGCGAGACGACGGCTCCCCCTGGCCTCGTGAACGCGTTCGACCGGGGCGTGGAGGCGCGCGAGGTGATCAAGCGCACCATCCGCGCGGGTCGGACGGCCCAGGCCAACTCGGACGCGCTCGTGGAGGCGCTGCGCGACGCCGGCTTCCGGCCCATGGAGGAGTTCAATCGACCCTACGACACGCCCACCACCGACATCATGTTCGGCAACCACTCGGTGGGGAACCTGGGCCACGGCATCGGCCCGTCCATCGCCTTCTTCAATCCGCTGCGCCTGACGTACGAGGTCCGGCCGGGCAACCTGTTCTCCATCGAGCTGTTCGCGTACACCGCCGTCCCCGAGTGGGGCGGCGCCAAGGCGCGCATCCCGCTCGAGGACGACGCCGTGGTCACGGAGCGCGGGGTGGAATGGCTGTACCCGATCAACCCACGGATCCGGCTGATCCGGTAGGCCGGGCGCGGCGCTCGTCCGAGGGAGCCGGCGGTCCAGCCGCGTACGGTCCGACCGGGCGCGGCGCGCAGAGACGGCCCGGACCGCTGAGATCGGGCGCGCGGCGGAGGGACGGCCCGGACGCGCGTCCGATCCGGCCGCGGCCCTTCTCCCGCGGCCCCTCGCACCCGATCTTCCCCGCGGCGGTGCCCGGAACGGCCGGGCGCGTCCGCATCCTCGACAAGGAACCGTGCCATGAAGGAGCGCGTCGCCCTCGCCTACTCCGGCGGCCTCGACACGTCGATCATCATCCCCTGGCTCAAGGAGAACTACGACCTCGAGGTCCATTGCGTGGCCGGGGACGTGGGCCAGGGAGAGGGCGAGCTCGACGGGCTCGAGGAGAAGGCGCTCGCATCGGGAGCAGCCTCGTGCAAGGTGGTGGATCTGCGCCGCGAGTTCGTGGCCGACTACGTGTGGCCGTGCGTGCGGGCGCTCACCGTCTACGAGGGCCGCTACCTGCTGGGCACCTCGATGGCCCGCCCCATCCTCGCCAAGGCGCAGGTGGACTACGCGCGCGAGGTGGACGCCGCCTATGTGGCCCACGGCTGCACGGGCCGCGGCAACGACCAGGTGCGCTTCGAGCTGGGCTACCAGACGCTGGCGCCCGACCTGAAGGTCATCGCGCCCTGGCGCGAGTGGGACATCCGCTCCCGCACGCAGGCGCTCGACTACGCCGCGGCGCGCAACATCCCGGTGACGGCCTCGCGCGAGAAGATCTACTCGCGCGACCGCAACCTCTGGCACATCAGCCACGAGGGCGGTGCGCTCGAGGACCCGGGCAACGCCCCGCCCGACGACGTGTGGATGCTGACGGCCCACCCGTGGGAGGCCCCGGACCGGCCGGAGGAGCTCACCGTTACGTTCGAGCAGGGCGTCCCGACCGCGGTGGACGGCACGCCGTTCGCGCCCGAGGCCCTGGTAGCCCACCTCAACCAGCGCGCCGGTGCCCACGGCGTGGGACGCGTGGACATCTGTGAGAACCGGCTGGTGGGCATGAAGTCCCGCGGGGTCTACGAGACCCCGGGCGGCACGGTGATCTTCGAGGCCGCGCGCACGTTGCGCTCGATCACGCTGGACAAGGACACCGCGCGCCTGGCGGAGCACCTCATGCCGGAGTACGCCGACCTGGTCTACACCGGCCGCTGGTTCGTGCCGGAGCGGCGGGCGCTGGACGCCCTGTTCGCCTCCGTGTGCGAGCCCGTCTCCGGGGACGTGCGCGTGCGGCTGTACAAGGGCACGGCCACGGCGCTGGCCGCCACCAGCCCCAACTCCCTGTTCCGCGAGGATCTCTCCACGTTCGAGGACAGCGACACGTACCAGCACGCGGACGCGGGCGGTTTCATCCGCCTGTACGGTCTTCCGGCCAAGGTCGCGGCCGAACGGGACCGGAGCACGTCGTGAGCGCATTGTGGGGCGGACGGTTCTCGGGCGATCTGGATCCGGCGTTCGACGCGTTCAACCGCAGCCTTCCGTTCGATCGCCGCCTGATCGATGCGGACATCGAAGGCAGCGTCGCGTGGGCCGGCGCACTGGGGGATGCCGGTGTGCTCACCCGCAAGGAGGTGCGCGCGCTGCAGAAGGCGCTCAAGGAGCTCGGGCGCGACCTGGCGGCCGATCCCAGCCCCCTGGAGCGCTCCGCCGCCGAGGACGTGCACAGCTTCGTGGAGGCGGCGCTCGGCGAGCGCGTCGGCGACCTGGCGCGCAAGCTGCACACGGGCCGCTCCCGCAACGACCAGGTGGCCACGGACCTCCGTCTGTGGGTCCGGGACCGCAGCGTTGCGCTCGATCGTTCCATCGCGGGCGTGATGCGCGCGCTGGCCGAGCTGGCCGAGCGCACCGCCGACCTGGCCCTCCCGGGCTATACGCACCTGCAGCGCGCCCAGCCGATCACCGCGGGTCACCATGCCCTGGCCTACGTCGAGATGCTGTCCCGCGACCGGAGCCGCCTGACCGACGCCCGTCGCCGCCTGGACGCCTGTCCGCTCGGGTCGGGCGCCCTGGCCGGGACGGCCTGGCCGGTGGATCGGAGCGCCCTGGCCACCGCGCTCGGGTTCGCCGGCCCCACACGCAACAGCCTCGACGCCGTGAGCGACCGGGACTTCGTGGTGGAGCTGGTGTTCGTCTGCGCGCTCCTGATGACGCACCTTTCCCGGCTGGCCGAAGACTGGATCTTCTTCGCCTCATACGAAGCGCGCTTCCTGCAGCTCGGTGACGCGGTCTCCACGGGCTCCAGCCTGATGCCGCAGAAGAAGAACCCCGACGCGCTCGAGCTCATCCGCGGCAAGACGGGCCGGGTGGCCGGGCACCTGCAGGGCCTGCTGATGACGCTCAAGGGCCTTCCGCTCGCGTACGACAAGGACCTGCAGGAGGACAAGGAAGCGCTCTTCGACGCGCTCGACCACACGGACGCCTGTGTGCGCGTGATGGAGATCGTCGTGCGCTCCGTCGACTACGACGCGGAGCGCTGCCGCGCCGCGGCGGAGGGTGGATTCCTCAACGCGACCGACCTGGCGGACCTGCTGGTGCGCCGCGGCATGCCGTTTCGCGATGCGCACGACGTCGTGGGACGCGCGGTCCGGACCGCCATCGAGCACGGCTGCGAGCTGGAGGACTTGCCCCGCGACGTGCTGGACGCCCTGGCACCCGGCCTCGGGGACCTACAGCGTGAGCTGGCCCTTCCGGCGGTGCTGGCGCGGCGCGACGTCCTGGGGGGCACGGCGCCCAAACGGGTCCGCGCCGAGGCTCGCCGCTGGCTGCGGTCGCTGGAGCAGGACGCGCCGAAGCAACGTCGGGGCCAGAAGGCTCCGCGGCGGCGCCAGTAGGTTCACGACGCGGAACAACGCGGCGCAGACCACGGGGTCGGTACGGGCCGCCACGTGGACACGGGTGAGCCACCACTCACGCAGACGGCCGCTGCGCGTCCCCTCGTACGGCGCGGCGCGGAAGCGCGCGTCCTCACCGGCCACCAGCCCCCAGACGCCGCCCACGAGCGCCGCAGTCCGGCGTAGATAGCGACGCTCGTAGCGCCCCCCCCCGGGTCAGCGCGGCGTCCAGGATCTCCGCCTCCAGGGCCGCCACGCTCATGCCCTGCCCGTACAGCGGATTGAAGGCACACAGCGCGTCCCCGATCACGAGCACGCCGCGCGGCAGATCCTTCATCCGCTCCCAGCGGCGCCGCACGTTGGCGGGGATGCGGTACTGCGCGACGTCGGAGAGGGGCTCGGCGCGGCGGATGACGGAGTAGATGTCGGGCCGCACCAGACTCCCCGCGAAGTCCAGGAACCCCCGTTCATCCACGGGTGGGTGATCGCCGCCGACGCCCACCAGGGAGACGATCCAGCGCGCATCCTCCAGTGCCAGCAGGAAACCCGCGCGGCGGCCCCCGGACGATGCCGCCAGCACCACGCCGTGGTCGCCCTCCAGGTCCTCCGGCCGACGCCGGTACACGCGCGACGCGTAGCCCACGCCGACGTCCAGGCGCTCCTCGGACGGCGGATCGATCGCCAGCTCGGCCACCCAGCGCGGGAGGCGCGAGCCTCGGCCTCCGGCGTCGACGACCAGATCGGCCTCGAGCTCCGTGGGGGCGACCCCGTCGACCTCCCGTACGCGGACTCCCGTGATCCGGCCCTGCGCGTGCGTGCGCACAAGCCCTTCCACCACCACCCGGCTGCGCACGAGCACGCCGGGCAGCGCGCGGGTGCGCTCCCTCAGGGTCGCCTCCAGCAACGGCCGACCGAGGAGCAGCCCCTCGAGTCCCGCGGGCGCCCGATGCAGGTAGGCGCCGTGCCGATGCCAGCGGACGTGTCCGACCACGTCTCCGGGGATCGCCCCGGCAGCCTGCAGCTCGGCGGTGAGGCCAGGGTACAGGCGTTCCAACGCGCGCACGCCGCTCGTGAGCAGCCCGTGGCCGTGCCGGTCCTGGGGAACGCCCTTGCGGTGGTGGACACGCTCCGGCAGCGCATCGCGCTCCAGCACGGTCACGCGCTCGAAGTGCCGGTGCAGCGCCGCCGCGGCCACCAGCCCCCCGAAGCCCGCACCCACCACCACCGCGTGACGCCGTCGCTCGCCCATGGGTCCTCCCGTGTGGATCGTCCGGACGCCTCCAACGATCGTCGCCCCGCCTCGCACCCACATCTCCCGGATCGGGGGGCGGCGATCGTCTCTTGGTGGGGGGCAGGGGCAGACCATCGACGGGGGCGGGGTCATCGGGGCGCGCAGCGCGGCGGCGCCCCGTGTCGGGCGCCGCGCCCCCGGGCCACGGCGCCCGCGCGCTGGCCGCTCCCACCCGATGCACGCATGTTGGCCGCTCGCCGCCGACCGCAGCCGGCCGGCATCCTGTCCGGTTCTCTCACACCCCCCGTCCCATGCGCACTTCGCATCCTTGCCTCCGCCCGCTGGCGCGCACCGTGTCGGTCCTCGCGGGATTCTCCCTTCTGGTCGCCGCCTGTGCCGATCCCCCCGCATCCGTTCCGGCGGAGGCCCCGGTTCGGGAGGAGCGGCACGATGCGGCGCTCCAGGCGCGATTGGACTCGCTGGTCGCGGACTTCCGCGGGGACGTGGGCATCTACGTGCGACATCTCGGGGACGGTCGCAGCGCCTGGATCCAACCGGACTCGCTGTTCCCCACGGCCAGCATGGTGAAGGTGCCCATCCTCGTCACGCTGTTCGACCGGATCGAACGAGGCGAGCTGGACTTCGAGCAGACCCTGGTCTACCGGGACTCGCTCCTCTATGAGGGCGAGGACATCCTGGGGTCGTTCGCGGACGGGGAGGAGATCCACCTCTCCAAGGTGGCCATGCTGATGATCACCACGTCCGACAACACGGCCAGCCTCTGGCTGCAGTCGCTGGTGGGCACCGGCACGGCGATCAACGCCTGGTTGGACGGTCAGGGCTTTCGCGGCACGCGGGTGAACTCGCGCACGGAGGGCCGGCGCGCCGATTGGGAGCGCTACGGCTGGGGGCAGACCACGCCGCGTGAGATGGCCGAGCTGCTGGTGCGGATCCGCGAAGGCCGCGCCGTGAGCCCCCGAGCCGATGAAGAGATGTACCGGATGCTGACGCGCATCTACTGGAACGACGAAGCGCTGTCCGAGATACCACCCTGGGTGCAGACCGCCTCCAAGCAGGGGGCGGTCGATCGGTCCCGCTCCGAGGTCGTGCTCGTCAACGCCCCCCACGGGGACTACGTCTTCTGTGTCATCACCAAGGACCAGGAGGACACGAGCTGGGAGTGGGACAACGAGGGGTTCGTGCTGCTCCGGGATGTGTCCCGGCTCCTCTGGTCGACCTTCGAGCCGGACGATCCATGGACGGCCAAACCGTTTCCGCCGCACGGGTAGATCCCACGCGTCCCGCCGCCGTAGCCGGACAGCGCGCCGGCGGGTCTCCTCCGCGTCGTTCCGCGGACCCGTGCGCCGACGCCCGTGTCCTCCGTTCGTGCGGATCGGACCGCGGCCGGCGCGTTGTCCTCCTGCTCATGCTGGTCGCCTCTGGCGCGGCGTGCAGTCCGGAGCCGTCGCACGGCGGCACCGCCGCCCCGCTGCGCGCGTCCACCGCTCCCCTTCCCGACACCACCTTCGGTGCGCTGGTAGCGCGTCTGTCGGAGCCCGGCGGCTACTTCGACACGGACAACCTGATCTCCAACGAATCCAGCTATCTGCACCCCATGGGCGCGCTGGAGCGGTCGGGGCTCCGGGGCGGCGCGTACCTGGGCGTGGGGCCCGACCAGAACTTCTCCTACATGGCCGCGCTCCGGCCCGAGATCGCCTTCCTCGTCGACATCCGCCGGGACAACCTGATCCAGCACCTGCTCTTCAAGGCCCTGTTCGGGATGGCGCGCAATCGCCTGGAGTATCTGGCGCTGTTGTACGCGCGCCCGCTCCCGGACGACCTGGCCGCCTGGGACGAGCGACCCCTGCCGGAGCTGATCGCGTGGATCGATGAGCATCCCGCGGGGCCGCAGGACGGTGCCGCAGTGCGGGCACGCGTCGCCGAGCAGGTCCGCTCCTTCGGCGTCCCCCTCGACGGAGAGAGCCTCGCTACGCTGGACCGCTTCCAGCGCGAGTTCATCACGAGCGGATTGGATCTGCGTTTCCGCTCCTATGGCCGGCGCCCGCGCTTCTTCTATCCCACCCACCGCGACCTGCTTCTGGAGCGCGACCTGGACGGAGCGCCCGCCAGCTACCTCGTGGAGGAGCGGGACTTCCAGTGGCTCAAGGCGCTGCAGGAGGAGAATCGGGTCGTCCCCGTGGTGGGAAACCTCGCCGGGCGCCAGGCGCTGCGCGCGATCGGCGCGGAGGTCCGCCGCCTGGGCCTGGAGATCACGGCGTTCTACACGTCGAACGTGGAGTTCTATCTGTGGAGCGACGGCTCCTTCGTGGACTTCGCGGAAACCATGGCCACACTCCCGCTCGCGGAGGATGGGCTGCTCATCCGCAGCTACTTCGGGGGAGGCGGCATCGACGACCCGGTGCTGAACCCCGTGCCCGGCTACTACAGCGTCCAGCTCCTCCAGCCGTTCCGCGCATTCGCGGAGGCCGCACGCGACGGAGGCTTCCGGGGCTACCGCGACCTGGTGACACGCTCGGCGCTGACGCTGGAGAGCTCCGCGCCCCGCTGAGGGCCTGACCCGACCAGGAGGCGGGCTCGACCATGAAGCGGGCTCGACCGGAGATCCGGGCCGCGCGCGAGGCGCTCGGGTGCCCGGCGGGCGGCTCCCGAGCCTAGAAGCCCTCCCCCTCCATCCAGGACGCGAGCCGCGCGACGAACGTGGTGCCGAAGGCAGCCGGCAGCAGCGGTCGCCGCGTGACGCTGCGCAGATGGTGATCCGACCCCAGGAAGACCTGCACCTGCGCGCGCGCCCGACCCGAGGCGGTGAACGCGGCCGCGAGGGCCTGTGCCTCGGCGTGCGGATTGAGCAGCGTGTCCTCGAAGGCATAGACGCCGAGCAGGTCCGGTCCGACGGCCCCCAGCGCGGGCGGGGTCGGCACCGAGGTGGAGATCAGCGCCACGAAGTCGAGCGGCAGCGCGTCCAGGCAGGCGGGATCGGCGCCCGCCTCCCCGAAGGCCACCACGCCCACGCGCTCGGCGGCCGGGATCAGGGCCCGCAGGGCGGCCAGGTCGCCGTCCTGCGGCGTCGAGCCGTCCACCAGGACGGCGGCCGCCACCCCCTCCCGGGCCAGCGCCGCGGCCAGCCGGGGGAGCAGGGGCGCATCGATCGGATCGTCGCTCACGAGCAGGACCGCCGCTCTGGCGGTCGAGCGATCCGGTGTCCAGACCCGCGCACCGGCGGGCGCCTCCGGCGCCAGGACATCATACGCGAAGACCGTACGCCAGGCGGCGAGGCCCGCCAGGGCCAGGAGGAAGTCCAGCAGGACCATGGCCGGGACGAGGGCGGTGGGGCGCCGGGGGCCTCGCCACTCCAGGATCAGCCCCAGCGCCGCCAGGAGGATCCCGAACGACAGGAACACCGTGCCCACGCGTCCGCTCCACGGGTACGGCAGGGCCGGGACCTCCGGGATCAACAGCCAGGCGCCGGGAAGCGCCGCCAGGAGGCCCAGCGCACCCGCCCGGTTGCCCGGCGCCTTGCGGGCCTCCGGAGCCTGCTCGTGGTTCCCCGCCCTCCAGCGACCCTGCCCCGCGTCCGTGCGCACCATCCCTCCGTTTCGATCGAGAGCCCTCATCCCCCGCCATCCCTACAGGGATCGTGCCCGTTGAGGCGTGGGGCGGTCTGCGGACGGGGTTCGTCCGACCGCCGTGGGCCTGCCTCGGGAGTTGCCCGGCGGTCGGCCTCCGGAAGCGCATCGACGCCGACCAGGACGTTGCCCTCGCACGCGAAACGGCCGGCGGGGTCACCCCCGCCGGCCGTCCGGTTGCGGAATCCCGGACCCGAAGGTCCGGAGCGTGTCGCCTCTAGTTGCTGAACGGGCTCGAATTCCGCTGGGCCAGCAACCGGTTGAGGTCGATGTCCATCGTGACCTCGGTCGTGGTGAGGTTCTCCGACGCGTCGTACGGCGACGACGGCGTGAAGGTATCCATCACCTCGGCCACGGCCTGCGTCATGTACGCCGGGATGGTCATGCGCGTCCCGGCGTCCCCGTCGGAGATGTTCGGGTTGGCATCGATCTCCCGGAGCATCATCGGCAACCTGAGGCCCAGGTCCGCCATGCGGCGGCCCTCCAGGAAGAGGATCTCCTGGCGCGCCAACCAGAGCGCATGCCACAGGTTCTCCGTCTCCGAGACCGGAATGGCCTCGATGGAGTCGGCGTCCAGTGACGTCCCCGACACCGTGGGCACCGGGATGCTCTCGTCCGGCCGGTCCAGCACCAGGCCCGCCCGGAAGGGCGCTCCCGGCTCGGCCGCCACCCGGATCTCCTCGTTGCGTGGACGGATGCTCAGGTCGGCATTGAGCCGCTGATCGTTGTCCACGAAGTCGGTGGCTCCGCGCTGGTGCGCGAGCCGGATGGCGTTGCCCAGGTGGGTCTTCCCCTGCGCGAAGTCCCCCTGCGCGAAGCGGGCCTCGGCCATGATGAGGTGCATCTCCTCGGCCTTGGCCACGGCGATGCCTGCCTCACGGCTGGTGTACTTCGGATCCAGGAAGTCCAGTCGCGGCAGCGGCTGCATCTCCTGGAGCGCCCGCAGGAACAGATACGCGAACGGGTTGTTCTCGATCGACTGCGAGTCGTACTCCTGCTGGAACAGGAACGCCGGGTCGGCGGCCAGCACCTCGACTGCCTGATTGATGGCCTGGGTGGCATCCCCCTGCCAGCGGTACGCCCGCGCCAGCGCCGCCTTGGCCGCCGTCCCGAGCGGCCCGCTGGTGGCGGCGCTCAGGTCGGCGATGGCCCGCGACAGGGCCTCGCTGGCCGGCAACGGTGTGCCGTCCTTCTCCAACGGGAAGGCCGAGAAGTTCTCGGCCAGGTGCAGGAGCCCCATCCCGCGGTAATAGCGTGCCTCCGCGATCTGATCGGCCGTGGCCGTGGGGTCGTCGGCCGCGATCACGTCGATCACGAAGTCGCCGAGCGCACGCAGCTCCTGGTTGTGCCAGTAGATGGCGCTGGCGCTCCCGGTGCCGGTGGCATCGACGATGGTGGGGTCCGTCTGGTACGGGTCGTCCAACTGCTTGAGGATGCCCGTGCCGTGGATCGAGTAGTTGTCGGAGGCGTTCTCCGTGGTGCTCACGGTGGCGCCCACGGCCCGCGCGAACTGCGCGCGCAGGCCGGGGAGCAGCGCCTCGGTGGGCCGCTCCGCTTCCGCCAGATCCTCGTCCGTGGTGGTGGGGTTGTCCACCTTGGTCGGATCGAGGAAGTCGCAGGCCCCGACGCCCAGCGCCAGGGTCAGCAACCACGCGGTTCCGGAGGCGGTCCGTCTCGCCATGCTCTTGGTTGTCATGTTGGCTCGCCTCTCCTAGAAGACCACTTCGACGCCGAACTTGAACGACCGCGGCGCCGAGATCGTGATCGAGCTTTCGGATCCCAGCTCCAGGCCGGCGCCGTTCACACCGGAGAGCTCCGGGTCGATCAGGCCGTTGCGGGACCAGATCCACACATTGCGGACCGCGCCATAGAGAGTGGCGCGGCTGGTGCCCAGCCCGGCCGCCAGGTTCTCCGGCAGGGCGTAGCGCGCCGAGATCTCGCGCAGCTTGAACCAGTCCCCGTCGTAGAGGAACGCGGAGCGCGCCGCGCTCTGGCTGTATTCGCCCTGCTCCACGCCCGCCAGGTTGTAGCGGAGCGGGAAGCCGCGATCGCAGGGATCCTTGCCCGCGGGGCACTGCTCCAGGTTGGCGCGATAGATGTTGTTGAACGTGGCCCAGACCGAGCCCCAGTCGAAGACCTGGTGGCCGCCGGCCCAGTCCGCCAACGCCGACAGGGTCAGGTTGCTGCCCAGCGTGAGCTGGGTGTTGAAGCTACCGTTCTTGTCCGGGAAGGCCTGACCGCCGGTGTACCGCCGCTCGGAGCCATCGTTGAGACCATCCCCGTTGGTGTCGATGGGTGTGGTCACGAACCAGGCGCCCACCGGCAGCACCTCGAGGCCGGGCGTGTTCGGGTCGCAATCCAGCGGCGGTCCGCACACGTGCTTCTGGTCGTCCGGGAAGAAGGCGGCGGCGCCACCCATGTCCACGACCTTGTTCTCCACCTGGTTGTAGGTGGCGCCCACCGACCACGACACGCTCTGCGTGTTGATCAGGTTGAGGTCCAGGGTGACCTCGATGCCCCGGTTGTTGATCTCCCCCAGGTTGCGCGTCTGCGTGCCCAGGCCCGTCACGGGCTGCTCGGGGACCGCGAAGAGCGCGTCCGTGGTCGTGGCGTCATACCACGTGAAGCCCAGGCCCACACGGTTGTTGAAGAGCGCCGCGTCGAAGCCGGCCTCGAAGGTCGACGTCTTCTCGGGACGCAGGTCCGCGTTGCCCGGGTTGTCGAAGCGCGGTGCGCTCTCACCCCGGAACGGGGTGGACGCGAAGCTGCGATCGCGCAGGAACGGCGGGGGGAACTTGCCCGTCTGCCCGTAGGCCGCCCGGACCTTCATCTCGGAGAAGATGCCTCCCAGCGCGTCCTGGAAGAACTCCTCCTCCGAAACCACGTAGGACGCCGTGGCTTTGGGATAGGTCTCGTAGTCCACCTGGTCCCCGAAGCTGGAGCCCGCGTCCAGGCGCAGCCCGGCGCCCAGGTACAGCTTGCTGAACAGGCTGAGCTGCTCGTCGAAGTAGACGCCACCCGTGAACAGCTCGCTGTTGCCTTCGCTCGCGATGATGTCGGCCGCCGCGCCGAAGTCGTTGGTGCCCGGCAGCGCGAAGGTGGTTCCCGTAGCGAAGATCGTGCTGACGTCGTCCCGGAACCCCTGAACGCCGACCGTGAACGAGGAGGTCACGTTTCCGTCCAGCGGATAGGAGAACGTCCCCGCCGCATCCACGGACACGGAGGTGAACTCACGCTGGAAGCGGTCCAGCTCGCCGGTGACCTCGCCCGGTGTGAAGCCGATGGGCTCCAGGATGCGCTGCTGATTGTTGCGGTCGTCGATGCCCAGCGTCAGCCGCGACGTGAAATGGTCGTTCAGCGTGTAGTAGGCCCCGGCGCTGAAGATGAAGCGATTGACCTCCTCCGTGATGCTGGGGCGGAGGAAGATGTTGAGCGCCTCCTCCAGGCTCTCGGCCCCCGAGAAGAACAGCGCATCCCCCACCTCGAAGGTTGTCAGCGGGTCGGCGATGGCCGTGCCGTTGAAGAGCCGGTCGAAGTCACTGCGGGTGTACGAACCCGAGAACTCCACGCGCAGCTTCTCGGACACGTTCGCCTGCACGCCGGCGCGCAGGTTGTACAGCACGCTGTTGTTCTTCACCTGGATCCCGTCCGCCTGGTCGATCCGGCCCGAGATGTTGTAGGTGATGTCGGACGATCCGCCGTTCACACCCACGTAGTAGCCCTGGGTGTGGCCGTTCTGGAAGAAGTTGTCCGCGAGCAACGTGCCCGACGATCCCCCGGCGACCTCGTCGGGGAAGATGGCCCCCGTGTCGAAGATGTACTTGAGGTCGGGCGTGTCGATGCCTTGCTCCACGCGGGCGGTGAAGCGCGGCGCGCCCGGGGTGCCCTTCTTGGTGAAGATCTGGATCACGCCGGTTGCGGCGTTCGAGCCGTACAGCGTGGAGGCCGCTCCGCCCTTGGTGACCTCGATGCGCTCGATGTCGGAGGTGAGCAGGTCGGCCAGAGCCGAGGACTGCTCACCGCCCGTCCCGGCGGCGGTCGATTGCGAGTTGTCCACCCGCACGCCGTCCACGTAGATGACGGGCGTCTGCGCGCCGAACACGCTGGTTACGCCACGGAAGCGGATCAGCGCGCCCGTGCCGGGCTGGGCGGAGGTGGTGTTGACGGTGGCGCCGGCCACGCGGCCCTGGAGCAGCTGCTGCACGCTGCCCACGGGAGCCGTCTCGATGGCCTGGGCGCTCAGGACGTCCACGGTGGTCCCGAGCGCACGGCGCTCGGTGGCCTGCCCCACCCCGGTGACGACGAGCTCGTCCAGGGAGATGGCGGTCTGACCCAGCTGGAAATCCAGCGAGACGGACTGCCCCGCACCGACGTTGACCTGCTGGGTGGTGGTGCCGAAGCCGATCAGTTCCACACGCACGGTCACCGGACCGGCGGGGACGTTGAGCAGGATGTAGCGCCCGCTCGAGTTGCTGAGCGTCCCGATGCCCGTTCCGGGAATCGAGACCTGGGCCTCGGACAGCGGACGGCCGGATTGGCTGTCCGTGACCTGGCCGGCGATGGTGCCGGTGGCCTGCGCCGAGAGCGACCCGACGGCGAGCGCCAGCGAAAGCGCTGCCAGGGTCACGGCCCGGCCGAATGTCGGACGAAGTTGGGTCATGACGTTGTCTCCTCTGCTCAGAGGCACGAGTCGGCGCACCTCGGCGGGAAACCCGGGCCCGCGAGCCACGCCAGGTCGGGAAAGTAGTCGATTCCCCGCCCCGGAACCATTACGCCATCCGGCGGTGGATATGGCGGCGGGACTCGGCTTCCGCCTCGAAGCCCGGCGGTCCATATTCGGCCGGTTTCCCGGCACCCGATCGCCGGCCCGTCCGTTCCGCCCGAGAGGCCCATGTTCCAGTCCCGCAGGCCGCTAGCCCGTCCGGCCCCGCTTGCGCTGCTCGCCGCGCTCCTCGCTGCCCCGCCGCTCGCGGCCCAGATCCCGACCCCCGAATCCGTCCTCGGTCACCGGGTGGGCGCCGACTTCCACCTGGCCACCTTCGAGGAGTCGCTGGCCTACTTCCAGCGCCTGGACGGCGCCACGGACCGGCTCCAGCTGCGGCAGGTCGGCGAGTCCTCCTTCGGACGCCCGGTCTACATCGCGCTGATCTCCTCCGCGGCCAACCTGCAGGCCCTCGACCGCCACCTGGAGACGGCGCGCCGCCTGGCCCATCCGGAGGGGTTGGGAGAGGAGGAGGCCCGGCAGCTGGCCCGCGACGGCAAGGCCATCGTGTGGATCGACGGCGGGCTGCACGCGACCGAGGTCGCGCACGCCCAGCATACCATCCAGCTCGCCTACGACCTGGTGACCGGCGACGGGGATCCGGAGATCCAGGCCATCCTGGACAACGTCATCCTCATGCTCTGGCCGTCCATCAACCCGGACGGGCAGACCCTCGTGGCGGAGTGGTACCGCTCCAACCTGGGGACGCCGTACGAGGTCGCGCCTACGCCGTTCCTGTACCAGAAGTACATCGGGCACGACAACAACCGGGACGGCTACATGATCAATCAGATCGAGTCCCGGATGGCGACACGGGTGGCGCGCGAGTACGAGCCCCAGATCCTGTACAACCACCACCAGTCGTCCCCCTTCCCCACCCGGATCTGGATCCCGCCGTTCGCCGAGCCGGTCAGTCCGTACGTGCATCCGCTCATGTGGCGGACGGTGAACCTCATCGGGATGAGCATGGCAGCCGCCCTCGAGGAACGGGGACAGAAGGGTGCCACCCACATGGGCACCGGGTTCGACAACTGGTATCCCGGCTTCATGGACCACGCCAACAACTTCCACAACGTGGTCTCGCTCCTCACCGAGACCGCGCTCTACCGCTACGCCACGCCCCACTTCTACACGATCGAGGACTTTCCCGCCCGCACGCGTGATCTGCGGCCCCAGTCGCTGTACTCCAGCCCCTGGGCGGGAGGCTGGTGGCATCTGCGCGACGCCGTGGACTACATGCTGACGGCGTCCATCTCGGTGCTGGACATCGCGGCCAAGTACAAGACGGACCTGCTCTACAACCGCTATCAGGCCGGCCGCGACGTGATCGAGCAGTACACGGCCGCGCCGCCCTACGCCTACTTCATCTCACCGGAGCAGGCGGATCCGGTGGCGGCCGTCGAGATGCTGCGACGCCTCGCCTTCAACGGGATCGAGGTGCATCGGCTGACCCAGGCCGTGACGGTCGAGGGCGTGGCGCACGCCGCCGGCACCTGGGTGATCCCCATGGACCAGCCGTTCGCCAACTACGTACGGCAGCTCTTCGACGTGCAGGAGTATCCGGACCTGCGCGAGTACCCCGAGGGGCCCCCGGATCAGCCCTACGACGTCTCGGGCTGGACGCTTCCCTACCAGATGGGGGTGCGGGTCGTGGAGGCGGCCGCGCCGCTGGAGGGTTCCGTGCGGGACGCCCTGGAGCCCGTGCGCGGGGAGGCCACCGCCTGGGACGCCGACGTGGAGGACGCCTCGGCGTTCGACTCGCCCATCGGAGTGGGCTTCGACTCCGATCCGGTGGCCACCGCCATCGTGCCCCCGCCCGGACGCATCAGCGGCGGCGGCAACGCCGTGGTGATCGACGCCCGCCAGAACAACGCCTTCCGCCTGCTCAACCGGGCCTGGGCGGCGGGCGCTCAGGTGCGCTTCCAGGCAGGCACGCCCGCGGAGGACGGCTCGCCGGGCACGTCCGGGCATTTCCTCGTGAGCGGCTTCGGCGCCGCGGAGACGGCCGCGCGCGACCTGCACGTGCAGACCACGCGCGCCAATGCCAGCGGCCCCACCGTGCAGAAGCCTCGGATCGGTCTCTACCGGCCCTGGGACGCCAGCATGGACGAGGGCTGGACCCGCTGGGTGCTGGAGCGCTTCGACTTCGACTTCCAGAACGTCTACAACGCGGACGTGCTGGCGGGACAGCTGCGGGACCGGTACGACGTGCTGGTCGTCGTGGACATGTCCGGTCGCTCCATCATGGAGGGCTTCGCCCCAGGCTCGGTGCCCGCCCGCTACGCCGGGGGCCTGGGCCCGGAGGGCGTGCGCGCCGTGGACGCCTTCGTGCGCGCCGGCGGCACGCTGGTGACGCTCAACAACAGCGCGCTGTGGGCCATCGACCAGCTCCATCTACCCGTCCGCAACGTAGTGGCGGACGTGGAATCCACGGACTTCTTCATGAGCGGCTCCATCGTGGAGATGGAGGTCGATCCCGCCCACCCGCTGATGTCCGGCATGCCCAACCCCGCCGCCGTGGTCGTGGGCCGGAGCCCGGTCTTCACGACGGACGAAGGGTTCGAAGGCGCGGTGTTCGCCAAGTACCCGGAGAACGGCTCCCCGCTCATGTCCGGGTATCTGCTGGGCGAGGAGCACCTCAACGGCTACGCCGCCGGCGTGGACGTGAAGCACGGCGAAGGCCGCGTCATCCTGCTGGGGATGAAGCCCCAGTGGCGGGGACAGCCCTTCGGCAACTTCCGCATCCTGTTCAACGCGGCGCTCTACACGCAGGCCGTGGCGGGCGCGACCCCGGACAACAGCGCGTTCTGGACGCCGCCGGAGGTGCTGGAGGATACGGCCACGCCCGACGAGGGGCGGAGCCGCCGCTAGCGGATCGGACCAAGGGCTGTCGCCGGTGGGGCCCGCCACGCGCGGCGGGTCCCACGGGCCGACGGCCAGCTCACCGGCCCTCGCCCCCCTCCTCCTCCACCCACAGCCCCCGGGGCGTCCCGACCGCGCGGACGTCCCAGCCGTGGGCGGCGGCCGCGGCCCGCACGAAGGACAGGTCCAGCGGCGTGATCGCGTCCGGCGCCCACAGCCAGCGCAGCGTGGGCGACCACAGCAGCAGGGAGCCGTGCACGTCGGGCAGGTCCACGGGCTCCAGCCGGACCCGCGCCCCACCCAGCTCCACCCAGGTGCCTTCGGCGACCACGGTGACGTTGCGGGCGGGCACCCCTTCGTTGGCGAGCATGACGTCGAGGAAGGGCGCCGCCGCGCGGGACGTCCAGACCGGGATGCCCTCCCGGACGAGGCTGACCACCCCACCGTTGCCCGGGCGCGCCCCGACGACCAGCGCGCCGGTCGGGGCAGGCACGCCCGACCGCGCCAGCGCTTCGCGACCCCGCTCGAGCGAGAGTGGCGCGTGCCCGGCCTCGAGGAGCAGCCACGCCTCCCCGACGCGCAACGCGCCGGCCGGAAAACCGAACCCGTGCACCTGCACCAGCCCGTCGGTGGCGACGGTGACCGAATCCACCGGACGGTCGTGCATGGGCGCCCGGGTGGCGACGAACGCGTGGCGCAGCGAATCCGACACCGCGAACGAGTCGGCTGGGAAGTCCGGGTTGAAAACGACCCGCTGGACGGTCATGCGCTTGTAGGGGCTGCCGGCCCGCGCGATGTCCCACTGGGTCGGGATGTGGATCCCCCCGCTGGACTGCCAGCCGGCGTAGGCGACCTCGACCTCCATGGCTCCGAACGGGACCAGCCCGAAGTCGTTGGGATGTCCCTGGCGGAATCGTAGCACGGCGGGCAGGCCGGTTCCGGCGTGGAACGCGATCGTGACCGCGAGGCGGCCGTCCAGGCGGGCGCGCACCTGCCGGTAGCGCTCGCCCGCGAGGGTCGTGTCGGCGCCGAGGGTCAGGCTGGGCGCGTCCAACGCCCTCAGCATCAGCCGGTCGGGTGTGTAGACGAAGAGTTCGTCGCGCTCGTCCACATAGGCGACGCTCTGGGTCTGGAACCCGTTCCCGAGGTCGGTGATCGCGACGCTGTCCCGGACCACGTTCACGATGCGCCGGGGACCGAACTCCCGCGTGTTGCGCCACGCGGGGATCGTGTAGTCGCGCACGTCCGTGTGGGGCTCGAACGAGGGCCGGTCGCCGGCGGGACGCCCGTCGTACCGGGTGCGCTGCCACTGGGTCATCATGTCCAGCCGCACGCGCTCGACCCCACGCAGCGCCGCTTCGCCGCCCATGGCCTCCACCGCCCGCTCCACCACGGCCCGCGCCGCCGGCTCCACCTGGGCCGCGGCCGCCGCCGGCGTCAGGAGCCCTATCATGACCATCCCCGCCTTCCACGCCCTCCGCATCCTCTCCTCCCCTCCAGCGGTCCGCGCCCGTCGAGCGTGAAGCCTCGCCCGGGGCGTGGCGTAGTGGTATCGGTCAGAAGGACGACCCACGGGGAGGATGCGGGTGACGATGACGGACGAGCGCCTGGACGCGGCCACGGCGCACATGGAGGCCGCGGCCCGGGCGCTGCGCGAAGGACGTGTGGATGCGCTGATCGCGGAGACGCAGCGCGCCCGCGAGCTCGTGCCGCCCGAGGACGCGGAGCGACGCTTCCGGCTCGGGAGCCTGCTGCAGGCGGCCTTCCGCTTCAGCGGCCGTCCCGACGTCCAGGCCGACGCCTGCATCGTGCTCGCGGAGGTCTCCGATCGGCTGGAGCGGCCGGATCTGGCCGTCCCGGCGCGCGCGCTGCTCGGCAGCGTGTCGCTCCTGGCGGGGGACTTCCATGCTGCGCTCGACCGCTGCGACGCTGCGCTCGATCTGGCGCGTGCCACGGGGACCGACGCAGCGCGCGCGAGCGCCCTCGCGTGGCAGTTCCGCGGCTATGTGCTGTACGAGTGGAATCGGCTGGACGAAGCCGAGGACGCCCTGACCCGGGCCTGGACCACGGCAGGCCCCGACGCCCCGGGCGTGCGCAGCGGCGTGGCCCGCATGCGAGCCCGACTGCATGCCGTGCGGGGCGAGCGCGAGAACGCACAGCGCTGGCTCCAGGAGCTGGAGGCCATCGTGGCGGAGCCCATGACGTTGCGCAATCGCGAATGGCTCGCGGCGACGCGCGTGCAGCTCGCGCTGGGCACCGGCGCCCTGCAGGGAGTGGACGAGTGGCTGCGCACCTACGACTACCGCGCCGCGGAGCTGGAGGCGATGGCCACGCCGGAGCTGACGGCCCGCCTCCACGAGATCGAACAGGCGGTCGCCGTGTTGGAGGCGAGCGGCCGATGGGAGGCGCTCGCGCGGACGGCCTGTCAGCTGGAGCGCGCCGCGGGACACACACGGCGCTGGTACCGGACGCGTGCCCTGGGTGCGCGCGCCGTGGCGGAGGAGGCGCTCGGACGATCGGGCGCGGCGGACCGGCTCTGGACGGAGGCGCTCGCGGCGGGAGAGGAGGGCGGCTTCGTCCGCGTGCACCTGGACGGCGATCCTGCGCTGCGGTCCCGTCTGCTGGAGCGCGCCGCGACCCGTCCCGCCACCGCGGGCTGGGCGCAGCGCGTGCGGTCGGCGGCGTCACCCGCCGACTCCGATGCCCCGCTCAGCGCGCGGCAGCTCGAGGTGCTGCGGCGAGCGGCAGCGGGCGACTCCAACAAGGCCATCGCCCGCGCGCTCGACGTCTCGTTGAGCACGGTCAAGACGCACCTGCGCGCGGTGTTCGGCAGGTTGGGCGTGACGTCACGCACCCGGGCGGTGGCCGTGGCGCGGGCGCGGGGATGGCTCTGATCCGATTGCGGAAGACGCCGTGGGCGGCCAGGGTCGGGCGGCGTCGGCGCCCTCCGGGGGACTCCGTTCGCGAACCTGCCCAGCCGCCCCCGTCGTAGGGGGCACCGCGGCATCCTTCCCACTGCACCGCTCCCGCTCGCCAAAGGACGACACGACATGGAGGACCGCCTCGACCGCCTGCACGCTCGGGCCCGGGCCCACCCCGTCTTCCAGCGCCTCGCGGTGGTGACGCGCATCCTGCTCGCGCTCGGCTTCATCCCCACCTCGCTGGTGAAGATCATGGGCCGGCCCTTCACCACCCTGGGTCTGGACACGTCCGTCGGGTACTTCTTCGACGCGCTGCACCGCACCGGGGCCTGGTGGCAGTTCATCGGGTGGGCGCAGTTGACCGCGGCGGTGTTGATCCTGATCCCGGCCACGTCCACGCTGGGGGCGGTGATCTTCTTCCCCATCATCCTCAACATCTTCGTCATCACCGTGGCCGTGGGCTTCACCGGCACGCCGTTCATCACGGCTCCGATGCTGGTGGCCGGCCTCTTCCTGCTGTGCTGGGACTGGGACCGGTTGAAGCCGCTGTTCTTCCGGCCAGCCCGCCGCCCGGCGGTGGTGCGCTGGCGGCCGACCCGGCTCGAGATGGCCGGCTACGTGCTGGGGGGCCTGGCGGGGGTGGTGGTGATGAGCGCGGTGCGGGGGTTGATGCCACGGGCGGTCACGCTCCCCGCGCTGGCCACCGGCGGCGTGGCCGCGCTGCTCGTGCTGGCGGGCTGGATGCAGGCGGCGCGGTCGCCCGGCGCGGTCCGCGCGAGCCGCTGAAGGGCCCGGTCGGCCAACCCTGACGGCCTGCGGGGCCCAACCCGCCTCAGTGCCGAGGCGGCCCCGCGTCCCACCACCAGAACGGCGCCAGCGGCCTCTGCACCGGCCAGATCTGGTCCAGCGTGTCGCCGTCGTACAGCTCGCCGTTCTTCATGACCCACTGCACCGTGTTGGTGTTGCGGATGTCCTGGAGCGGATTCTCCTCCAACACCACGAGATCCGCGAGCTTGCCCGGCTCGAGGCTGCCCAGATCCTCCGCGAAGCCGATGATGCGAGCCCCGTCGAGGGTGGCCGCCTTCAGCACCTCGCGCGGCGTCATCCCGCCCAGCGCCAGCGCCCACATCTCCCAGTGGTACCCGAGCCCCTGCAGCTGTCCGTGACCGCCCACGCCCACGAGCCCACCCGCGCGCTGGATGCGGGCGGCAGCCGCGGCGGCCTCGTCGAAGCTGAACTCGTCCTCCCGCACCCAGCGGCCCCGCCGCCGGGAGAGGTCGTCCAGGGTGTTGTGCGGATAGAAGCGGTTGAGCTTGGGGTCGTCGTGCACCTCGGTGGTCGTGTAGAAATACTCCTCGGCAATCGGCCCACCGTACTGCACCAGGAGCGTGGGCGTGTAGGCGATCCCGGTGCGGGCGTACAACTCCACGACGTCCTTGAACAGCGGGACCACCGGCAGGGTGTGCTCATTGCCGTGGAAGCCGTCGATGGCATGCGTGAGATCCAGCCGCAGGTCCCGGCCCCCCTCCGTGGTGGGCATGAGCTGCAGCTCCTTCGCGGCCTGCACCACCCACTGCCGCTGCTTGCGGTTGCCCACCATGTACGACTTGATGTTGGGCGTGCGGTAATGGTGCTGGTAGCGCCGCAGATACCGGAGCGTGGCCTCGTAGCTCTGGAAATCGTTGGAGGCGAAGATCCCCGGGCCGGTCATGAAGGCACGCTGACCCAGCGATTGCCCCGTCTCCACGAGGTCCTGGTAGGCGAAGTAGTCGTTGGTGGAGGTCTGGACGTCGAGTCCGGCGGTGACGCCGTAGGCGAGGTTGGCCACCAGCGACCAGTTCTGCGGCTCCAGCACGTCGTGGGTCCGGAACTCCCAGTGCGCGTGCGTATCGATGAACCCCGGCACGATGAAGCGGCCGCTCACGTCCAGCTCACGGGCGCCCATCGGGAGCGTCACCGAGCCCCGTGGCCCCAGGGCCGTGATGCGGTTGTCCGTCACGACCAGATCCGCGTTCTCGATCACCTCGTCGCCGTTCATGGTGATCACGGTGGCGCCGCGTAGCGCCATCGTGCCCGAGGGGGTGGCGCGCGGGAACTCCATCACGATCTCCACGGCCACGACGGACGGGTCCTCGTCGAGCGCGGCCGCGACGGATGCGGAGTCCGCCCCTGTCGAATCCGACCGGGCGCCACCCGCCCGTCCGCCGCCGCTCTCGGGCGTGAAGTCCAGACTGGCGAAAGGCCGCTGATAGAACGTGGAGCCGATCCCCCACGTGAGGGTCGCGCCGTCGTCCGTCCAGGCGAAGTAGTCCGCCCCGATGTCCGTGATGCGCTTCGCCGGCACGGACGGGCTCCGCACCGACACGCTGGCGGGATCCGACTGCACGGGCGGAACGGCCACCACCCACAGCTGGTTCTCCACCGCCGCCAGGGCCCACCGGCCGTCGGGGCGCATGAGCACGGCCTCGGCTGGGGGCGGCTGTGGGGAGCGGGGGCTCTGCGGGCCGGTCACCTTCAGGTGGGTACGACGATCCGTGCCGTCGTAGCGCAGCGAGATCAGGCCTTCGCGCGAGTACACGAAGATGCGCTCCGGGTCACCCGCGAAGTGCGGCACGCCCAGGCCGCGGGCCGGAGCCACCAGGTGGACGTCCCCCCCGTTCGCGTCCAGCCACACCAGGTCGAGCGGGATGCGCAGCCCGCCGAACTCCGAGAAGGTCTGGTGGCGCATGTAGGCGTTGCCGCGCAGGCCCACCAGGCGGGTCCCGTCGGGCGAGAAGGCCAGGTCCGTGTAGAAGGCCTCCACGCTCGTGAGCCGCTGGGGCTGGCCCGACCCGTCGGAGCGGATCTTCCAGACGTGACCGCCCTCCATGTCCCAGGTCACGTACGCGATCCAGCGGCCGTCGGGAGACCACACCGGTTTGAACTCCCAGGCATCCGCGGCCGTCAGGCGCCGTGGCGTCCCATCGGGAAGGTCCATCACGTACAGCTTGGTGAGCACCGAGAAGGCCAGGCGCCGTCCGTCGGGGGAGAGACGCGGATCCTGGACCAGGCGCGCCCGCACCGGTCCCTGCGGCACGCGGTAGGGGAAGTCCAGCTCGGGCCCGACGTCGAGCGCGACGCGCGCCTCGAACGGGATGACGCGCACGGCGCCGTCCGCGACCGATACGCGCTTGATGTGCCCCTCCTCGGTGAAGAGCACCGCGCTGCCGTCCGGCGTGAAGGCGTACCCGGGCAGCAGGTCACGGCTGGGCGCACCTCCGCTCTCGATCTCGTCCCGCTGGATCGGATAGACCAGCCAGCGGTCCGCGCCGGTCTGCAGGTCCCGGATGCGCAGCCCCGATTGCGTCTCGTGGCGCGTGCCGTAGACCAGATGGCGGCCGTCCGGCGACAGCAGCGGACGGATGGCGCTGCCCTGGGCCTGGGTGAGGACGTCCACGTCCCCGGTCTGCAGGTCGCGGCGCGCCACCTGCCACTCCGGAAAGCCCTGCCCGGGGCCGCCACCGGCCCGCGCCATGTAGACGTAGCGGCCATCCGGCGAGAGCGCGGCGCCCAGCTCGGCCGGGCGGGACGCGCCGCCCCCGCCGTTCCCGCCGCCCCCACCACTCCCACCCCCACCCAGCGTGAGGCCGGCCCCACCGTTTCGGTGCACCATGTGCAGCTCGGTGTTGCGGCCGCGCTCGGTGTAGACGATGTACTCGGAATCGGGCGTCCACACGGGCGAGATCACCGCGTTCTGGGTCTCGCGCGTGAGCTTGCGCGGCTCGCTCCCATCCACGCGCGCGATCCAGAGGTTGTCGGCACCGTCGCGGTCGGAGATGAAGGCGATCCACTCCCCGTCCGGCGAGACGCGCGGCTGGTTGTCGTACGCCATCCCCTCCGTGAGCCGGGTCGCCCGGCCTCCCTCCATCGGCAGACGGTACAGGTCGCCGAGCAGCTCGAAGACGATCGCCTGCCCATCCGGCGTGACGTCCAGCGAGATCCAGGTGCCCTCGTCCGTGTCGAACTCGACGGTCCGTACCGGCTCCAGGGGAAGGTCCCGGCGGGCGCTGTCGGCGGCCTGCTGGAGCGCGAAGACCGGAAGGGACGTGAAGGCGGTGGCCAGCAGCGACAGGATCAGGGCGCGGGGGATCCGCATGGGCGTTCTCTGGAGATGGAGAGCGGCCGGGCGCCGCGTCACCGGTCGACGGCGAAGACGAAGGCAGATAGGGTCGGGACGGACGGGGATCGCCGCAAGCCACCGCGTGCTCGACGTGGGCTCACGAGCGCGATGCTCCGCACGCCGGCGCTAGGGCAGCGCGCCCATCTCCTGACCGATGAGCCGCAGGATCTGGGAAGGCAGCGCGCTGGTGAAGCGGTAGTTCTCCGCTTCGGCACCGGGGACGTAGGCGACGATCGATCCGTAGTAGCGCTCACCCGCGAAGAAGACGAACGTGGCCGTACGGTTGGTGACCCGTTCGCTCAGCAGCTGTCCGTTGGGCCCGAAGACCCGGTACCGGTTGTCCCCCGTGCCGGTCTTGCCCCCGAGCTGGAGCGGGAGACCGCCGTCGGTCGTGAAGGCGCCCCGGGCCCGCACGGCGGTGCCGTTCTCCACCACGTCCACCATCACGGCGCGCAGGGCCGCCGCCACCTCGCTGGACAGCACCCGCTCGCCGGTGTCGCCTTCGCGGCGCAGGACGGCTTCGTACGGCGTGCGGCGCGCGAAGGTCAGGCGCTCGATGCGACGCACCGGGTAACGCACGCCCCCGCCGAGGATGATCCCCGCGAGCTCGGTGAGCGCGGCCGGCCGATCGCCGGAGCTGCCGATGGCCGTGCCGAGCGACGGCACGAGGTTCGCGAAGGGGTAGCCGACGCGCCGCCACGACTCCAGGAGATGCCCGTACGCCTCCAGCTCGAGCACGGCCCGCACGCGCTGCTCCTGCACGCCCGGCCTGCGGGTCCGGAACAGCCAGGCGTACACCTCCTGGCGCTCCTCCACCGAGGCATCGAGCACGTCGCTGAGGGAGGCTTGCGGCGTGGCGAGGAGGTAGCGCACCACGAACAGCTCGAGCGGGTGGATCGAGGCCAGGAAGCCCTGGTCCATGAGCGACAGCGAATCCACTTCACTCGCCGACTCCAGCAGGGAGGCGATCTGTCCCTGGCCCAGCACTTCGTCAGGCGTTTCCGACTGGAGGAGGCCGGAGAGCACCTCGGGAGGCGCATCGGCCGCGACCGCGCGCAGCCCGTAGGCCAACCGGCGCGGCGGCAACGGGTGGTTGCGCAGGAACGCCACCAGGAGCTCGCTGCCGCGCGCTCCGTCGTAGGCGCGGTAGAAGTCCCGGATGAAGGTGGATCCTTCCTCGTCGGCGAAGCGCTGGAGATACTCGAAGCGCTCGGGTGAATCCGGATCCGTCAGCGCCCGCGCGCCTTCGCCCGTCTCCGTCTGCACGTAGTACTCGATGATGTCACGCAGCGTGCGGATGGAGACGAGGTTGACCGAGTTGCGGAAGCCCTCGCGCACGGTGAGCACGCGACCGTTGAACGCTCCATCGAAGTTGGCGAACGTCTGCACCCCGAACCCGGTGCGGAACCGCTCCGCCGGATTGGCGGAGTACGTCCGGTCCAGCGCCGCATCGAGCATCGCGGGCAGGGCGGCGTCCGGATGTGCGCCCAACCAACCCACCGCCCAGCGCGAGAGCGGATCGGCCGCGCCGGACACCAACAGAGCCAGGCTGTCGGGCTCGGCACCGCCGTAGCGTCCGTGCAGTTGCTCGACGATCTCGAGATACGTCACCAGCGTGCGGAGCTTCGCGGTCGAGCCCAGCTCCAGCCGGCTGGACGTGTTGAGGTCGAGCGGCCCGTTCCAGTTGTCCGTCCGCACCCGCACGCGGTCCCCGTCCGTGGACCGCTCGTTCAACGTGAACGTGTAGAAGACACGCGTGGGGTCGGCGGTCCCCAACAGACGCGGCGCGTCCAACCCCTGCGCCCGTACGAAGGCAGGATCGTGCAGTTGCGCCAGCACCCGCTCGGCGGCGGCCTGCAATCGCAGGTCGAACGAGCTCTGCACCTGCAGGTCGAGCCGGTCCAGGTCGTACAGGGACGACACCCCGAGCAGGGAGCGCAGTCCGGTCCGGACCGAGGTCGAGGCCTTGAGGACCGTGAACGGCGGCGGCGGCGGCTCCGGAGCGCGGTCCAGGAAGCGCAGGCGCGCGGCCGCGGCGCGCACGGCCAGGTCCGGCGAGATGACGCCCTGCCCCGCCAGGAGCGGGATGTGCGCACCGATCAGCGCCTCGAGGTCGGTACGGCCCTGGGCGCCGGCCAGGTAGTACGACGGACGACGCACCGCGAGCACGAGCCCCAGCACCTGCCGGTAGATGCGGGCCCGTTGCGCCCGCTCTCCCTCCTCCAGCGCACCTTCGCGCGCGGTCAACAGGCGATTGGCGGTCTCGAAGTCGGTGCCGAACCAGACGCTGAGTCCGTCCGCGAGGCCATTGACCTCTCCGTGCCCGCGCTGGGCCGCGAACGGGACGGTGTTGATGTAGTCCCGCACGATCCGCCGCTGCGCCTCCAGCGTCTCCGGACCTCCCAGATAGGCGCGCACGGAGGCGGTGAGGATCTGACGTCCCTTTTCGGTGGCCGACCCGGTGCGTCCTTCGGGGGAGTGGCGGAACTTCTCGATCTGCGTCGCCAGCGTGCTCCCCCCGGGCACGTTGCGCTCGAAGCCCGCCGCATCCAGCGCGGCTTCACCGACGGCCCGGGCGAGCCGGTCCCATTCGACGGCTGGGTTGCGGCGCGGGAACCGGGGGTCGAGCAGCTCGCGGCTCTCCACGAAGAGCAGCGTGCGCCACACCAGCGCGGGGATCGCATCGAACTCCGTGTAGACCTGCACGGGGTCGGCCTGGTGGAACAGCACGTCGCCGGAGCGGTCGTAGACGGTCAGTCCGCCCTGCAGCTTCTCGTCGTAGATCGGAAAGAGCCCGCGAGCGACCAGCTCGCGCATCGTGGGGCTGGTGCGGGCCTGCGCCTCGATGCGGAACCCCTCCTCCTGGACGCGCGTGAGGAAGTCGGGGATGCCGGTGTAGCCCCAGCGCAGGTCGATCGGGCCGCGACCCGCCACCACGGTCGTGGGACTCGGTCCGGGTTCGACGTGGAAGCGGACGCGCTCGGCGATCGAAGACAGGTACCACGACTGCAGGAACGACGTGCGGGCCTCGATCCAGGCGATGCCGCCCAGGAGGGCGACGATCCCGAGCAGCACGGTGAGCTTGCGGCGCCGGGACCAGCGGGAGCGCCGGACAACCGGGTAGCGCCGCCGGCGTCGGCGCTCCTGCGCGCGGTCGGCCGGCGCCGCCTCCGTCGCCTTCGGGGCTCGCCGCTTCGTCTTCCCCTGCCCTGCAGACGGTGTCATCGACCCGTCCGATTCTCCTCGCGCGTCACACGCGCATCACCCGCACCACGAGATCCCACTCGACCGCCAGACCGTCCGGTCCGACCGCGTCCAGCCCACCCGCGTCCCGCTCGAACTCCGCTACCGGATCCTCGCCGTGGCGAGCGCTGAACCGCTTCGTCGCCGACCACGTGCGCAGATATCCCGCCACGGCGGCGAGCGGCCAGCGGTCCCGCATCGCGAGTAGAGGTACCGGAACGGGTTCCCCCGGCAGCGGGAGCGTCGCGTAGCCGGACTCCACCAGGGCGCGCTCGGGCGGCCAGCAGGGCGCCACGCGCGCATAGAAGCGGGTGACCGCCTCGGCGAACGGGGGCTCCATCCGGAACCAGCGATACGTCCACACGGCCAGGATCCCCCCGGGTCGTAGCACCCTTCGTGCCTCGGCGCCGAAGCGCTCCACGTCCAGCCAGTGGAGCGCCTGCGCCACCGTGATCAGGTCGGCGCTCCCGTCGCGCAGCGGGAGCCGCTCGGCCAGGCAGACGAGGCGGGAGAGCGCACCCGGCGCGTGCCGGAGCTGGGACCCGCTCGCGTCCGTGGCCACCACGCGCCCGAAGCGTTCGGCCAGCGGGAGCGCGGCCTGACCGCTGCCCGACCCCACGTCCACCGCGAGCTCGCGTCGGTCCGCGAGCGAGGTCAGCAGGTCGAAGAGCGCATCGGGGTAGCCGGGCCGGAAGCGGGCGTAGTCCGGAGCGTGCCCGGAGAAGTGGTCCTTGAAGGCCGGCATGCCGTACAATGTCCGCCCGCCGTCCCCCTGTCACCCGGGAGTCCCCCTGATCGAATCCGCGCTCGCCGCGCTGGGCACCGTCCTGGCGCCGCACGCCCTGCTGCTGATGGCCACCGGGGTGGGCATCGGGCTGGTCGTGGGCATCCTGCCCGGGCTCGGTGGCACCGTCGGCATGTCGCTGGTGCTGCCGTTCATCTACGGCATGGACCCCAACGTGGCGCTGGCCATGCTGATCGGCATGATCGCCGTCATCCATACGTCGGACACCTTCCCGAGCGTGCTGCTCGGCGTGCCGGGCTCCTCGGGATCGCAGGCCACCATCCTGGACGGGTACCCGCTGGCCCGGCAGGGCCAGGCCCAGCGCGCGCTCTCCGCCGCCTTCTTCGCGTCCATGCTGGGTGGCGTGGTGGGGGCGGCGGCGTTGTTCGCCTTGCTGCCGCTGGCGCGCCCGCTCGTGCTCGCGCTGGGGTCCCCCGAGCTCTTCATGCTCGCCGTGCTCGGTCTGTCGATGGTAGGTGTGCTCTCCGGCGCGGGCCCGCTGCGCGGCATCCTGGCCGGCATGCTGGGCCTGCTGCTCGGCACGGTCGGCGCCGCACCGGCGGCGCCGCACTACCGCTTCACCGGCGACCTCATCTACCTGTTCGACGGGATCCCGCTGGCCGTGGTGGCGCTCGGCCTCTTCGCGTTGCCGGAGATCCTCGACCTGCTGCGCGCCGGGGAGTCCATCGCGCGGGAGGCCACCATGGTGGGGGGATGGCGGGACGGGCTGCGCGACGTGATCCGGCATCGCTGGCTCGCGCTCCGCTGCTCCGTGCTGGGCATCTTCGTGGGCTTCGTGCCGGGACTCGGTGGCAGCGTGGTGGACTGGTTGTCCTACGGACAGGCCGTCCAGGTGGCCAAGGACCGCGACGGGTTCGGCAAGGGGGACATCCGCGGCGTCATCGCGCCGGAGAGCTCGAACAACGCGAAGGAGGGCGGTGCGCTCATCCCGACCCTGCTCTTCGGGATCCCGGGCTCGGGCACCACGGCCGTCCTGCTCGGCGGGATGATCCTGCTCGGGCTCGAGCCGGGTCCCACGATGCTGACCACCCATCTCGACTCCACGCTGACCATCGTCTGGTCCCTGGCACTGGCCAACGTCATGGGCACGCTGGCCTGCCTGGTCATGACCCGGCCGATCGCGAAGATCTCGGTCGTCCCGGCGCACTGGTTGGCGCCCTTCCTGCTCGTGATCATGGTCGCCGGCGCGTACCAGACCACGCGCGACTGGGGAGACCTCGTGGCGTTCCTGGGCATCGGACTGCTCGGCTGGATCATGAAATCCCTCGACTTCCCCCGACCTCCGTTGCTGATCGGGTTCGTGTTGGCCTCCAGCGCCGAGCGCTACCTCTGGATCTCCACGACGCGCTACGGGTGGGCGTGGCTGCGGGATCCCGGCGTCATCGTCATCGCGCTCATCACGATCGCGCTCACCGTCGCGGGCTCGCGGCTGCGCGGCTCGATCGCCGCACGGGGGATGGCCTCGTGAGCCGCCGCCTGGGACGCCTTCTCCTGCTCGTCGGGATCGGACTGCTCTTCGGTGCCGCCGCCTGGACGGCCCGCGCGTTCCCGTTCCGCGCGCGCGTGTTCCCCATGACGGTGGGCGGCGTCGGGGTGCTCGTCACGTTGGCGGCGTTCATCCGCGAATGGATGCGGGACGCGGGCCCGGAGACGATGGCGGGCCCGGGCGACCGCGCCGACCTGCTGCGCTACCTCGGCTGGGTCCTGGGCTACTATGTCCTGATCTGGCTCGCGGGGTTCGTGATCGCCTCCGGCGTGTTCGTGGCGGCGTTCCTGCTGCGCGAGGCCCGCGCTCGTCCATGGGCGGCCACGCTGGGCGGCGTCGTCACCGGCGCGGCGCTCTGGGCCCTCGGCGCGGTCCTCCGCCTCCAGTGGATCCCGGGCCGGTTCGGCGGCTGACCAGAAGGACCGCTAGCCTTCGGCGGCCAGCAGTTCGTCGTACCTCGTGAGGAGTTGCTCGTGCAGCTGGCGGAGCAGCCCCAGTTGGCCGGCCACGCGCGGCAGGACCTCTGCGACGCTGGCAGCGCTCATCTCCCCCAGCGTCCGCAGCACCTCCAGACGGAACGCCTCGTAGAGCTCCTGGTTCTCGTAGAGCTGCGCGACGCGCACCAGCCACCCGAGGTCGAAGCGGCCGCCCGCGGCGACGAGGCGGGCGCCCTCCCACGCTCCGCTGGACAGATCCGGGAGCGAGAGGTCCAGCACCGGCCCGTCCGGCTCCCCACCGGCAGCGAACGCATCCGCCGCGCTGCGCAGCGCGTTCCACGTCCTGTCGATGGACTCCTGGGACGACCGGAGCTCGTCCCGGTTGGCACGTAGCTCGTGGACGACCGCCGCTCGGGCCAGCCGGGCCTGCGCCTCGAGTTGCCGACCTTCGCGCCACTCGTCCGCCGCCAACGCGATCAGGACCGCGAACACGATGCTGCCCACCTCCAGCAGCGCGGCCGCGGCGCTCTGCCGCAGTCGTGTCCTCCTCACCATCGCGTTCCTCCGCCTGGCCAGGGTGCATTCGCAGCGCCGTGCCTCAACCCGGCTCCACGCGCCGCCGATCCTCCCGGGAGAGACCCGTCTCGTCGCTACCAGGGAGTCATCGCATGCTGGAACCCGCACGCGCACCGGTACGGTCCCGAACGGCTCCGGCCCCGGCTACGTCCCCGGACGCCGGGCTCCCCTCCGCCCAGGTCCGACGCTTCCTGCTCCAGGCGGCGCTGGCCGCGGCGCTGGTCTCGGCCGCGCTGCTGCACAGCGTGCTGCCCCTGGGGGCGCAGGCGGCAGCCGGGACGCAAGTCAGCGCCGACTCCACGGCGGCCGTGGCCGCGCCCGGGTTGCCGTTCTTCGCGACGCTCGGACTCGGGTACGGGCAGCGCAGCGACCCCTGCGCCTTCTGCTCCGCGCCCGAGAACACCGACAGCTTCACGGGCCACCTGAGCCTCGGAAAGTACATCGGCGGCGGCTTCGGTGTGGGCCTGGACGCCAGCGTCTGGCGCCGCAGCCACCCCGGGCCCGTCGTCGCGGGCGAAGGCGACGCCGAGCCCGCGGCCACGCCGCTCGTCAACCAGCTCGGCAACCTCTCCCTCGTCCTGAGCTGGCAGACCTGGCATGCGTTCGTCCGCGGCGGTGTGGGCGTCGCCATCGCCAGCCAGGGCATGGAGGACACGCAGGTCGGGCAATCGGCCACCGTCGTCACGGCCAGCGGCAAGGGCGTGGGCTACACGGTCGGGGGCGGACTCACCCTTCCCCTGACGCCCCTGATCGGGGTCGCCCTGTTCGCGAACCACAACGTGGGCACCTACGATCTGACGTCCCTGCACGGCGTGCTCCAGCGCGAAGCGGAGCATCGGTATACGGAGATCGGGTTCGGCGTCACCCTGCGGTAGTGTGCAGCGAGCCTCCGGCGGGTTGCCGGACGGCTCCGGGCATGACAGCCTCCACCGACCGGACCCCATGGCGGTGATCCGGTCGTCGCCTTCCCCTCTGGCGTTGGAGATCCCATGTCCGTCACAGGCGGATCCATCCCTGCGGAAGGTCCGGGTCGGTGAGCGACGGGCCTCCCCACCTCTGTGTCTTCGCCGGCTCCAACCCCGGCCTCCGGCTGGAGTACGCGACGGCCGCCCGCGCGCTGGCCGATGCCGTCGTGGACGCCGGATACGGGATCGTCTACGGCGGCTCCCAGGTGGGGCTGATGGGCGCGCTGGCCGACCGGGCGCTCGCCCGCGGTGGCTCGGTGATCGGTGTGATCCCGGAGGCGCTCGTGCGCAAAGAGGTGGCGCACGACCGGTTGACGGAGCTGCGGGTGGTGGAGTCGATGCATCAGCGCAAAGCGCTGATGTCGGACCTCGCCTCCGGCTTCATCGCGCTCCCGGGGGGCCTGGGCACCCTCGAGGAGCTGTTCGAGGTGCTGACCTGGGCACAGCTCGGCATCCATCGCAAGGGCTGCGGCCTGCTGGATGTCGCCGGCTATTGGCGTCCGCTGACCGATTTCCTCGATACGGCCGTTGCGGAAGGCTTCGTACGGCCCGCCCACCGCGATCTCCTGCTCGTCGATGGGAACGCGGCCGCGCTGGTCCGCCGGGTCGTGGACTTCCGCGCGCCCGACGTCGGGAAATGGATGCAGCGGGACGAGCGGTGAGGGGGCGGCACCGGTTACATCACGCCTTCGAAGTCGCGCGCGGAAGGCAGCAACGGCTTGCGATTGATGCGGTGGACCACGCGGAGCAGCCGCCGGATGCCGCGCCGGTAGGCGGGATCCTCCGTCTCGGTGTAATGATGCGGGATCACAGCTACGCGCGGATCGGGGCGTAGATGCGTGAGTGTCGGGAACTGCTCGGGGCGACGGCGTAGCTGCTGTTCGAACAGCGTGCCGTGGTTCAGCGTGAAGCGGTAGAGGGGGACGCGCTCCAGGCACTCCGCGTGCGCCTCCAGGAAGTCCGCGGTCCGCTGCAGGTCTTCGGCCGTCTCTCCCGGATAGCCGGTGAACATGGTGGTACGCACCGAGATGCCGGCCGCGCGGGCGTCCTTCAGGAAGCGGCTGGTCACGGTGAGATCCGTGCCCTTCGCCATCCGGTCCAGGACCCGTTGGCTCCCCGACTCCAGGCCCGTCGTCAGGCGCACCATGCCCGCCGCGCGGGCCGCACGCAGCGCATCGGCGTCCAGACCGTTGGGGCCGCGCGTGCCGACGTGCACGGCGCCGATCCAACGGGCACCGGGCACGGCGGCCTGGATGCCACCGACCACCCCACGCCACATGTCCACGCTGGAGTTGAGCTTCAGATCCGTGAAGACGAACAGGCGGGCGCCGTGCCGCGCGTGCTGATGCTCCAGCTCACCGAGGACGTTCGCCACGCTGCGGCTGCGGAAGGAGCGGCCGGCCGTGCTGGTGATGTCCGCACAGAACGAGCAGACCCCCCATCCGCACCCCCGGCCCGTGATGATGGGGACGATCGTGTTCGGGTAGCGATCCCAGGGGAAGTCGCTGTAGTCCGGATAGGGCACCGCGTCCAGGTCGGCCAGCGGCGGCGCGTGCAGGGACAACGGCTCCCTGCGCCACACACCGGGCAGGTCCTCCACGGATTCGCGCGCGATGACCCGACGCACGAGCTCGCAGAGGTGCGGCTCGACCTCGCCGCCCACCAGGGCGGTCAGGCCGGGCATCCCCACCCACTCCCGTGCGACGTCGGCCACGGCGAAATACGGACCACCGAGCACGAACGGGATATCCCGCTCGCCGCACAGACGCGCGAGCTCGACGCAGTGCGGATGATACATCAGGTAGGTCGAGACGAGCACGGCGTCGACGCCGGAATCCAGGCGACGGGAGAACTCCCTCGCCACCGCGTCACCCGAGCGCGCGAGCTTCGAGACCCGCCGGGACGTGTACCAGGTCCTCATCTGCTGGACGGCCCGGCTGCGCGACGTCCCGGTGCGGTACCGGAACTCGCGGTCGAGCGCGCCCCACCAGGGCGGACGGGGCTCGCGCGGGACGCCGGTGATGCCCGTGGAGAGCGGAGCGAGCAGCTCCACCTCGAAGCCTCCCTCACGCAGGACCGCGACCAGATATCCGATGGCGATGGAGGGGTAGCGCGCGAAGTTGTTCAGGTCGACGACGAGGACCTTCGGAGACGAACGCATCAATCACGCATGGAGGGAAACGACGACCACCGTGCCAGTATCCGGCTGCGGCGTGGCGGGTGTCAACGTGGTGGTTGCGCGCTGCAGCGGCGCCACACACCGTGCCTCCCCGGGACCTCGCGGGTCCGTACGCGGACGTCTTCGACCGGCATTGTCCGGAGGCCAGCCCCATGGAGCTGTCATCGTGGAGCCCGACCTGTGATGGCCGGGCCGCCCTCCTCCTCGCCTGCCTCTCGGCGTGCGCGCCCGGCGGGGAACGTCCGGACGCACGGGCGGACGTGGCGGAATGGCGGGTCGCGTCCGAGCCGCTCCTGACCGTGGGCGCGGTGGACGGGCCGTCCGAGACGCTGCTGTCGCGGGTCGCGGACGCGCGGCTCCTGCCGGACGGGGGCGTGGCCGTAGCCGACGGCGGCAGCTCCAGCATCCGGATCTTCGACGCGGACGGGCGCCTCCGCACGACGCGAGGCCGAGCCGGTGAGGGCCCGGGCGAGTTCGCGTCGCTGAGCGCGCTCCACCTGTATTCCCCGGACACGCTGGTGGCGTGGGACTCTCGTCTCTCCCGCTTGACGCTCTTCCCACCGGACCCCGGTGCGCCGGTCGTGACCACGCCGGTCCACGCCCCGGGAGGCTCGGCCGAGCTCTGGCTCGGACGCTTCGGCGACGGAAGCGGAGCGGTCGGCTGGATCCGGCAGGGACCGCGCGGGCCGGATGCGGTCTCCGCGGACCGGATGGACCTCGGGCGCGTAGCGATCGGGCTGGGCCAGATCTCCGTTCTGGCTCCGACACAGGGGATACGGCGCGTGGCGTTCCAGCGACCCGGTGGCGCCCGCACGAGCATGCCGCTCCCGTTCTCTCCCCACCTGGTCGGAGCCGTGTCGGGCGACGCGCTCTACTTCACGGACGGCGTGGGTCCTGCCCTGGAAGTGGTGGGATCCGACGGCGGGCGGCGTGGACCGCTCGTCCACGGCCTGACCGGGCCGCCGGTGGCGGAGGCCCTGGCACGGCTCGCCGCAGAGCTCCCGGAGACCGGCGACCGCGGAGCCCTGACCACGGACGACCTGGACGCGGTCGCTGCCGTCACCCCCCTCGACCCCATCCCGGCCGTCTCGGCGCTCTTCAGCGACGATCAGGGGCGACTCTGGCTGAAGGCGTACGACCCGGTCGCCGACAGCCACTGGCTGGGCCGCAGCCTCGCTGGCGGAACGTGGTGGATCGCCCGTCGGACCGGCGGGATGCTGGCCCGCGTCCAGGTCCCCGACGGCTTCCGCCCGATGGACGTTCGCGGAAGCCGCGTGGCGGGCCTGGTGCGGGACACGCTCGGCGTCGAACGTGTCGAGGTCCGCGCGCTCCTCGCGCCCTGATCGCCGGCGCCAGCACCCGGCGAGACATCCGATCGAGGTCCGACTCGATGCCTCTCCCCACCCTGCACGGCGAAGGTCTCACGCTGCGACCCTTCGTGCCACAGGACGCCGATCGTGTGCAGCGGCTCGCGGGCGCGTTCGAGGTGGCCGACACCACGCTGAACGTGCCCCATCCCTACCCGGACGGCGCCGCCGAGGCGTGGATCCTGACCCACACCACCGGGTGGGACCTGCGCAGCTTCTGCACGCTCGCCGTGGAGGTGCCCGAGACGGGGATCGTCGGCACCATGAGCCTGCACCTGGAGCTGCTCCACCGCCGCGGTGAGCTCGGGTACTGGATCGGGCGCCCGTTCTGGAACCGCGGCTACGCCACGCGGGCAGCCCGCGCGCTGCTGGACTTCGGGTTCGACGTGCTGGATCTGAACCGCGTCCAGGCCCAGTACCTCGTGCGCAATCCGGCCTCGCGTCGGGTGATGGAGAAGATCGGGATGCGCTACGAAGGCACGCGCCGCCAGTACATGATCAAGTGGGGCGTTCTCGAGGACGTCGGGTGCTGCGCGTTGTTGGCCGCGGAGCGCTGAGGACCGTTGGATGAGACGCCGATGAGCGAAGACCGGATCGCAGCGACGATCCGTCACGCCGTCGAGGTGGGCCACATCGCTGGAGCGGAGGCGGTGGTCTGGAAGGACGGTCAGGTGCTGGGGGCCACGGCAGCGGGCTGGCGGGACCTCGAAGCCAGGCGGCCCATGGAGCCGGACACGCTGTTCCGGATCGCCTCGATGACCAAGCCGGTCACATCCACGGCGGCGCTCATGCTGCTCGACGAGGGCGCCTTTGCGTTGACCGACCCCATCGTTCGTTGGGCGCCGGAGTTCTCCGGGATGCGCGTCCTTCGCTCCACGGCGGGTGCGCTCGGCGATACGGTGCCCGCGAACCGGCTGATCACATTCGAAGACCTTCTGACGCACCGCTCGGGGCTGACCTACGGAGATTTCCATCCCGGTCCGCTCGCGGAGGCGTATCGGGGGGCGTTGGGCGGCGACATCGACAGCGAGGTGCCCCCCGACGAGTGGATCGCGCGGCTCGCGGCGCTCCCGCTGATCGACCAGCCGGGTTCGTCCTTCCACTACGGCCACTCGACGGACCTCCTCGGCCTTCTCCTCGAGCGGATCGAGGGGGCTCCCCTGGGCGAGGTGCTCGAGCGCCGGATCTTCGGCCCACTCGGAATGAAGGACACGGGGTTCACCGTCCCGCAGGAGAAGCGCGGGCGCCAAGCCTCTGCCCACGGTGTCGACGACACGGGCCGGCTCTGCGTGCGCCTCACGGGCCCGGGGGACTCCTTCCTGGCTGAACGTCCTCCCGGGATGGCCTACGTTTCGGGCGGGCAGGGACTCTGGTCGACGGCGCGCGACTACCTCACCTTCGCGCGCATGTTCGTGGGGGCGGGCGCCGTGGACGGTCTGCAGCTGCTCCGTCCCGAGACGTTCGGACGGATGGTCACAGACCACCTGACCGAAGACCAGCGGGCGAGGGCCGGGTTCGTTCTCGATTCGGGCCACGGCTTCGGTCTCGGAGTCGCGGTGGTGCTCGACGCCGAGAGGGCGAACCTCCACCCCTGCGGCGGAGGCGAGGGCGCCGTCGGCTGGCCTGGCGGTTTCGGAGGGTGGTGGCGGGCCGATCCCGCCGACAGCTCCGTCCTCGTCTTCCTGACCCACCACATGGTCGAGCTGGAGCAGTTCGCCGACGGCGTCGGGTTCGGCGTGTACGAGGCGATCGCCCGATTCCAGGAGCAGGCGTCCCGCCTGTTGCTGGAGTCGGCTGCGTAGCGTCTCCCCGAGACCTGCTCAGGGCCCGGCGGAACGTCCGCGTCCCGACGCGCGAGAACAGCAGGCCGTCCTCTAGAACACCAGCCCCAGGACCACGAGCAGCGTGCGGACGGTCAGGACGAAGAGGGCCACGAGCAGCGGGAGGAGGGTGAGCCCCGCCGCGAAGATCAGTCCCTGCCGGAAGAGGAGCGGGCCCATGCGCGGTGCCTCGCGGCCCCAGAGTGCCCAGGCGGCCACCTCCGTCACCCACCCCAACGTGTAGCAGAGGTTGGCGGCGAGGCCGTAGACGATCACCGCCCCGAGGAGCGGCGGTGCGAAGAGGTCCGCCCGGTCGGGAACGGCGATGAACAGGCCCGTCAGGGTGACCAGGCCGGTGGCTCCCACCACCTGGTTGTAGAGGAGACGTCGCGACTCCCACCACGCGAGCAACGACAGCGGCGTGCGTCGGGTGGCCGGGAGCGGATAGAGGCGTTCGACGAGCGAGCTCATGGCGTTCGGGCTCCGCGGTAGGCAGCTCGGGCTGGAATCGGAACGCTGGCATCACCGCCGGGTGATGTCAAGTACTTTGATCTACAAAGTTGATGGCCTCGGTCGGTCCGCGGCGGCGCTCGCGCCTACCCGAAACGACGGGCGCCCCGGCTCCGGCCCCGGGACCTCCGACCGGACCCCGCCCCACCGGCGTCGGGTACGGCCTGCTCCATGCCGGACGCCACTCCCTCCCGACGCTCCTTCCTGCGCCCGTTCCTGACCGTCGTGGGGGTCTGGAGCGTCCTGTGGGGACTTCCCACGATCCTCCTCCTGTACCGGATCGTCCCCGGAGGACTGCCGACGGCGATCGGCGCGTGGATGGTCGTGGTCTGCGCTCCGCTGGTGGGCCTCCTCCGCGCTTTCGGCGGTGCCGGCGCGCCGTCGGCGCGGACACGGGTGTGGATCTTCCGCCCCTTCTGGTATCTCCAGCTGCTCATGCCCGTCGTCGCGATCGGCGGCGTGATCGGCGCCCTGGTCGGGTGGCCGCTGGGGTCCGCCGGGTGGGCGGGGCGGATCGGTCTGGCTGTCACGGCCGGTATGCTGGTCCTCCTGGTGCTCCTCGGCTACCTGGGCTCGCGGCGCCTGGTGGTGCGCACGCTCCCCATCGCCATCGCGGGCCTCGCGGATGACCTGATCGGGCTGCGCATCGCACAGGTCTCGGACCTCCACGTGGGGCCACATACGCGCACCGCCTTCCTGGCGCGGGTGGTCGCGCGGATCCAGGAGTCCGCACCCGATCTGATCGTCTTCACCGGGGACCAGGTGGACGATTTCGTGGCCGATGTCGCGCCCTTCGCAGCCGCCTTCGGCGACCTCCACGCCCCGCTCGGTCTCTACGCCGTCGCGGGCAACCACGACGTATACGCCGGCTGGAGCGGCGTGCGGGCAGGCCTGGAACGCATGGGAATCGACGTGCTGGTCAACGAGGCCGTGCCCATCGAGCGAGGGCACGCACGGTTGTGGTTGGCGGGCACGGGCGATCCCGCCGGACGTTCGGGCGGGTTCCGGGGAGCGGACGCGCCCGCACCCGATCTCGATCGCACCACCGCCGGGATCCCCGCCGGGGAGCCGGTGGTCGCCCTTGCGCACAATCCCGCGCTCTGGCCCGGTCTGGCGCAGCGCGGTGTGCACCTGACGTTGAGCGGCCACACCCACTACGGACAGCTCGCGTTCCCCAAGCGGGACTGGTCGCTGGCCGGCGTGTTCCTGGAACACGGCCACGGCCTGCACCGCGACGGCGACCGCGTGCTGTACATCAACCCCGGCACGAACTACTGGGGAATCCCTTTTCGCCTGGGGACTCCCGCGGAAGTGACGGTGCTGATCCTGGAACGGGCCTGAGCGAAGGGCAGCGGCGACGGGTGCGTCGCCGCCGCCATCCACGTCACCGCCCGCCCGGACCGTCCGTGGTGTCCGGTCGCGCCGGCTGCTCCATCCTGGAGCACATACCGCCCTGCATGCCTTGACCCTGCTGCATGCCCTGCATGCCCTGGCCGCGCTGCATGCCCTGCATACCCTGGCCGTGCTGCATGCCCTGCATGCCCTGGCCGCGCTGCATGCCCTGCATGCCCTGGCCGTGCTGCATGCCCTGCATGCCGTCCGCAGGCGCGGGCGGATCCGCCTGAGCCCTTCGGCCCATGCCGATCCCGACGCCCTCGCGCGCCGCGCGGTCCAGCAGATAGGCTGCGACGGCACGCCGTTCGGCTTCCGGAAGCGGCTGGCCCGGCATCAACCCGAACTGCTGCACAGCGTGGCTCGGCAGCACCGAACGCTCCGCGTCCGGGCCGGAGATCCAGGCCGCGATCGCGTCCGACGCCTCATCCGTGTCCGCATAGCGCTCCAGGTAGTGGCCCAGCACCATGCTCATGGGCGGCGCCAGCTTGGCCGGCGGATCCCAGCTGTGGCAGGCCGAGCAGATGAGATCGAACATCGCCTGCCCGCGCTCGACGGCCGACGCCGTATGCGACGCATCCTGCGCCGCCAGAGGCGCGGCCAACGCGCCGGACACGAGTACGACAAGACCCCGCTTCATGGATTCCTCCTTCCCACCGCCAGCCCGGAGTCGACGTCCACTGCGGCGTCGGGATCCGGAGCCAGTGCTTCCACGACCCAGAGGAGGTCGTGTTCCGTGATGATTCCCACCAGAACGCCCTCCGCGTCGACGACCGGAAGGCATCCGAACTTCCCCTCTCGCATGGCGCGTGCAGCCTGGCGGATCGATGCGTCCGGAGCGATGGTACGGACATCACGTGACATCACCTGCTCCACGGGAACGCTCCACACCTCGGACGCGTTCCGACCGCCGTCCGCCTGGTTGGGAACGGCGGTGGCCCGAACCAGATCCCGATGGCTGACCACACCCACCACGCGCCGCTTCTCGTCGACGACAGGCACGTGGCGCACGTGTGCCCAGCCCATGATCTCCTTGGCACCGACCAACCCGCGGTTCGCCTTCAGGTAGAAGACCGCCGTGGTCATGTAGTCCTTGACCCGCATCGTCGCCGCTCCGCGTGGAGGGCCCCCGGCGAGCCGCACGACCCGTGTGTCCCGCCACCTCCAGCATGGCGCGGGCACCACCCGTCCGTCTGTCGGGAACTCCCCCCGCGACCAGGTCGGCGTGGGTCCTTGGGGCACTCCCGCACCCTCACCAGGACACGTCCATGAAGCTGCATACCGTGCTCGGCGCCCTCCTCCTCACCGCGCCCCCGCTGTCCCTCGCCGCCCAGACGTCCACCGACGTCGTGGTGCGGGTCATCGCCCGGGACGCCAAGCTGATCGGATCGGGGGTCGGCGGAGTCCGGGTCACCCTGCGCGACCCATCCTCCGGTGCCGTGCTCGCGGAAGGGGTCCAGGAGGGGTCGACCGGCGAGACCTCGCGGATCATGGCGCCGCACGAGCGTGGCGCGCGCATCTACGATACGGACGGTGCGGCCGCCTTCACGGCCACGGTGGAGCTCGAGCGGCCCACGTTCGTGGAGATCGTGGCGGAGGGACCGCTCGGCACGCCGGGATCGGGCCCCCGCGCGACGCGTACCCTCCTGCTGGTGCCGGGCGAGCACGTCCGGGGCGAGGGGATCGTGCTCGAGCTGTACGGATTCACGGTCGAGCTGCAGGAGCCGGACGGCGCCGGCGCGGCCACGCCCGGAACGCCCCTGACCGTCACCGCGCGCGTCACGATGCTGTGCGGATGTCCGACGGAACCCGGAGGCCTGTGGGATGCCGACGACTACACCATCGTCGCGCGGCTGCTCGAGAACGGACGGGTGCTGCGCGAGACGCCGCTCCGGTTCAGCGGCACCACGAGCGTCTACTCGGGCTCGCTCACGCCCGAGCGTTCCGGATCCTTCGAGTTGGAGGTCCTGGCGATGGATCCGGCGAAAGGCAACTTCGGGGTCGTGCGGCGGACCCTTGTGGTGCGGTGAGCGCGCGGACGGAACGCGGGCTCGGGTCGCGTCTGCGGCTCAGCCGCCCAGCCGATCGATGTCGAAGCGCTCCTTCAGGTAGTCCTTGAGCCAGGCGCGCGTGCCGGGATCGAGCCGGGAGGCCCGTGCGACGAGCGCACGCACGTCCTCCCCCACGGAGAAGGGGTAGTCACCCACCTCGGCCTTCGCCTTCTCGATGAAGGCAGGGTCGGAGATCATCCGCTCGGAAGCCGCACGCAGGTCGGCGATGGCGCGCTCCGGCGCCTCTCCGTGCAACCAGAGCACCTTGGCCATGTTCACCCCCGCCACGAGCGTGGCCTGGTAGGCATCCCAGACCGGTCCGTTGGGCTCCTGCCCGTGCATGGCCACATATACCTCGCGCACGGTGGGCAGATCGGGAACGGACGGGTCGCGGGCCACGGTTCCATCGGCACCGATCAGACCGAAGCTGAACATCGGCACCGCCAGACCCTGCTCGACCAGCGGCACCACGTTGCTCAGGTACGCCGGCATGGTCTGGTAGTCGATGTTCGTCTCGCCCTGCTCGAACGCGATGCGGGCCGCGCCTTTCGAAGCGTAGCCCAGGATCGGCTGCACCTGCAGATCGAGGAGCTCGAACGCCAGGAGCGGCACGATGTCGAAGCCCGACGCGGCGATGCCGCCGTAGATCAGCTGGCCGCGCAGCCGCCCCAGGTCCGCTGGATCGTCGATCCCGAAGCTGGGCGACAGGTAGACCGCGCCCCCCACCGGCGACGCGACGATCGGCGCCAGCTCGGTGAAGTCGTAGCGTACCATCGGCTCCTCGAGCAGCGCCGACAGGAAGGTGGAGTTGCCGCTGACCAGCGCTGCCGACCCGTCCGGTCGACGCCGCAGCACGTAGGCGTTGGCTCCCGCCACGCTCGATGCGCCCGGCTCGTTGAGGACCGCCACGCCGGCTCCCGCGCCGAGGCCCGCCTGCAGGTGCGGCGCGATCATGCGCGTCCAGGTGTCGGTGCCTCCCCCCGGCCCGTACGGAACGACCACCTCCAGCGTCCTGCCTGCGTAGAAGGGACCGTCCGGCGAGGCGTCGCCTCCGGAGCAGGCGGCCAGGAGCAGGGAGACGAGCGGAACCAGCGACGTACGTGTGCGCATAGGGCGGGGTCCGGGGAGAGCAAGGGGAGGCCAACATGGACGAGCGGCTCCGGGCCCGGCAAGCGCACCCGAGGCGCGGGACGGGGTAGGCGGAGCGGGGCTCGATCCCGGCCCCACCGCAGCCCGAACCGAGGACCGCCATGGACCGCCGCGTATCCCTGCTGATCCTGACCGCAGCCCTGCTCCAGGCGCCGCCGCTCCTGGCGCAGTCCGTCACCGCGGGGGGCGGGGTCTACGCCCAGGACCAACCCGGGTTCGCACCCACACGCTGGGGGTGGACGGTCCTGTTGGGAACCGAGATCGGCGGTGGACCGGTGCCCTTCCGCGCGGAGGCCAGCTACGCGCGGGTGGACTACACCGTCGTCGGGGAGGACTACCACACGAACACGGGCAATCTCGTCGTGGGCTTCACGAACCGGGGCGATCCCCGTGACGCGTTGAGCATCAACTTCTTCCTGGGGCTGGGAGCCCGGGTGGAGGACGTGGTGCCCGAAGGTGACTCGGTCACGACCTCGGCCACGTGGAAATCGCTCGTCTCCCCCGGCTTCACGATCGAGCGGCGGATCGGTGGGTCGAGCCGCGTCACGCTGCTCGTCCGCGACTACATCAGCGGCCTCCTGGGCTCGGTGATCGATTCGTCCGAACGCGACGTCCGCCATTCGTTCTCGTTCGTGCTCGGACTCACCCGCTGAGCGTCCGGTACGTCCGACCAGGTCAGCCCGTAGAGCAGCGCCACCACGGCGATCGCCGTCCCCGCCAGCTGGCAGGCCGCGCCGATGGCGTCGTCGTAGGGAAGCCAGCGCCAGGTGGCGAGCAGGAAGGCCCAGTCGTGCTCGCCGCCACCGACGAGGGGGAGGGCCTGCGTGCGGGCGTCGGCGACGTACGGGGCGATGTGCCACAGGTTCTGTCCCACCCACCACAGCGGGAAGGCCGCGGAGAAGCGCTGTCCGCGGTGGAGGAACGTCCCGGCGAAGAGGAGCGGGACCAGCAGCTGGAACAGCGTGCCACCCAGGAAATGCATGACCTCCCCGAGCGGGAGGAACACGAGATGGCCGGTCTCGTGGATGGCGAGGTCGACGGCCGATAACGGGCCGCCCCCATCCCCCCGCCAGGCCAGCGTGTAGGCCGCCAGGGCCGCCAGCAGCCCCAGACGGGCCAGGAAGGGCCCGCGGGGCAGACGGTCGGTTCCGGAGGCCGGGGGCCCGGAAGCAGGCGAGCCGGCCGAGGGTGCGAGCGATGGCGAGCGCATGGCGGTCGGGGCAGGCAATGCCCGTGCCCACGCGGGGAGCGGCCGCCCGACCTGGCGATTCCGCGCGCCGTCGCGTACCCCTTTCCTCCACACCGGGCCGCCGCCCGCGGCCCGATGCGATCGGCTCGTAGCGCGGAGACCGCCATGCCTCGCAGACCCGCTTCGCCCGGCTTCGCCCCTGCCCTGCTCCTGTCCGCGATGGCGCTCCTGGCGCACCCGCTGACCGCACAGGAGCCGCTCCAGCCGCTGGACGTCTTCGAGTTCGAGTACGTCCAGGATCCCCAGATCTCGCCCGACGGCCGGCAGGTGGTCTACGTCCGGCAGTTCTCGGACATCATGACCGACCGCAACTACACCAACCTCTGGATCGTCGCGGCGGACGGCACGGGACATCGTCCCCTCACCACCGGTGACGTCGCAGACGCGTCTCCGCGCTGGTCCCCGGATGGCTCCCGGCTCGCGTTCGTCTCCGATCGCGAAGGCTCCGCGCAGATCTGGGTCCGCTACATGGATTCGGGTCAGATGGTGCGCGTGACCAGCCTGCAGCACGGACCCGAGGGCATCTCCTGGTCGCCGGACGGCACGCAGCTCGCGTTCACGTCCCTGGTCGAGCGAGCCTCCACGCAGATCGCCCAGGTCCCCGCCCCGCCGGAGGGGGCCACCTGGGCGGCGCCCCCCACGACCATCGACGACCTGATCTATCGCTTCAACGGCCCCGGGTATCTGACACCCGGCTACACACACGTGTTCGTGGTACCGGCCGAAGGCGGGACGGCCCGCCAGATCTCGAGCGGGGACTTCCACCACGGAGGGGTGTTCCGCGCGAGCCCGCCGGTGTGGACGCCGGACGGGCAGCACCTGATCCTCTCCGCCAACCGGCGCAGCGACTGGCAGGACGAGCAGCTCGACACCGAGATCTTCGAGTTCCGCGTCGCGGACGGTGCCGTGCGCCCGCTCACGAGCCGCTACGGACCGGACGTCGCGCCGGCGATCTCGCCGGATGGTCGGCAGATCGCCTACCTCGGCTTCGATGACGAGCACCAGGGCTACCAGGTGACGCAGCTCCACGTGATGGACCGCGACGGCACCGGCACGCGCGTGCTGTCCGGCGCGCTCGATCGCAGCGTCTCGGACCCGCAGTGGGCCCCGGATGGACGGGGCGTCTACGTCCAGTACGACGACCGCGGCAACACGAAGATCGCGCTCTTCACGCTCGCCGGTGCGCAGCGTGACGTGGCCCGGGACGTGGGCGGCGGGGGCAGCGCATACTCCGGTGGCAGCTATGACGTCGGGCCCCGCGGAGGGGTAGCGTTCACCTGGTCGCGACCGGACATCCCGGGGGATGTCGCCTACCAGGCCGGGCCCGGTCAGGAACCGCGTCTGCTCACGTCCGTGAACGCGGATATCCTGGCCGCGCGCCGGCTCGGTGAGGTGGAGGAGATCTGGTATCCGTCCTCGCACGACGGACGCGACATCCAGGGCTGGATCGTCAAGCCGCCGGACTTCAACCCGCAGCGCCGGTATCCGCTGATCCTGGAGATCCACGGCGGGCCCTTCGCCAACTACGGCGACCGGTTCGACTTCGAGAAGCAGATGATGGCCGCCCGCGGCTACGTGGTGCTCTACACCAACCCCAGGGGCTCGACCAGCTACGGCGGGGAGTTCGGCAACCTCATCCACCATGCCTACCCCGGGGACGACTTCTACGACCTGGATTCGGGTGTGGACGCGGTGATCGCGAAGGGCTACGTGGACCCCGACCAGGTCTTCGTCACCGGGGGGAGCGGCGGCGGCGTGCTGACGTCGTGGATGGTGGGTCGCACCGATCGGTTCCGCCGCGCAGTGACCGTCTATCCGGTCATCAACTGGTACAGCTTCGTGTTGACCGCCGACATCGGCTCCCGCGTCATGAACTACTGGTTCCCGGGCGCGCCGTGGGACCACCCGGAGCACTACGAGAGCCGCTCGCTGCTGTCGGTCGTGAAGAACGTGAAGACCCCCACCATGGTGCTCACCGGCGAGGAGGACTACCGCACGCCCATGTCGGAGTCCGAGCAGTACTACCAGGCGCTCAAGATCCTGGGTGTCGAGTCGGCGCTGGTGCGCGTGCCGGGCGAGCCGCACGGCATCCGGCGGCGACCCAGCCACTGGATGGCCAAGATCGAGAACATCCTGGGGTGGTTCGGGCGCGGAGGGCGGACGGCGACGTGAGGGAGGGAGCGGCCCGCCGACGGGGCGAGGACCGCCCCCCCGCCCCGCGCTTGCCGGCACCCACGGCCCTCCCGCACCTTGCGGCCCCGTGAGCGATCCCACGCCGCCTCCCGTGCCCCGACCCCACTACCTGCCCCGCACCGGGGCGGGCTGGACAGCCTCGGTCCTCTTCCTGGTGCTCTGCGCGCTCGCCCAGCCTCCGGTGGTGCATGGCTGGGCCAACCGGGTCGAGCCTTGGATCCTGGGCGTCCCGTTCCTCTACGCCTATCTGTTCGTCGTCTACGTGGCGATGATCGTCGTGCTCCTCTGGGCGCTCTCGCAGGACGTGTAGCGCGGTGCAGCCCTGGGTCGTCGCCACCTCCCTGATCTTCGCCTACCTGGTCTTCAGCATCGTGCTGGGGATCGTGGCCAACCGCCGCATGGCGGTCGACCTGGAGGACTTCCTGCTGTACGGCCGCAAGGCCGGCTTCGTGGTGCTCTATCTGACGGTGTGCGCCACGTACCACTCGGCCTTCGCGTTCCTGGGCTCGGGTGGCTTCTTCTATACGCACGGCATCGGCTTCTGGGAGGCCGGCACGTGGACCGTGCTGGTGGGCGCCATCACCTACGTGCTCGGCACCCGCATCTGGGCGTTGGGGAAGGCGTTCGGATACGTCACGCCCGCGGACATGCTCGCGGACTTCTACGAGAGTGAGGCGGTCCGCATCGTCGTCGCGATCGTGAGCGTCGTGTTCACGATCCTCTACATCCAGGTCCAGGCGCAAGGGCTGGGCTACATCATCCAGGTTGCCTCGGGCGGCCGCATCTCGTTCGAGCTGGGCACCCTGATCCTGCTGGTGGTGGCCGCAGGCTACCTCATGGCGGGCGGCCTGCGCGCGGTCTACTGGACGGATGTGCTCCAGGGCGTCTGGATGTATGCGGCCGTGTGGATCGGCGCGCTCGTGCTGTCCTACGAGCTCTTCGGAGGACCACTCGAGTTGTGGCGGCGCGTGGCGGCCGAGCGGCCCGACCTCCTGTCCCTGCCCGGCCCTCGCGGGTTCTTCTCACCCGGGATGTGGTTCGGGATGACCATCTCGCTGTCGTTCGGGATCGTCTTCCAGCCCCACATCTTCATCCGCTACTACACGGCCGCGTCGGCCCGCACGCTCAAGTTCCTGGGTGCCACCACACCCATCTACCTCATGACGCTCTACATCCCCACCGCGCTGGTGGGGCTGGGCGGTGCGCTGGTCCTGCCCGACCTGGCCATCCCGGACCAGGTCTTCCCGGAGCTGCTGTTCCGCTACTCCCCGGCCTGGCTCACGGGCCTGATCCTGGCCGGAGCCACGGCGGCGGCCATGTCCACGCTGGATTCGATCCTGCACTCCAACATGACGGTGCTCACGCGGGACGTGTACCAGCGTTACCTGGCCAAGGACCGCTCGGCTGCGCACTACATCTGGGTCGGTCGCGCCATCGTCCTGGCGCTGCTCGTGGTCGGATACCTGCTGTCGGTGAAGACGTTCGCCTTCCTGGTCACGCTGGTGACCCTGTCCGGCTCGGGCGCCCTGCAACTCATGCCCGCCGTTCTGGGCGTCTGCCTGCCCGGTCGCCGGCCGTTCACGCGCACGGGCGTGCTGAGCGGCATCGGCGTGGGGCTGGCGGTCCTCTACTGGACCCTCGTCATACACCCGCACCCACTGGGGATGCATGCCGCCGTATGGTCCCTGGCGGTCAACGCGGTGGTGACCTGGACCGTCTCGCGGTTCACGCAGCCTCCGTCGGCGGCAACGCAGCGTCGCATCCATGGCGAGATCGAACGCTTCGTGTACGGGAGCGAGGGCGACGCCGCCTGAAACCCGGGTCCACACCACGCGTAGGGTGCAGCGTCCCGGATCGTCCCCGCCTCTCGACCGCCTCCTCGATGTCCCTACGCGCTTTCGGACTTCCCTCCGTGCTTGTCCTGCTGCTGGCGTGCGCCGCTCCATGCGACGCACAGACCGACGTAGCCGGTCCGCCCACGCACTATGAAGGTCACGTCCGTGTGGACGTCCCCACCCGCACGATCGAAGCCGAATGGGACATCCAGCACACGGTGACCGAGGACACCCGCTCGGGCCTGGGGCTGCTGCTCAACCCGGCCTTCGAGGTGCTGGCGGTCACGGGTCCCCAGGTCGCATCGGTGGAGACCGGCACGTGGGACGGGTTCGCGCCCTGGACGCGCATCGGTGTGACGTTCCGACCGGACGTGACCGTCGGCAGCCGCGTGA